>CAYQYG010000032.1:10006-35780 GCA_964421485.1 uncultured Polyangiaceae bacterium | reverse complement strand
GCCGGGGGCGCGGCGGGCGGCACCTCGGCCGGCGGCGGGGGCGCGGGGCAGGGCGGGGCCGCGGGCCACGGCGGCCAGGCGGGGCACGGCGGCGGGAGCGCGGCGCCCGAGTGCGAGGTCGACAGCGATTGCATCATCGTCAACGATTGCTGCACCTGCGAGGGCATGCCCAAGGGCTCGGTCGCGCCGGATTGCCCGATCCAGGATTGCTTCGTCCCCACCTGCGAGTCGCTGGGCCTCTCCACCCTCACGCCCACGTGCAACGCGGGGCGGTGCGTGGCCGGGCACCGCTGCGATCCCGCCGAGGTCCTGTGCAACGCGCTGCCGCCGCCCTGCGAGGCCGGCAAGATCCCGGCGGTCTCGGGCGCGTGCTGGGGCGGCTGCGTGGCGCCGACGGAGTGCGCGACGGTGGGCTCCTGCGACCAGTGCGGGCCCGGCCTGGCGTGCGTGGCGGAGGTGGGCTTCGCGGCCGATTTCCATTGCGTCGACGTCCCCGAGGTCTGCGGGTCGGCCGTCGATTGCGGCTGCGTGGGGGCGAGCGCCTGCGTGGAGCCGTTCACGATGTGCGTCCAGGCGTCCCCCGCCGAGCTGCACTGCGAGTGCCCGAACTGCTGAGCTGCAGGACGGGCTCCGGTCCACGCCCCGCCGCGCGGGTGCCGGCATGGCCTCCGGCAAATCAAGCGCGGACATGCGTGATACCATGTGGTCCCGTGGCGAGCGCCGACGAAACCCTCGAGTGTCACCTGCTCGTCTCCGCTCCACCACCCGACGGCGCGGAGACCGCGGGCCCTCCGGCGGCGGCGAAGCGCGCGGGCGCGGGGGCCGCGCCGGATCGCGTCGGCGGCTTCCGGATCGTGGAGCCGCTCGACTCGGGCGGCTTCGGTGAGGTGTTCCGGGCGGAACCTGTGGCAGGGGGCGCGCCGGCGGCGATCAAGATCCTCCACAAGGAGCTCGTCGTGAGCCCGAGCGCGCTCGCGCGGTTCGAGCGGGAGGTGCTGGCGATCCGGTGTGTCCGGCACCCCGGCGTGGTGACCGTGCTCGAGGCCGGGAAGCTCGACGACGGGCGGCCTTACTTCGTGATGGAGCTCCTGTCGGGCGTGAGCCTGCAGCGCCGGCTCGCGGCGCGCGGGCGGCTCTCCGTCGCCGAGGCGCTCGCGATCCTCGCGCCGCTCTGCGACGCGCTCGCGGCGGCGCACGCGGCGGGCGTCGTGCACCGCGACGTGAAGGCCTCCAACGTGTTCCTCTGCGACGGGCCCGAGCGCCGCGTGGTGCTCCTCGACTTCGGCGTGGCGAAGCTGCTCCACGCGGAGGGGCCGGGGCTCACGGCGTCCAGGCAGATCGTGGGCACGGTCGCGTGCATGGCGCCCGAGCAGATCCTCAGCGGGGCGGTCGACGAGCGGACCGACGTGTACGCGCTCGGCGCGCTCGCCTACCGCATGCTCACCGGCGCGCTGCCCTTCGAGGCGCGATCGCTGATGCTGCTGCAGCAGATGCACCTGTACGCCGCGCCGAGGCCCCCGAGCGCGGTCGCGCCGGTCGCGCCGGCGCTGGACGGGCCGATCCTGCGCGCGCTGGCCAAGGACCCCGACGACCGGCAGCCGGGGCCGCGGGAGCTCCTCGCCGAGATCGAGGCCGCGGCGCGCCTCCCGGGCGCAGGGGCGCAGGGCGCGATCGTCGTGCACGTGGAGGCGCGCATCGACCAGGGCGCGCTCGAGGACCCCGACGAGGCGCTGCTCGCGGATCTCGAGGGCGTGCTCGGCGCGGCGGTGAGCGAGCTCGAGGCGGCCGGGCTCCGGGTCGCGCAGGAGAGCGGGACGGCCGCGCTGCTCGCGCGCGCGCGGCCCGAGGATCCGGTCGAGGAGCGCTCGCTGCGGCGCGGGCTGGCGGGCGCGCTCGCGGCGCTCGCGGGCGACCTCGCCGCGCGCCCCGGTTGCGATCCGCGGGTGCGCCCGCGGCTGTGCCTGCACGCCGGCGAGGCGGCGCTCGGCGCGGACGGGGCGCTGATCGGCGGCGATCTGCTGCGGCTCGGCTGGGTGCCGGACATCGACGCGGCGGGGCCGCTCGTCTCCGCGGAGGCCGCGGAGGGGCTCGACGATCTCGGCGCGCGCCCCGCAGGCGCGTGGGGCGAGACGAGCTGGATCGAGCTCCCGCCGGGGGGCCGGGCGCGCGCGCTGCTCAGCGATAATCGTCGACGTTGATGCCGTAGCGCTTCATCCAGCGGTGGATCTGCACGCGGTCCTTGCCGAGCAGGCAGGCGACGGCCTTCACGTTGCCCTTGTGGCGCGCCAGGAGGTCTCGCAGCTCCGCCTCGCTCGGCGCAGCGCCCGGGGGGAGGGACGGCGGCGCGAGCGTCTGCGGCGGCGCGGGCGCGTCGGACGGTACCGAAGCGCGATGCGCGTCCTCGACGGACTGGCGCGCGCCGGACGCGTCGGTCCTCACCCCGTACTCCCGGAAGCGATCGCGGATCACGTCCGAGAGGTGCTCGTGATCGATGTCGGGCCCGCGCGAGACGGCGGCCCAGCGCTTGATGATCGCCTCGAGCTCCCGCACGTTGTACGGAAAATCGTGATGCAGCAGCGCGGCCATGAACCGCATCGTGGGCCGCACGTCGGGGCGCCCGTGCCGCGCGGCGAGCGCGCGGCAGAGCGCGAAGAGGTCCTCCTTGCGCTCCCTGAGCGGCGGCAGCGTGATGGCCACCTCGTTCAGGCGCGCGAACAGGTCGCCGCGGAACTGCTCGGAGCGCTGCAGGCGCACCAGATCGCGGTGCGTCGCGCACACGACGCGCACGTCCACCTGCTCCGGCTGCGTGGCGCCGAGCGGCACGATCTCTCGCGACTGGAGCACGCGCAGGAGCTTGGCCTGCGCCTCCGGGGGCATGTCGCCGATCTCGTCGAGGAAGAGCGTGCCCCCGTGCGCCGCGCGGATGAGGCCGACGCGGTCGCGATCGGCCCCGGAGAAGGCGCCGCGCCGGTGTCCGAAGAGCTCGCCCTCGATGAGCGTGGCCGGGATCGCGGCGCAGTTGATGGCCTGGAAGGGGCCGCGCCGGCCGCTCCAGTCGTGGAGCTGGCGGGCGAAGACCTCCTTGCCGGTGCCGCTCTCGCCGCCGATCAGCAGGGAGAGGTCGCTGCGCGCGACCTCGCGGAGGCTGGCCGCGAGGCGCTCGATGACGTATCCGCCGACGATCCGGCCGGCCCCCGGCCGCTCGCGCGCGGGCTCGTCGCCGGCCCCGCCGAGCCAGGCGCCGTCGATCCGGTAAGGGAGGTATCCCTCGGCGTCCGCCGCCACGAGCTTGAAGATCGCGTCGCCGATGCGGATCTGGGAGTGCGGCTCGAGCGCGGCCTCGCCGACGAACCGGCCGCCGACCATGGTGCCGTTCCTGCCGCCGAGGTCGGTGATCGTCCAGCGCCCGTCCTCGAGCCGGATGCAGGCGTGCGTGCGCGAGACGGCGCGGCCCGGGATGCGGATGTCCGCGCTCTCGTCGCGCCCGATCAGGATCTCGTGCTTCCGGAACGGGTACGCCGGCGCGAGCGCCTCGTAGTCCGGCGCGTACAGGAGGACCAGCCCGGGCAAGCTGTCCTCGGCCTCCGACGACGGCAGGGGCCCGCAGAGGTCCATGGAGAGCGTGGGCTCCGCCGATGCGCGGCGGGGACCGCCGCGGTCCGGTGTCATGGTGCGGGAGTATATCGGACCCGGCGCGGCGCCGGCAGCCCTTCGACCCCTCCCGCCGTCGTCAGGCGGCGGGAGGCGACGCGCTCGGCGGGACGATCCTGGATGCGGATCAGCACATTCGCCAGGCATTCGAGCGTGGAGCCCGGAGATGTCCTCCCCGGCCTGCTCATGGCCAAAGAAGAGAGAATTCTCCCTGCCGAGGGCAATCACGGGCAGAGCCCTGTCCGAGGCATTGCTGTCCACGGGGGCGTTCACGCTGCGTGCCGCGCAGCGATTGCGCCACATCCGCAAGCGCCTCGCCGAACATGGAAGATCTGAATTTTCTTGACATCCAACAATCGGATGGACCTCCTGCCCGCCGCGCCGATCGTGCCCGACATGGACGCGGCCAGGACGTGGGCGTGCGAGCGGCGGATCAGCATGAAAAGAATTGACACGAGGGACGGCCAGGTTTAGGCCCACCTTGCTTAGGTTCGGGAAACTCCGAACGAATGGCGCCATGAGTACGCGGAAGCACTGACGCCACGGGAGAGCTGCGCTCTCGCGGGGCTTCTCGTCGAGTTTCAACACAACCACCGTGTGGCGTCAGGGGATCTCTCGCCACGGTCCGGATCCCGAGCCGGGGCTCCGGCGGGTGGTCCATTGCGCGCTGTCAGGCGGGTGAGGAACGACATCGTGGATCAGCTCGAACAGCAACTCTGCAGTCTCATCGCGGGCATCGTCGAGATGGACGAGCAGCAGGTATGGGAGAATCGGGACAAGCACTTCTTCAAGGAGCTGAACCTGGACTCCCTGCTCGCCCTCGAGATCGTGGCCGCGATCGAGAAGCACTATCGCATCGAGATCGAGGAGCAGCGCCTGCCCGAGATAGCCACCCTGAGCCAGTCGATCGCGCTGGTGCGAGAGCTCACGGCGGCCCGGGCGTAGCCCGCTCCACGTCGTGAGCGGCGGCGCCGGCCGATGAGCCGGCGGAGGAGCCACGAGTCCCGCGGGGGGTCAGGTTCATGAGCGCGCTACCGAATTCGCTGCGCCGCGTCGCCGTCACCGGCCTGGGGGTGGTCACCCCCATCGGCGTTGGCCGGGACCGCTTCTGGGCCAGCCTCGTCGAGGGCAGATCGTGCGTCGTCGACGTGGGCGAGCGCCTGGGCTTGCAGACGCGGATGACCCGGGGCTGCCTGGTGACCGACGCCGCCTTCAACGAGGCGGCCGCCGCCGCGTTCCGCGAGGGCGGGACGGGGCGGGGCGGGTCCCTCGCGGCCGAGGCCGCCGCCGAGGCGCTGCGGGACGCCGGCATCGACGTGAGCGCGCTGCCCCCCCGGCGCGTGGGCGTGGCGCTCGGCACGACGCTCGGCGAGTCGCCCGAGATAGAGGCGCTCGCCGCCGAGCGGGTGGGGCCGCGGGAGCCGGTGGGGGAGCGGGCGCGGCGCTTCCGGGCCGCCGACCCGGAGGCGATCTGCGGCGTCGTGGCGCAGAGGCACGGGATCCGCGGCCCGACGCTGCTCATCCCCACCGCGTGCGCGGCGAGCAACTACGCGATCGGCTACGCGTTCAGCGCCATCCGCGCCGGCCAGGCCGACGTCATGATCGCCGGAGGGGCGGAGCCTTTCTCGAAGGTCCTCCACGTGGGCTTCTCGCGCATGAAGCTCGTGGCGTCGGCCCGCTGCCAGCCCTTCGACAGGAACCGGCAGGGGCTCCTTGTGAGCGAGGGCGCCGGCGTCCTCGTGCTCGAGGATCTCGAGCGCGCGCGCCGGCGGGGAGCCGGCGTGTACGGCGAGATCGTCGGGTTCGGGACGAGCTGCGACGCGTACCACGTGACGGCGCCCGAGCCGGACGGGGTCGGCGCGGCGCTGGCGATGGAGCGCTCGCTGCGCCAGGCGGGCGTCGCGCCGGAGGCGATCGATTACATCAGCACCCACGGCACCGGCACGCCGGCCAACGACCTGGCCGAGACGCGGGCGATCAAGCGCGTGTTCGGCGCCGCGGCGGCGCGCGTGCCCATGAGCTCGATCAAATCGATGATCGGGCACACCATGGGCGCGGCGGGGGGCATCGAGGCGGTGGCCTGCGCGCTCGTCCTCAAGCACCGGATCATCCCGCCCACCGTCCACCACGAGACGCCGGATCCCGAGTGCGACCTGGACTGCGTGCCCAACCACGCGCGCAGGGCCGCAGTCCGGACGCTCGTGAGCAACTCGTATGGTTTCCTGGGCCACAACGCGTCGATCACCATGACGTGCGTCTGAAGAGAAGGCAGAGCTCGCATGCCCACCGTCGCCATCATCAACCCGCACGAGCCCCACTTCGATCGGCTGTCGACGCTGTTCGTCATGCCGCGCTACGGCACCATCGCGATCGGCACCGCGCTGAAGAACGCGGGGTACGAGGTGCGGGTGTTCTGCGAATACATCCGCGGCGAGGTGGACTGGGACTTCGTCCGCCGGGCCGACTACGTCTGCGTCGCGCTGATGACCTTCTGCGCCGCGCGCGGCTACGAGGTGGCACAGGAGCTGCGCCGCGTGACGCGCGCGCCCATCATCTTCGGCGGCGCCCACCCCACCGTGCTCCCCGAGGAGTGCCTGGAGTACTGCGATTACGCCGTCCGCGGCGAGGGCGAGGCCACGCTGCTGGAGCTGCTCGCGCGGCTCTCCGCCGGAGCGCCGGTCACGGACGTCGCCGGCCTGTCCTATCGTGATCCCTCGCGCGGCTTCGTCCACAACCCCCGGCGCGAGTTCATGGAGGAGATCGACGTCCCGCAGGACGTGGAGGTCCTCGACGGGTACGGCACCTCGCGCGAGCGGTTCTCCGGCCGCATCCCCGCCATGCACCTGCAGGTGGTGCAGACCTCGCGCGGGTGCCCGTTCAACTGCAAATTCTGCGTGGCGCCGCAGGAGCTCGGGCTGCGGTACCGCACGAAGAGCAACGAGACCGTGCTCCGCGATATCGCGAACAGCATGGCCACGACCGGCAGCCGCACGTTCATGCTCGTCGACAACGAGCTCACCGTGAACCGCAAGCGGGTGGTGGGCCTGCTCCAGTCGATCATCGACCGCTACGGCGACACCCTGGATCTCGTCGTCTTCGCGCGCACCGAGGTCGGGCAAGAGCCGGAGATCCTCGCGCTGATGAAGCGCGCGGGGGTCAAGATCCTGTTCGTGGGCGTCGAGTCGGTGAGCGACGAGACGCTCCGGTTCTTCTCCAAGAAGCAGACCCTCGAGTCGGTGCGCCGGAACGTGGCCAACATCCACGCGGCCGGGATCCACACGATGGGCTCCACCATCCTCGGCACGGATCACGACACGCCGGACTCGATCCGCAACACCGCGGACTTCTTCATCGAGAACGACTTCTATCACGCGCACTTCTACTCGTTCTACGAGATCCCCACGAAGCAGCGCATCCTGGGCTTGCCGCAGCTCCTCCCCGACACCCGGTTCGTTCACCACGACTGGCGCTTCTACAACAGCGCCTACGTGATCCACTACCCGAAGAACATGAAGCCCAGCACGCTGCAGCGGATCATCATCGCCAATTACGAGAAGTTCTACGCCCTCCACCGCAAGGCCGCGGATCCGCTGAAGGGCACGGCGTACGGCCGCACCGCGATGAAGCTCTTCATGATCAACCCGGAGCTCAAGCTGGCCCGGCAGTACATCCCCTTCCTCGAGGAGATGGAGGACGGGCTCTACGACGAGCGCGAGCGGCTGATCGAGGATCGCCTCCCGCCCGAGGGCGCGGCGCTGTCCTTCCGGCGGCACATCCCGATCGATCTCTCGCTGGTCGACGACCTCATCGACGAGCGGCGGGCGGCCCGCCTGAAGGCGCGGCCCGCGGCCCCGCAGGCGGCCCCGGATCCCGGGCCCGGGCAGCCCCAATGAAGGTCGCGCTGGTCTCCCCGGCCCGCGGCAAGCTCTTCGAGCACGAGGGGCTCGCGGAGGTCTTCGCCACCTCCCGCGAGCTCCGCGCGCGCGCGGAGATCATCTACAACTGGGCCGAGCTCGGGCTGCTCACCCTGGGCGGCCTCCTCTCGCCCGAGGACGAGGTCCGCTACATCGACGATCACAACGACGGCATCGATTTCGACGAGAAATACGACCTGGTCGCGCTCACCGCGCTCACCCCCAAGGCGTCGCGCGCCTACGAGATCGCCGACGCGTTCCGCGCGCGCGGCGCGTACGTGATCATGGGCGGCCCCCACGCGACGGCGGTGCCCGAGGACGCGGCACGCCACGTCGACAGCGTGTTCGCCGGCGAGGCCCCCGTCCTCTGGGGCGAGTTCATGGCCGATCGCGCCGCCGGCAAGCCCAAGCGCATCTACGAGCGCAAGGGGGTGTTCGCCGACCTGCGCGAGGCGCCCATGCCGCGCTACGACCTCTTGAACCCCGACTACTACCGCATCCTGCCGATCGAGACCACGCGCGGCTGCCCTCACGACTGCGAGTTCTGCGCGAGCACCAGCCTGTGGGGCCGGTCGTACCGGCAGAAGCCGGTGGCGCGGGTGCTGGAGGAGATCCGCGCCATCAAGCGCGTGGCGCCGCGCAAGTACCTGTTCTTCGTCGACGACAACATGTTCGTGAAGCGGTCGTACTCGCGCGAGCTCCTCGAGGCGATGATCCCGCTCCGGGTGCGCTGGTTCACCCAGACCGACGTCTCCATCGCCGACGACGAGCGCCTCCTCGATCTCATGTTCCGCGCCGGCTGCCGGGAGGTCCTGATCGGCTTCGAATCGGTGTCGGCCGCGACGCTGGCGACGGTGGACAGCGACCGCTGGAAGACCCGGCACCTCGACAAGTACCGGAGCGCCATCGAGCGCATCCAGGCGCGCGGCATCGCCATCTATGGCTCGTTCATCCTGGGCTTCGACACGGACGGCCCCGACGTGTTCGACCGGCTCCGCGATTTCGTGACCGAGACCAACCTGCTGGGCTTCCAGATCCTCATCATGACGCCCATCCCCGGCACCCGGCTCTACCAGCGGCTGGAGCGCGAGGGGCGCCTCCTGCCCGGGCGCACCTGGGCGAACTACTCCACCTATCAGCTCAACTTCACGCTCAAGGGCATGTCGCGCGAGACCTTCGAGGCCGGGATGCTCCGGCTCTACGAGGAGCTCTACGACGACGCTGCCTTCGAGCGCCGGAAATACCACCACATGAAGCTCCTCCGCAACGCACCGTCGGGTGGCGGCGAAGGGGCCGACTCCGCCGGCCAGCCCGGCCGCAAGTGAGGTCACCGCGATGACCGTCGAGCAAAAATACCCCAAGCGGGAGACCGTCCCCCTCTACTTCTACCCGTTCCTCAGCACGCTGAGCTCGCGGGCGGGGGACGCCGACGTGCGCGCCATGGCGGAGGCGCTCGACCGCGGGGAGCGCGACGAGGGGCGCGCGACGCTCCTCTACGTGCACATCCCGTTCTGCCGCAACATCTGCTTCTTCTGCGGCTTCTACCGCCGGGTGCCCGAGGACGCGGACCTCCTCGTCGAATACGTCGATCTGGTGATCGAGGAGCTGCGCCGCTACGCCCGGACGGCGGCCGTGCGCTCGCGGCGCATCGACGCCGTGTACATCGGCGGCGGCACCCCGTCGATGCTGCCGGCGCCGCTCATCACCCGCCTGCTCGGCGCCATCCGGGCGGAGCTCTCGCTGCCCGAGGGCGTCGAGCTCTCGTTCGAGGGCGAGGTCCGGTCGCTCAAGGACGAGGCGCGGCTCGCGGCGCTGCGCGAGCTCGGCTGCACCCGGGTGAGCTTCGGCGTGCAGAGCTTCGACCCGCGCGTGCGCAGGCTCTCGGGGCTGATGCCGACGCTCGGGGACGTCGACGAGTGCGCGCGGCAGGTGCAGCGGTTCGGCTATGGCCTCAACCTCGATCTCATGTACGGCCTGCCCGGGCAGTCGCCCGAGGTGTGGCGCGCGGACGTGCAGCGCGCCCTCGATCTCGAGTGCTCGAACGTCGACGTGTACGACACGGTGCTGTACCCGCACACGACGCTGTTCTCGATGCGCCACCGCCTCAAGGACGAGCTGCCCGACGAGGGCACGCGGCTCGAGATGATCGCGGAGGCGATGGATCTCTTCGAACGCGCCGGCTTCGAGCAGGAGACCGTCGAGGACTTCACCCGGCCCGGCCGGGCGTACCGGATGAAGCGCCTCGTCTACGGCGGCGGCGACGGCCGCTCGGACGTGATCGCGCTCGGGGCCAGCGCGGTGGGCCAGATCGGGGGCTTCGCGTACCGCAACCTCCCGCCCGACGAGTACCGGACCTGGCGCGCCGGGGGCCGCGAGCTGCCCGTGCAGCTGATCCAGGCGATGGACGTCGACGATTACCGCAAGCGGGCGCTGGTCTTCTTCCCCAAGCTGCTCTCCGTCCGCAAGTCGGATATCGGCGAGGCCCTCCTGGAGGAGGTCGCGGGCACGATCTCGAGCATGAAGGCGCGCGGCCTGCTCGAGGACGACGGCGAGTCCCTCCGCGTGACCCGCGCCGGGCAGCTCTGGACCGACAACATGGCCATGGAGTTCCTCGACGCCAAAGAGCAGCGGCGCATCTGGAAGATCGGGAGCTGACGGAGGGGCGCATGTCTTCTGAGGAGATCGCGGCGCCGACGGGCGAGCTGGTGGACGGCGGGTACGAGCGGATCCGGCAGATGCTCCCGCACCAGGAGCCGTTCATCTTCGTCGAGCGGATCGTCGAGCTCACCGCGGGGCGGCGCATCGTCTGCCTCAAGAACGTCTCGTGCAACGAGTGGTACATGCGGGCCCATTTCCCGGAGCTCGCCATCATGCCCGGCGTCCTCATCATCGAGGCGCTGGCGCAGGCCGCGCTGCTGCTCGTCATGTCGAGCTCCCCGGACCGCCGCGGGCAGCTCGGCGTGCTCCACGCCGCGCGCACGCGATTTCACCGCGTCGTGGTCCCCGGCGATCAGCTCATGCTCGAGGTGACCATGGAGAAGATGATCAGCACCGGCTGCGTCGTCTCGGCCAGGGCCATGGTCGACGGCCAGGCGGCGGCGACCGCCGAGATGACCTTCGGCGTCGCCGACAAGCAGAAGCTCCTCGAGCAGCGCCGCGCGGCGCCGGCGCAGGCGCCGTGAGCGCGATCGCCCCGGATCTCCGGCGCGTCGTGGTGACGGGCGTCGGCGTGATCAGCGCCATCGGCCTGGGCAAGGACGCGTTCTGGAGCGCGGCGCTGGCCGGCCGCTGCGGGACCGCGCCGATCGAGGGGTTCGACTGCTCGCGGCTGCGCGCGCGCCGCGGGTGCGAGGTGCGCGACTTCGATCCCGGCCGGCACCCGGAGATCGCGGAGCACCGGATCGTGGGGCGGGCCTCGCAGTTCGCGGTGGCCGCCGCGCGCATGGCCATGGACGACGCCGGGCTCGCGACGCCGCTCGCCGCCCCGCCGCGCGTGGGCGTCTCGTTCGGCACCACCGGGGGCGAGATCCAGATCATGGAGGCGCTCTGCCGCGCGCGGGCCCGGGGGGCCCCGATGGACAGGGTGCTCTGCGAGCATTTCCCTTGCTACGTCATCCCGGGCGCCGTCGCCCGCGTCTTCGGGGCGCGCGGCCCCCACCAGATGTTCCCCAACGCCTGCGCCGCGGGGAACTACGCCATCGGCTACGGGCACGATCTGATCAAGGCCGGGCGCGCGGACGTGGTGATCGCCGGCGGCGTGGAGGCCTTCTCCGAGATCTCCTTCCTCGGCTTCTGCCGCCTCAACACCGTCGCGCCGGACTGGTGCCGCCCGTTCGACAAGAACCGCCGCGGCATCATCCTCGGGGAGGGCGCGGGCGTCATGATCCTCGAGTCGCTGGAGCACGCCGCGCGCCGCGGCGCCCGCGCCTACGCCGAGATCGGCGGCTACGGGGTGAGCTGCGACTCCTATCACCTGACCTCGCCGGAGCCGGCGGGCCGGGGCATGCGCTCGGCGATGCAGCGGGCGCTCCGCGCCTCGGCGTGCGCCGTCGAGGAGGTCGATTACGTGAGCGCGCACGGCTCGGGGACGCAGGTGAACGACGAGGTGGAGACCCGGGCCATCAAGGACCTCTTCGGCGACCACGCCCGCCGCCTGCGGGTCAGCGCGCTCAAGGCGATGGTGGGGCACACCATGGGCGCGGCCAGCGCCATCCAGGCGGTGAGCTGCGCCCTCGCCGTGCACACCGGCTCCGTGCCGCCGACCATCAATTACGAGACGCCGGATCCGGCGTGCGATCTCGATTACGTGCCCAACCGGGCCGTGGCGGCTCCGGTGACGGTCGCCATCAACAACGCGTTCGCGTTCGGCGGCAAGAACACCTGCCTGCTGTTGCGCAAACCCGCCCCGCACCGCGCCGGGGCCGCGTAGGAGGCATGCTCGAATGGTACTCGCAGTGACCGGGATCGGCGCGATCTCCGCCCTCGGCGGCGACGCGCGGAGCCTCGCCCAGGGCCTCCACGCCGGCGTGAGCGGGATCGGCCCGCTGCAGCGGATCGACACCGCCGGCCGCCCCGTCCACCTGGGCGCCGAGATCCCCGCCGGCGTCCTCGAGGACGTCGTCGAGAAGAAGGCGCGCTCGAAATACGACCGCATCCAGCTCGCCACGCTCGGCGCCGCGCGGATGGCGTGGCGCGGCGCCGGCGTCGTCGAGGCCGGCTACGGACAGGACGAGCTGGCGATCGTCCTCGGGTCGACCTGGGGCTACGTCGACAGCGTGAGCGCGTTCTACACGGAGGCCATCAAGGAAGGCCCCGCATACGTGAGCCCGCTGATGTTCGCCAACACGGTGATGAACGCGCCGGCGGGCAAGATCGCCATCGAGCTCGCCATCACCGGCCTGTGCTCGACCATTGCCACGGGCGAGACGTCGGGCTTCGATGCAATCGATTATGTCCGCGATTTCGTGCACGCGGGGACGTGCGGCGCGGCGCTCGTGGGCGCGGGCAACGTGCTCTGCGATATCCTCTTCGCGGGGTTCGCCGAGACGGGCCGGCTCGCCGGCAGCAAGCCGGGGACGGAGGAGGTGTCGCGCCCCTTCGATCGCCGCGCCGGCGGCGTCGTGCTCGGCGAGGGCGCCGGCATGCTGGTCGTGGAGGATCTGGAGCGCGCGCGGGCGAAGGGGCGGCCCATCCTCGCCGAGGTCCGGGGCTGCGCGAGCGCGATCGCCCTCGACCGCGAGGATCGCGAGGGCTTCGCGGCCACGGTCGCCGAGGCCATGCAGCGCGCGCTCGCGGACGCGGGCCTCCGCCCGGCCGACGTCTCCATGATCTCGGCGAGCGCCTCCTCCGACCCTCACCTCGACGCGATCGAGGCGGCCGCGATCAAGCAGGTCTTCGGGGGCCTCGGCCAGGGCTGCCCGCCGGTCACCGCGCCCAAGTCGATGACCGGCGACTGCCTCGACGCCTCCAGCATGATCCAGGCGGTCGCGGCCGTGTGCGCCATCCAGGACGGCCGGATCCCGCCCATTCCGGGGCTCGACCCCGCCCACGCGCACGAGGATCTCAACTACGTGCAGCGCGGGCTCGAGCGCCGGGTCGACGCCGTGCTGGTGAACGCCGTGTCGTGCGGGGGCAAGGTCGCCAGCGTGGTCATCGGCCGCAGCGGGCGCGCGGGGGCGTGAGCTATGCCCGGGCGCTGCGTGATCACCGGGCTCGGGCTGGTGACGCCGATCGGCGTCGGGGTGGAGGCCTTCTGGGCGGCCGCCCTCGCCGGCCGCTCCGGCGTCGGCGCCATCACGCGCTTCGACCCGGCGGAGTTCCGGGTCAAGATCGACGCCGAGGTCCACGACCCGGTCCTCGACGCGGGCGGGGACGGCGGCGCCCGTGATCCAGGCCGGCAGACCCGCTTCGCGCTCGCCGCCGCGCGGATGGCGCTGGGCGACGCCGGCGCGCCGATCGCGGCCGCGGATCCGCGGCGCGTCGGCGTGGTCATCGGCTGCCTGTTCGGCGAGCCGCCGCTCTTCGAGCGCGCCGTCCGGGCGCTCTCCGTGCCCGCGCCCACGGAGGAGGCTTGCCGGGAGGCGTTCCCCTATCCCCTGCCCAGCTTCTCGGAGCGCATCTCCCGCGCGCTCGGCGCGCGCGGGCCGAGCGAGACGCTCTACTGCGCCTGCTCGAGCGGCAACGTCGCGATCGGCCGCGCCGTCGAGCTCATCCGCGCCGGGCTCGTGGACACCGTCGTCGCGGGCGGCGCCGACGTGGTGAACCGCGGCATCTTCGCGAACTTTTACGGGCTCAGGCTGCTCGCGCGCGAGCGCTGCCGCCCCTTCAACGCGCAGCGCGACGGGCTCGTGTTCGGCGAGGGGGCCGGCGTCGTCGTCGTCCAGTCGATCGAGGAGGCGCGGCGGCGCGGGGCGCGCGCCTACGCCGAGATCGCGGGGTTCGGCTCGACCTGCGACGCCCACCACCCGTCGTCGCCGGATCCGGAGGCCCGCGGGCTCCTCGCGGCCATGGAATCGGCGGTTCGGGGCGCGGGGATCGATCCCGCCGGGGTCGATTACGTGAGCGCGCACGGCACCGGGACGAGGATCAACGATCGGGTGGAGTCGGCGGCGATCCACAGGTTCTTCGGCGCGCACGCCGCGCGCGTCCCGGCTAGCTCGGTGAAATCGATGATCGGCCACACCATGGGGGCCGCCAGCGCGATCGAGGCGGCGGTGTGCTGCCTCGCGCTCCGCGATCAGATCGTCCCGCCGACCATCCATTTCGAGGCGCCGGATCCCGAGTGCCCGATCGATTGCGTCCCCAACCACGCGCGCCGCCTGCGCCTCGACGTCTGCATGAACAACTCGCTCGGCTTCGGGGGGATCAACGCCTCGCTGATCCTGCGCCGCGCCGGCTCGATGGAGGGGCGGAGTTGAGCTCCCAGCGCGCGTGGGGGGCTCCGCCCCCGGACCTCCGGGTGGTCGTCACGGCCATGGCGCTGGCCTCGCCGATCGGCGACAGCGCGGACGCGTTCTGGAGCCGGCTCCTCGCCGGCGGCTCGGGCGTCGGGCCGATCCGCCGCTTCGACGCCGCCGGGCTCGGCGGCGGCCTCGCGGCCCTGGTCGGCCCCGTCCCGGAGGCCGGGCCGCTGCCGGCCCCCGCGAAGTACCTCTCGGACAACACCAAGATCCTCTGCCATACGAGCCGCGCGCTCCTCCGGCAGGCCGGCCTCGAGGGCGACGCGGCGCGCCCGGTCGGGATGGTCATCGGCTCGGCCTTCGGCAATTACGAGAAGGCCATGCTCTGGCACCAGAAGTACAACCGCGACGGCTTCGCGGGCGTGCTGCCCACGGACGGCATCGACGCCGAGCACAACTCGGCGATGAACTACGCCGCCATTGCCCTCGGCGCCACGGGGAGGCACGTGCTGGTCGCCGCCGGCGTGGCCTCCGGGGTCCAGGCGATCGGGCAGGCATATCATTCGATCCGGCAGGGCTCCGCGGACGTCCTGATCGCCGGGGGCCACGAGCGGCTGCTGCGCGAGGTGTACGCGCTGCTCGCGGTCCACGGCGCGATCCCCCGCGGCGCCGAGGACGCCGAGGCGCGCCCGTTCGATCGGCGGCGGCGCGGCTTCGTGCCGGGCGAAGGCTGCGGCCTCCTCCTCCTCGAGAGCGAGGGCCACGCGATCCGCCGCGGCGCGACCATCCTCGCCGAGGTCTCCGGCTTCGGCGCGGCCCTCGTGCCCGAGGAGGGCGAGGCGGATCCGGCGGACCGCGCGGAGGTGGCCGCCGCCGCGGCGCGCGCGGCGCTGGCCGACGCGGCGCTCGGCCCCGGGGCCGTGGACTGCGTGCAGGCGAGCGCCAGCGGCTCGGTCCCCGGCGACATCCTCGAGGCCGAGGCCCTCGCGCGCGTCTTTCCGCGGGAGGGCCCGCCGCGGCCGGTGACGTCCATCAAGGCGGCCACGGGAGAATCGTTCGGCGCCTCGGGCGCGCTCTCGTGCGTGGCCGCCGTCCTTTCCATCCAGCGAGGCCGCATCGCCCCCACCCTTCACTGCCGAGACTCCATCCTCCCGGAGGGCCTCCGGGTGGTCGGTCCCGGCCCGGAGGAGCGGGACGTCGGGGCGGTGCTGGTTCATTCGCTCGACGCATCCGGGTTCGCCGCGAGCCTCGTCCTCCGGCGCTACGAGCCGGGCGCGGCGGCACGACACGGAGGAGATCATGTCTAGCTTCGGGGAGCGCGCCGGGGACGGCGCCCGGCTGGTCACGCTGGGGAGAGGCCCCGCCAATCCCCCGGCCATTGGCTGGCTGTGCAATTACACGCCGGTGGAGATCCTCACCGGCCTCGGGCTGCAGCCATACCGGGTGCTCGGCGATTACCAGAAGCCGTCGCGCGTCGACGCCTTCCTCCACAGCAACGTGTGCCCGTACATTCGCAGCTGCTTCGACGTCGCGCTGCGCGGCGGCTACGCCTCGCTCGGCGGGGTCATCTTCAACAACAGCTGCATGGCGATGGGGAACCTCTCCGAGTACTGGGAGCAGTACGGAAAGACGCCGTTCGTGCACCTCCTCGAGGTCCCGCGCAACGCCGACGCCCCGGCCGAGGAGTTCTACTTGACGGGCCTCCGGGCCCTCGTGGACGCGCTGTGCGCGCGCTTCGGGAGCACCTACTCCGAGGAGCGCATGCGCGCGGCGATCGAGGCGCAGAACCGCGTCCGGGCGGCGCTCCGGGAGCTGTCGGCGCTGCGCGTGACCCACCCCGAGGCCCTGCCGAGCTCGCGGCTGCTCGAGGCCGTCGAGGAGGGCTTCTACATCCCGGTGGATCAGCACCTGGCGAAGCTCGAGGCATTGCGCGACGAGATCCGGCGCGAGCCGGCCGGCGGGTTCGGGGGCCGGCGGATCCTGATCACGGGGGCGCACCAGCTCTTCCCGGGCGTGGAGAGGTTGATGGAAGAGTCGGGGCTGCACGTCGTCCACGACGACCTCTGCACCGGCGCCCGCTATTACGAGAAGGACATCCCGCTCGACGGCGATCCATTGCGCGCCCTGGCGCGCGCCTACCTGCGGCAGCCCTCGTGCGCGCGGATGTCGGACCAGGCCGACCGCCACGATCGGCTGCTCTCGATCATCCGCGAGCTCGACGCGGAGGGCGTCATCTGCTGCCTCAACCGCTTCTGCTGCACCTTCACGTACGATTTCGCGACCCTGCGCCGCCGGCTCGACGCGGCGTCGATCCCCAACCTGCTCGTCGAGGGCGATTACACGAGCGGCAACCAGGAGCAGCTGCGGACCCGCTTCCAGGCGTTCGCGGAGCTCCTGGAGATCCGCGGGATGGACCGGGCGCCGTCCGGTCGGGACCAGGTTCAGGAGGGCCAAGGCCATGAATGACCACGACGCGTCTCCCCGGGGTGAGGGGGGCGCCCGCGCGGCGGAGCCCCCGCCGCCGCGCGAGGCGTCGGACTCGCCCATGTTCCTCGGGATCGATATCGGATCGAGCACGACCAAGGGCTGCCTGGTGTCGGCCTCGGGCGAGCTGGTCGGCTCGATCACCATCAGCACCTTCGCGCGGCACAGCGACGCCATCGCCACGCTGATGAAGCGCCTGGAGCAGGAGCTCGGCGTCACCCGCGAGCGCCTGCGGGGCGTGGGCGGCACCGGGTACGGGCGCAACAACATCCCGTTCGCCGATTGCCGCATGACCGAGCTCTCCTGCCACGCCAAGGGAGCGCGGTACCTCCACCCGACGGCGAGGACGGTGATCGACATCGGCGGGCAGGACAGCAAGGTCATCCACCTGGGCCCGAGCGGCGAGATGCTCGAGTTCGCCATGAACGAGAAGTGCGCCGCCGGGACCGGCAAGTTCCTCGAGGCCATGGCGCGCACCCTGAACGCCGATCTGGCCGATTTCGCGGCGCTCGCGAGGGAGTCCCGGAAGCCGCTCGCCATCAGCACGATCTGCACGGTGTTCGCCGAGTCCGAGGTGATCTCGCACATCGCCAAGGGGGCCGCGGTGGAGGACGTCGTCAAGGCGGTGCACAACTCGGTGGCGGAGAAGGTGGGGGGCATGGCCCGGCGGGCCTCGGTCGAGCCGGACGTGGTGATGACCGGCGGCGTGGCGCGGAACTCCGGCGTGGTGGAGGCGCTCGAGCGGGTCGTCGGCATGCCCATCGCCGTGTCGTCCAACCCGCAGATCGCCGGCGCGCTCGGCGCGGCGCTCTTCGCGGCCGAGCAGCACAACCGTCGGGCCGCCGCCGCCGCCCGCTGACCTGGAAGGGACGCGACATGGAATTCGAAGGTCGGACGGCGCTGATCACGGGCGGGAGCCGGGGCATCGGGCGGGCCATCGCGCTGGAGCTCTCCGCGCGCGGCTGCGACGTCGCGTTCACCTACCGCGAGCGCGAGGCCGAGGCGCGCGGGCTCGCGGACGAGCTCACCGCCCGGGGCCGCCGCGTGGCGGCGCTGCGGGTCGACGTGGCCGACTTCGCGGCCATGCAGCAGATGGGCAAGGAGCTCAAGGCCCGGTTCGGCCGGATCGACATGCTGGTGAACAACGCCGGCGTGAAGCGGGACGCGCAGCTCCTGATGATGAACGAGGAGGACTGGGATCAGGTCCTCGGCGTCAACCTCAAGGGCGCCTTCAACGCCGCCAAGGCCGTGATCTTCGCGATGATGAAGCAGCGGTCCGGCCGGATCTTGAATGTCTCGTCGGTGAGCGGGCTGATCGGGCTGCGGGGCCAGGCGAACTACAGCGCCTCGAAGGCCGGCCTCATCGGCTTCACCAAGGCGCTCGCCAAGGAGCTCGGGCCGGTCGGGATCACCGTGAACTCCCTGGCGCTCGGGTTCGTCGAGACCGAGATGATCGCGGACCTCCCCGAGCAGCAGCGGGAGCGCTATCTGCAGGAGATCCCCCTGCGCCGGTTCGCGACCGTGGACGAGGTCGGCCGGTTCGCGGCGTTCCTCCTCTCCGACGCGGCCGGCTACCTCACCGGGCAGACCGTCGTGATGGACGGCGGCCTGGCCATGTAGGGGAGCGGGCGAGATGGTCGAGGTGATCGACGCGGGGCTCGTCAACGTCTTCCTCGTCCGGGGGGCGCGGGCCGTCCTCGTCGACGCGGGGTACCCCGGGAGCGCCCCGCGGATCCGCGCGGCGATGGATCGCCTCTCGGTCCGCCCCGACGACGTCTCGCTGGTGTTGATCAGCCACGGCCACATCGACCATTTCGGCGGCGCGGCCGAGCTGCGGGAGTGGCTCGGGGCGCCGATCGCCGTCCACCGCGCCGACGCGGCGTGCCTGCGCCGGGGCGTCAACGCCCGGATGGAGATGGACGCGGAGGTGAGCGAGCTGGCGCGGACGACGTTCCTCCGCAAGGCGACGAAGATGCAGGCCCCGCCGCTGGAGCCGGACATCCTGCTCGACGGCGAGCTCGATCTGGCCCCGTTCGGGGTCGAGGGGCGGGTGATCCCGACGCCCGGTCACAGCCCCGGCTCGGTCTCCGTGGCGCTGCCGGGCGGCGCGATCATCGTCGCGGATCTCCTCATGCAGACCCGGGTCCCGCCCCCGCGCGTCGCGCTGCCGCTCTTCTTCGACGACCAGGCCGAGGTGCTGCGGAGCCTCGGGGCCGTGCTCGCCCGCGAGCCCGCCGTGCTCTTCGCCTCGCACGGCGGCGCGTTCAGCCCCGAGGCGGCCCGCGATCTCCTGCTGCGCGCCCGCGGGGCCTGCGCCTGACGAGACACGACAGAGAGGACCCGATGATCATCGATTATCCGTTCTTCAAGCTCCTCAGGATGCTCTACAAGATGGGGTTGATCCGCGGCGAGCTCGAAGCGAACAATATGTTCCTGCGTTACGCCTACGAGCTGATGACCCAGAAGATCGCTCACGCCCCCGAGCACGTCTGGTACAGCCTCTTCGCGCCCGCCGAGATCATGGCCGCCATGGATATCGCCTCGATCGAGTCCGACACCATGGGGGCGTACCTCGCCACGTTCGGCTACTCCAAGAGGCTCATGGGCCACGTGGAGAAGGAGCTCGGCCTCACCAACGTCTGCTCGTTCCACAAGGCCATCATCGGCGCCCTCCACCTCGAGATCATCCCGAAGCCGAAGGCGCTCGTGATGTGCGGCAACTGCTGCGACAGCGTCCGCAAGCTGGGCGATTACGTGCACGGCACCTTCGGCTGCCGTCTCTTCACCATCGACGTGCCCATGATGCGGACGCCGGGCGGGCACCGGTACCTGACGAGCCAGCTCGTCGAGCTCACCCGCTTCCTCGAGGACGTCTCCGGGGCCCGGTTCAGCATGGACCGCTTCCGCGAGGCCGTGCGGCTCTCCAACGCGGCGAACCAGCACTGGAAGGCCGGGCTCGACCTGCGCAAGGGCCGGCCCCTGCTCCAGGGGATCCGCGCCACCAGTCAGTTCCTCCCCATGCACACCATCTTCGGCACTCCGGATGCCGTGGAGATCACCCGCACGTTCCACGAAGAGCTCCGCGAGCGCGCCGAGTCCGCCCCGCCCGAGCGGGACGACCTGTGCCGGCTCATGTGGTACCACAACCTGCCCGTCTACAAGTCGTTCCTCGATAACCTCGAAGAAGAGGCCGGCGCCTCCGTGGTCGTGGAGGTGCTCTCGTACCCCCATTACGAGCGGCTCGACGAGGAGAGCCCATTCGAGAGCATCGCGGATCGCCTGCTGACGCACCCGATCGTGGGCCTCCGCAACCACCGGGGACAGTACTCCCAGCGCCTCGCCAGCGAGTTCCGGGTCGACGGCGCGATCCAGCTCGGGCACATGAACTGCCGCGGGAATTACGGCATCACGCGGTGCCTGTCCGACGCGTTCCGGGAGGTCGATGTCCCGCTCCTCGTGCTGGAGATGGACGCGCTCGACGCGCGGACCTACTCGGAAGAGCAAGCGCGGACGCGGGTGCAGGCGTTCGTGGAGTCGATGCGGGCCCGCAAGGAGGCCCGGGCCGCGGCGCGGTGACGGCGGGTGATGGTCCTGCGATCCCGTCGATCCGGCGTCCAGCTCAGGCGGCGGGCGCCGCGAGGCGCGCTGGATTGAAC
Source organism: uncultured Polyangiaceae bacterium (assembly GCA_964421485.1). Taxonomy (GTDB): domain Bacteria; phylum Myxococcota_A; class Polyangia; order Polyangiales; family Polyangiaceae; genus CAYQYG01. Next base: position 15,176 of record CAYQYG010000032.1, on the reverse strand, counting down.
GGCGCGAGGTCCACCGGCGGCGCGCGCCCGGCGGAGAGGGCCGCGACGATTTCCGCGGTAATGGGGGCGAGCAATATCCCATTACGAAAATGACCGGTGGCATAGATGAGGTCGCGGATCTCGCCCTCGCCGAGGATCGGCAGCTCGTCGCGGGTGTGAGGGCGCAAGCCGGACCACGCGCGGGAGACGGCGGCCTCGGCGAGGGAGGGGACGAGGCGGATCGCGGCGGCCATGAGATCGGCGACGGCGCGGGCCGTGACGCCGGGGGTGAAGCCGACGAACTCGGTGGTGGAGCCGATCAGGATGCGGCCGTCGTCGCGGGGGGACATGTAACACGCCGGGCCGAAGACGACGTGGGTGAGCGGCGGGGCCTCGGTGGCGAGCTCCACGATCTGGCCCCGGGCGGGGCGGACCGCGCTGCGGGGGAGGCCGGAGCACTCGAGCTGCGAGGACCAGGCGCCGGCGGCCAGGACGACGCGGGCGGCGGTGATCACGGCGCCGTCCTCGAGAATGGCGCCGCAGGCGCGGCCGGATTCAATCATGAGGCGGCGGGCAGGGGCTCCGCCCCGGAACCGGGCGCCGGCGCGGGCGGCGGCGACGCGCAGCGAGCGCATCAATGCCGGCGGATCGATCCGGCCGTCCTCGGGATAGCGGACAGCGCCGGCGACCTCGTCGGAGAGGGCCGGCTCGGCGGCGCGGGCGGCGGGGCCGTCGTGATGCTCGACAGGGAGCCTCGCGGCGACCTGCCAGGCGGCCTCGCGCGCCACGGACGAGGCCTCGCCGGGGTCGAGGGAGACGCGCATCGCGCCGCAGCGGCGGAGGCCGATATCGATTCCGGTGGTCTCGGCGAGCACGCCCGCCCAGCCGGGGTATCGCTCGCGGCTCGCGAGGCAGAGGCGGGCCATGGGACCGTCCTCGTCCACCTCGCTCTGCGCGCCGACGATGCCGGCCGCGGCCCACGAGGCAGCGTCACCCCAGGTGGCAGGGTCCGAGGCGGCTCGGGCAGAATGGGATGGGGCAATGCGCTCGACGAGGGTGACGGATGCGCCGCGCCTCGCGAGCGCCAGCGCGGAGGCGCAGCCGATCACGCCGGCTCCGATCACCAGGATGTCGGTCATCGGGGCCACATAGCACGCGCGGCCGGTTACTCCTGCTCCTCGCTCGCGGCGGGGGCCTCGGCGGCGGCGGGCGCGGCGGGGGCCTTCTTGGGCGGGGCCTTGGCCTTCTTCTCCGCGGCGGCCTTCGCCTCCAGGTGGCCGACGGCGATCGCCTCGCGCTTGCCCTGGCCGACAGCGTGGGGGTGGCCGTAGGGGAAGGCGGCGGAGCCGGCGGCGTTGATGGGCTTGCGGGGGGCGGTGGGGTCCTCGGAGGGGCGCGGGGACTTGGAGATGGGGCGGGGGGCGCGGAGGCGATCGCCGGGGCCGGCCTGCGTCCAGATCTGCACGTCGCCGAGGACGCGGGCGCGGTTGGCCATGCGCTTCCATCCGCGGGCGCCGAGCAGCTTCTCCATGAAGCCGGGCTCGGATGTCGAGCCGGGCTCGCCCTTCACCCAGCACGTGTAGTCGCCGATGCCGGTGCCGAAGAACGCCTCGCGGCAGACCGCGATGCCGAGCTCGGCGGCGATGTCGCTGATCAGGCGGCCGGATGCGACATCGACGATGCGATGCTCGTTGACGAAGGTGACCTTGGGCATGCGGCGCGCAGGCTGCTGCGACGCGCGCGACGCGTCAAGCGCCGGGGCTCGCGTCGCGGATCCGCCGGAGCACGCGGGCCACGCCGGCCGCGTTCCAGACGGCGAAGCCGAGGAAGAGGGTCGCGAGCGCGACGGCCCAGCGGGAGGCGCGCGGGGAGCCGCCGTCGATGAGCAGCCAGGCGTTGTCAGGGATGACCTCCTGCGTCTGGTCGCGCACGGAGGCGGTGAGCGTGGAGTGGCGCAGGCCCGAGCGAGCGAACGGGACGAGGCGGCCGGCAAAGGTGGTGGGCGGGACGAAGCGCGGGCCCTCGAAGCCCTCCGGGACGCGGATCTCGACCCAGATGCTCGGGTTGCCGGCGACGGGGGCGAGGCGGAACGAGTCGCTCTCGGCGGCGCGGCCGTAGCGGATCGCGCCGCGCGTGCCGAGCAGGCCGGTCGCGCGCACGTAGCGGTTCGCGAGGTCGTCCGTGGGCCTGAGCGGGGCGAGGTCGCCGATCTCGAGGGGCTGGCCGGGCGAGAGCGCGTAGCGCGCCTCGCCGAGCAGCGCGACGGCCATCCACGCGGCGGCGACGGCCGTGAGGATCATCATCACGACGGCGGCCGTGCGCTCGCGCTTGGGCGGCGCGGGCAGCGCGAGGAGGTCCGGATCCTCGGCGGCGTCGACGCCGCGGCCGGGCGAGGGGCCGCCGCCGGGGACCGGAGCGTCGAGCACGTAGGTCGGATCGGGTGACACGGTTGGGGACGCAGTATAGCCGGACGGAGATCCGTTGCGATCGGTTCGGCTCGGGACACCGTGGGCCGCGGGGCTGTTCCCGGAGGAGCCCGCGCTCTTGCTCGCGCCGGGCGGCTTGCCTAGCCTAGGCGCCGATGTCCGCCCCGTCCAAGAGCACCTCCGTCCTATGCCCGTCGTGCGGGGCCAGGAACGCCTCGATGCCCTCCAACAGGCGCTGCGTCTCGTGCGGCGCCTCGATGGAGCCGCTCGGCAGGGCCTCGCGCGCGCCGGAGGTCGAGCGGCAGCGGCGCTACCAGCAGGAGGGGTTCTCGCCGCTCTGGTGCCTGATCGCCCTGGCCGTGCAGGGGGTGCTCACCGCGGCGCTGGTCTTCGGCCTGCCGATGGTCGTGCACCAGCTCGATTTCGAGGGCTCGAACGGGATGGCGGTGTCGATCCCGGTGTGGTTCGTGGGGGGGATGCTGCTCGGCATGATCTCGCCGGGCAAGACCTTCATCGAGCCGGTCGTCGCCTCGTTCTTCGTCGCCATCCCGACCGTGCTGATCCTCTCGGGCAGCGAGACCGTGCGGACGATGCCGCTCTTCATGTACGTGATCATGGCCCTCATCGGCGTGTTCTTCACGCTGATCGGGACGTACATCGGCGAGCGCATCCAGATGGGCCCGCCGCCCCGGCCGGCCGAGTAGCCGCCTTGGCGCCGGTCCGGATGTCATGCGCGGCGCTCGCGGGCGCGGCGCTGCTGGTGGCGGTCGCGTGCGGGCCGTCCGCCGAGGAGATCGAGGCGGCCGGCGTGCTGCACGCCGCGGACGCGCTGCGCGACGCGCCGGCAGCGCCCGTGGCCGCGCGCGAGGCGCTCCTGGCCGAGCTCGAGCGGCGGCCGGCGACCTTCCCCGCCGCGGCGGCCGCGAAGGAGGCGTGCGTGCGCGCCTACCGCCCGCTGCTGGAGGTCAGCGCGCTCCACGCCCGCGTCAAGGCCGCGCTCGGGGACCTCTCGCGGCTCAACCCGGCCGACCTCTCGGCGCTCTCCTCCGCCGAGGCCAGGCTGAAGGAGAGCCAGGCGGCGATGCCCGCGTGCGACACGGCGCTCTCGGAGCTCCGCCGCAAGGTCCGCGGCGGCGGCGCGAGGTGAGCCGGTGCGCTGACGCGCCGACGTAGACGCTCTGGCCAGGGCCCCCCGAGGAGGGGCACGCCGCGCTGCCGGGGGCTGTGGGGCGGGGCCCGCCCTGTGCTAAGACCGCGGGCCATGTTCGACACGCTGACCCGAGGCTTCCGTCAGGCTCGCAACCGCCTCGCCGGGCTCACCGAGCTCACGGAGGGGAACATCGAGGCCGCGCTCCGGGAGGTGCGGCTCAGCCTGCTCGAGGCGGACGTCGAGATCGGCGTCGTGAAGGCCTTCCTCAGCAGGGTGAAGCAGAAGGCCGTCGGGCAGACCCTGGAGACGCGCCTCAAGCACGCGGGCGAGGTCCACGAGGTCTCGGCGAGCGATCACTTCATCAAGATCTGCCACGACGAGCTCGAGGCGATGATGACCCACGAGGGCGAGGAGATCGCCTGGGCCGAGAGCGGCCCGACGGGCATCATGATGGTCGGCCTCCAGGGCTCCGGGAAGACGACGAGCTGCGCGAAGCTGGCGCGCTTCCTCGACAAGGAGGGCAAGAAGCCCCTGCTGGTCGCGGCGGACATGCAGCGCCCGGCGGCCGTGGAGCAGCTCAAGGTGCTCGGCGAGCAGCTCAAGGTGCCCGTGTTCAACATCGCGGGCGAGACGCCCGTCGCGATCTGCGCGGCCGCCCGGGCCGAGGCGAAGCGGCTCGGCCGCGACGTGATCATCTACGACACCGCGGGCCGGCTCGCCGTGGACGAGCCGCTCATGGCGGAGCTCGCCGAGATCAAGGACAGGACGCGGCCCGAGAACATCTTCCTCGTGGTCGACGCGATGATCGGCCAGGACGCGGTGAAGACCGCGAAGAGCTTCCACGAGCGCCTCGACATCAGCGGCGTGGTGCTGACGAAGCTCGACGGCGACGCGCGCGGCGGCGCGGCGATCAGCATCAAGGAGGTGACCGGCGCGCCGATCCTGTGGAGCGGCGTCGGCGAGACGACGGACAAGCTCGAGCCCTTCCGCGCCGACGGCATGGCGAGCCGCATCCTCGGCATGGGCGACGTCGTCGGCCTGATGCAGGACTTCGAGGAGGTCGTCGATCAAAAGAAGGCCGAGAAGGACGCGGCGCGCATGCTCCAGGGCGACTTCACCCTGGACGACTTCCTCGAGCAGATCCGGATGATTCAAAAGATGGGGTCGCTGAAGGATCTCGTCGACAAGCTGCCGCTCGGCGGGATGTTCCCGGGCGGGCTGCCACAGGACGTGAACCTCGACGACCGGGAGCTCGTGCGCATCGAGGCGATGATCCAGTCGATGACGCTGTTCGAGAAGTCGGACCCCTACGCGCTCATCCGCGAGCCGAAGCGCGTGGAGCGCATCGCGAAGGGCTCCGGCACGCCGCCGCAGGCCGTGGGCGAGCTGGTGCAGAAGTTCCTGTTCATGAAGCAGATGATGAGCGGCCTCGGCCAGAACCTCGGCCTGATGGGGAAGATCCCCGGCATGAAGCAGATGGCCATGGCGAGGAACATGAAGAAGGCCATGGCCGGCGGCGGAATGCCCGGGATGATGCCCGGGATGGGCGGCTTGCCGGGCATGCCGGGCATGGGCATGCCCGGGATGGGCGGCTTCCCGGGCATGATGCCGGGCA
>CAYQYG010000032.1:0-9906 GCA_964421485.1 uncultured Polyangiaceae bacterium | reverse complement strand
GGGCATGGGCATGCCCGGGATGGGCGGCTTCCCGGGCATGATGCCGGGCATGGGCGCGCCGGGCTCCGAGGGGCCGAGCATGACGAAGATGAAGTCGCTGAGCGCGACGGAGCGCAACGCGAAGAAGGCGCAGCGCAAGCGCGAGCGCGACGCCCGCCGCAAGGGCCGCAAGTAAGGCGCGCGCGGGTGGGTGCCAGGCGCGGCAGCGGGGGGCGCCGATCGAGCCCCGCGATCGCGGCGTGGGCGCTCTGCGCGGCCGCGCTCGGCTCGGGCTGCCTCCTCCGGACCGACGCGGTGCCCGCCGCGTTCAACGACGGGGTGCTCGACAGCGGCGGCGATCCCGCGCGCGATCCGAAGCAGCGGCGCGAGAGCATCGTCGACCGCCTCGTCTGGGACGAGGTGATCGACGGGTACTTCGGCCAGGGGCCCGATCACGGCGCGGGCTACAGCGTCGCGGGGTGGCTGGCCGAGGCCGGCAAGCGCGCCGAGAGCTTCTACAAGCTCGCGGCCTGCAACGCGTACGGGCCGGGCCCGGGCTGCGATCTCGGGCGCGCGGGGTCGGGCGAGGTGGCGGGCCGCATCGACGAGATGATCCGCGAGCTGGCCGGCGAGTGCGTGCACGGCCGGTCCGGGCGCCCGGTCTGCGAGGCGCCCGGGCGCCCCGACTGGCCGGCGATGGAGCGGGCGATGGACGAGATCCGCTTCGGCCAGGCGATCTCGCGCGCCGCGCGCGCGGTGGGCGACGCGCTCGCGGAGGGGCTCGTCGACAGGGAGGCGGTGCTGGCGGGCGCCGGGAGCGCGCTCTCCCGGGCGTCCCGCTACGTCGCGGGCCGGCGCTGGCGGCGCGAGCGCGATCGGCCGACGACCGGCATCGTGGTGAAGGGCGGCGCCGCGACGGGGATCTTCAGCGCCGGCGTGGTCTGGACGGTGCTGCACATGATCCACGGCTGCATGTCGGATCCCGCCTGCGGGGCCGCGCCGCCCGGCGCGTCGCGGCCGCGGCGGGACCTCCGGTTCCAGCTGCTCTCGGGCACGAGCACCGGCGCGATGGTCGCGATCGCGGTGGATCTCTGGAGCAGCGCCGAGACGGCGGAGGCGCGCGAGCGCGGGATCAAGAACCTCGCGAAGTGGTTCACCTGCTACTCGCTGAGCGACCTCTACTGCGTGCGATCGGCGCCGATCACAAGGCTCTTCGAGAGCGGCGACGGCGCGGAGAAGGGCGTGCTGGAGTTCGACGGCATCGAGAAGGTGCTGACGAGCTGCGTGGACGATCGCATGCGCGCGAACGGCGCGGAGCTGATCCTCAACACGGTCGATTTCCGGACGGGGCGGCTCTACGCGCTGAGCGATCAGGCGGAGCTCGTGACGACCGGCGACGTGGTGCAGGCGGGGCTCGCGTCGGCGCTCTTGCCCGTGATCGGCCAGCCGGTGTCGAAGCTGCCGGTGTGGAACCCCGGCGTGGGCGAGGCGGTGTACCTCGACGGCGGGATCCGCTCCGAGATCCCGCTCTTGCCGCTGGCCCGGCGCGGCGCGGAGCGGGTGCTCGTGGTGTCGAGCTCCGCGTCGGTGCTGAACGAGACCAGGCCGCTCAAGAACGCGCTGAGCATCGCGACGCGCTACATCGACGTGTCGACGGGCGGCGTCACCGAGAGCGAGCTCGCGCACGCGAGCCGGCACGCGGAGAGCATCCGCGCCGCGGAGATCGAGGCCTGCACCGAGCGGCTGCGCGCGGACTCCGGGCGGCTCTGCCCGCCCGAGAGCGGCTGCAACGTGCGCAGCATCTGCAGGACGCTGGACTGGGGTTCGGCCTGCTCGCCGCCCCGCGACGCGCCGATCGAGGGCGACGAGGGCGCGGATCCGCCGGCGCCGCAGCCGGCGACGGCGCCGCAGCCGGCGGCGGCGCCGAGCGGGCCGGAGCGGATGCGGAGGGTGGTGCTCGGCGACCACACGATCGCGGATCCGCGGGCGCTCTCGATCCTCGTGGAGCCCTTCTGGGCGGTGCACGGGATCTTCAGGAACGAGGACAAGATCGACGCGATCAACGGCTACAAGTTCGAGCCCGCCGAGCTGCGGCGCATGTTCCGCGCGGGGGCGGAGGCGGCGCGCCTGCGCTGCACGGACCTCGCGCGGCTGCTCGGCGTCGTGCCGGGCAAGGAGATCAGCTCGGACCTCGAGAAGAAGCTCGTCCGCTGGTGCAGCCCCGATCTCCCGCGCCCGGCGGAGCTCTGCGACGCGGCGCCGCGCGCGGACGGCGGGCTCCGGAGCTGCGGCGAGCCGCCGCCGAGCTTCCTCGACGCGTGCTCCAGCGCCGCGCCGCCGGGGCCCGGGGCGGAGGGCTCCGCGCGATGACCGCGGCGCGGCGCGGCGATCTCGGCGCGATCGCGCTCGCGGCCGCGGCGGCCTTCTCCCTCGCGGGTGAGGGCGCGCGCGCACAGGCGCCCGCCGCCGGCGCCGCCCCGGATCCGCAGGTCGAGTACCTCCCGGACGAGGGCACGCTGCGCCCGCGGCGGCTCGAGATCGTGGGCAGCGCCGGCTGGTCGGTCGACTGGAGCAACGGCGCGGCGCACGTGCGCGCCGGCCCGGCGGTCGAGGTCGTCCCGTGGATCCCGCGCTCCGTGCAGAGCCTCCGCTTCAGCGTCTACCACGCGGCGCTGTTCGGCACGTGGGGCGACGATCAGCACGATTTCGCGACGCACGAAGCCGGCGCGAAGCTCCGGCTCAGCTTCTGGCCGACCGAGCCCGTGGACCTGTACGCGATCCTCTCGGGCGGCTTCATGATCAGCGCCGGCGAGGAGCTCCACACCGGCGTGCACACGGGGCTGGGCGGCGGCATCCGCGTGTTCCGCGCCATCACGGCCGAGCTCTCCTTCGATCACCTGATCGCGCTGGACGACGCGTTCGAGCACGACGGCCGGAGGAGCCACGTCGCCCTGGGCTTCGGCACCTCGGTCGGGTTCGACTTCTGCAGCCTGAGCTCCTGGTGCGACTACCCCGCGCTCCAGCAGCAGAGGGACGATCGCACCTGCTGCATCTACGACGACGCGCGCAGCCTGTGCAGCAGCGCCCAGGAGGGCGCGCGGCGCACGCTCTGCGCCGCGGTCGACGAGGCGCTCGACGCGCGGCGGTACCCGCTCCTGCCCGACGAGGAGTCGTTCGAGGGCTTCCTACGCGCCGTCGCGCTGGTGCTCCGCCACGAGCCGCCGGAGCCCGCGAGCCGGGGGCCCGCGGCGCCGCCGTCCGAGGCCGAGCTCGCGCTCGCCGTGGCCGTCGACAAGCTGCGCGCGCGAGACGAGCGCTTCGACGCCTGGCGCGAGGAGGGCCGCCGGATCGCGCGCGCGGCCGCGAACCTGAGCGAGCCGCGCGTCGTGCTCGTCAGGCGCGTCTACGCGCCGTACCCGGTCGAGCTCCGCCGGGCGCTGGGCTGCGGCCGGGAGCCGGGCGCGCTGCTCGAGTGCTCGGACGTGTGCGACTCGAGGCCGAGCGATCCCGACGCGTGCCACACGCCGCCCGTGGTGCGCTAGGGTCCCGGCCGATGCCCCACCCCACGCCCCCGCGCGCGCTCCCCGCTCGCCGCCGCCGCGGCGCGCTCCCCCTGCTGGCCGCCGTCGCGCTCGCCGCGGCCGCGTGCGGCGACGAGCCGCCGCCGCTCTCGTCCGCGCAGGAGGCGCAGCTCGCGCCGTTCATGAACGCCGCGCCCCCCGCAGGCATGGTCGAGACCGACGTCGACTTCGACGGCAAGGTCCGCCTGCTCGGCTACGTCGTCTCCCCGCGGCAGGCCGTCTACAACCCCGGCGCGAGGGTCACGGTGCTCCTCTACTGGCGCTGCGATCAGCGCGTCGAGAACGGCTACGACCTCCTCACGCACCTCGTCTCCGAGACCGGCGAGCTGATCCAGAACATCGACGAGCACGGCCCCCTCCGGAAGATGGAGGGCTTCGAAGGCCAGCCGCTCGCGCCCTCGCGCTGGAAGCCGGGCAAGACGTACCTCGATCAGCTCACGTTCATCGTGCCCGGCGAGCCCTCCCCGACGCTCGTCGTCGCCGCGGGCATCGCGAAGGGCGATCAGCGTCTCCCGATCCGCGGCGCCGGCGGCGACAAGGAGAACCGCACGAGCATGATCCGCCTCCGCACCGGGATGAAGAACGCGCGCGCGATCATGAAGCGGCTCTCCGTCCCGAGGCTCGCGCCGGACGCCGCGATCGCGATCGACGGCGTCCTCGACGAGCCGGCGTGGGCCTCGGCCGCGCACACCAGCGCGTTCGTGGACGTCGGCACCGGCCGCGAGAACCGCGCGATCCCGGCCCAGGGCCGCGCCCGCGCGCTCTGGGACGACGCGTTCTTCTACGTCGCCTTCGAGGTCGCCGACCGCAACGTCACCGGCGGCTGGCCGGTCGGCGCGAAGGATCCGCACCTCTGGGAGAAGGACACCGTCGAGATCATGATCGACCCCGACGGCGACGGCGACAACAAGGACTACTACGAGATCCAGATCAACCCGCAGAACCTCGTCTTCGACTCGCAGTTCGACGATTACAACGCGCCCCGCGGCGGCCCGGACGGGCCCTTCGGGCACGAGGAGTGGAGCGCGGGCCTCACGAGCGCGATCAAGATCGACGGCACGATCGACGACGACAAGGACAAGGACCGGGGCTACACCGTCGAGGCGAAGATCCCCTGGGCGTCGTTCTCGAAGGCAAAGCGCGCGCCCCCAGCGCCGGGCGACACGTGGCGGATGAACTTCTACGCCATGCAGAACAACGGCGGCTCGGGCTGGTCGCCGCTCTTCGGCGAAGGCAACTTCCACCGCGCCCGTCGCTTCGGGTTCGTCCGCTTCGTCGCGGCGCCTGGCAACGCCGCGCCCGACACGTCCGCGAGCGCCGGCCCGTCCGCGTCCGCCCCGCCCGGCGCGCCGCCCTCGGCGCCCGCGCCCGCGTCCGCGAAGGCGCCGCCCGCGCCCTCCACGAAGGCGCCGCCGGCCGGGCCGCCCGTTCGCGCCGGCGATCCCGACCGCTGAGCTTCGGTTGACGTTCGGGGCTGCTAAGCTCGCGCCCCGTGCCGGTCGTCAACGCCCAGGATCTCCATAAATCGTACGGTCACCGCGCCATCCTCGACGGCGTCACGGTGACCATCCGGACCGGCGAGCGCGTCGGCTTGGTGGGCGTCAACGGCTCGGGCAAGAGCACGCTCGCCAGGATCCTCGCCGGCCTCGAGCAGCCCGACTCCGGCACGGTCTCGCGCCGCCGCGGCGCCGAGGTCGCCTCGCTCGCGCAGGATCCAGTGTTCGATCCAGGCCAGTCGGCGCGCGACGTCGTGCTCGCCGGGCTCGAGGCCTGGCACGCGGCGCGCGCACGGCACGAGCAGGCGAGCCGGGCGCTCTCGCGCGGCGACGGCGACCACGACGCGCTGCTCGAGGCCCAGTCCGAGGCCGCGGCCGACGTCGAGCGCCTCGGCGGCTGGGACATGACGCATCGCGTCGAGGCGATGCTCGGCCACGTCGGCGTGACGCGCCCCGACGCGCCGATGAGCGCGCTGAGCGGCGGCGACCGGCGCCGCGTCGCGCTCGCCCGGATCCTCATCTCCCGCCCCGCGCTCGCGGTGCTGGACGAGCCGAGCAACCACCTCGACGTCGAGACCATCGAGTGGCTCGAGCGCTACCTCGCCGAGGAGCACCCCGGCGCGCTGCTGCTCATCACCCACGATCGCTACCTGCTCGATCGCGTCGTCGATCGGACGCTCGAGATCGATCAGGGCAAGCTCTACAGCTACGACGGGGGCTACGAGGAGTACCTCGAGCAGAAGGCCGACCGCCTCGCGCTCCAGGAGCGCACCGAGGCGAACCGCCAGAATTTCCTGCGAACCGAGCTCGAGTGGCTGCGCCGCCAGCCCAAGGCGAGGACCGGCAAGCAGAAGGCCCGCATCCAGCGCGCCGAGTCGGCGAAGGCCGCCCCGCCGCCCAAGCTCGAGCGCGGCGCGCAGCTCTCGATGGGCACGGTCCGGACCGGCAAGACGATCCTCGAGCTCCGCGGCCTGAGCCTCGAGGTCGACGGCCGGCCGCTCGTGCAGGGCCTCGATTTCATCCTGACCAAGGGCGAGCGCGTCGGCGTCGTCGGCCGGAACGGCACCGGCAAGACGACGCTGCTCCGCGCGATCCTCGGCGAGCTCCCCGAGGCGGCGCGCCAGCGCGGCGAGATCGTCGTCGGCAAGAACACGAGCCTCGCCTACTTCGATCAGCACCGGAGCGGCCTCGACCTCGAGGCCTCGATCCTCGAGAACGTCGCCGGCTCCTACGCCCGCGTCGAGGTCGCCGGCCAGTCGCTCGATCCGCGGAGCTACCTCGAGCGCTTCCTCTTCGACGCGCAGAAGATCCGGCAGCCGGTGGGCTCCCTCTCCGGCGGCGAGCGCGCGCGCGTCGCGCTCGCGAAGATGCTCTGCCGCACCGCGAACGTGATCCTGCTCGACGAGCCCACGAACGATCTGGACGTCGCGACGCTCGCGGCGCTCGAGGAGATGATCATCGAGCTCGACGGCTCGGCGATCGTCGTGACCCACGATCGCTGGTTCCTGAACCGCGTCGCCACATCGATCCTCGCCTTCGAGGGCGACGGCCGCGTGGTCCGCTACGCCGGCAACTACGACGGCTACCGGGAGCAGCGGGCCCGCGGCGAGGCGGAGGCGCAGGAGGCCGCTGCGCGCGCGCAGCAGGCGGCCGCGGCGAAGGCGCCCGCCGCGCAGGCCGCGCGGGGGCAGGGCAAGCCGAAGGGCCTCACGTTCGCCGAGCGCCAGGAGCTCGCGGGCATCGTCGGCAAGATCGACGACGCCGACCGCCGCGTGCGCGAGCTCGAGGCGACGCTCGCGGATCCCGCGCTCTACGCGAACCGCGGCGCCGCGGTCGCCGGCCTCGTCGCCGACCTCGACCGCGCCAAGCAGGAGTCCGCGCGCCTCGTCGCCCGCTGGGAGGAGCTCGAGACGAAGCGCGAGGAGGCCTCGCGGCCCTCGTGACCGCGGGCGCGGCCCTCGCCCAGGGTCGCCTCGATCGCCGGTGAAGTCAGGGCGGCGCGCGCCGCCTGGGGGCCCCTTTCTTGCTCGCCACGCGGCGTCACGCGGCGGCGTGCATCCCGCGCCGCCCGGATCTGACCCGATCTGCTCACCCGCGAGGTGGTGCCCCCGTGGCGACGAACCCCGACCCCCCGCAGTCCGTGCCGCGCGCGCTCGGTGGGCTCCTGACCGGCGCCGTCCGCGCCGTCGGGCGAGGCGGCGAGGCGGCCGCAGGCCACGCCGCGGACATGAGCTTCCTCGTCGGCCAGAGCTTCGCCGCGCTCTTCACCGGCAGGCTCTCGCTCCGCGACTTCACCGACCAGGCCTTCGACATCGGCGTCGGCAGCCTCCCGCTGGTCATCGTCACCGCGATCCTCTCGGGGATCGTCACGTCCCAGCAGGGCGGCTACCAGTTCACCGGATCGATCCCGCTCTACATCCTCGGCAGCGTCGTCACGTCCAGCATCATCCTCGAGCTCGGCCCGGTCATGACCGCGTTCGTGATCATCGGCCGCGTCGGCGCGCGCATGACCGCCGAGCTCGGCACCATGAAGGTCTCCGAGCAGATCGACGCCCTCCACGCCCTCGGCCGCGATCCCGTCCGCGTGCTCGCCGCGCCGCGGATCCTCGCCGGCGTGGTCGTCATGCCGGTGCTCGTGGGCGTCGCGGACATGGTCGGCGTGGTCGCCGGCATGGTGGCCGCGCGCCGCACGATGGGCCTCGGCCCGGAGGCGTTCCTCTACGGCGTCCGCCTCTACTGGCACGACTGGGACTTCTTCTACTCCATCGCCAAGGCCACCGCGTTCGGCTTCGTCATCCCGCTGATAGCCGTCCACGCCGGCTTCCGCACGCGCGGCGGCGCCGAGGGCGTCGGGCGCGCCACCACCGGCTCGGTCGTCTTCATGATCCTCGCGATCCTCTGCCTGGACACGCTCTTCCCCCCGCTCCTGCTCGGCTGATCCGCGCCGCCCCACGCCGCATGATCGAGTACCGCGACATCCACAAAGCCTTCGACGTGCCCGTCCTGACCGGCGTCTCTCTCGTCGTGCAGACCGGCGAGGCCGTCGCGCTCGTCGGCCCCTCGGGCGCGGGCAAGAGCATCCTGCTCAAGACCACCAACGGCCTCATCCTCCCCGATCGCGGGGACGTGCTCATCGACGGGCGCTCGGTCCTTGCCGCGAGCCGGCGCGAGCTGGAGGAGATCCGCGGGAAGATCGGCTACGTCTTCCAGAACGCCGCGCTCTTCGACTCGCTCTCGATCCACGACAACGTCGCGCAGGGGGTGCGCGAGGAGGAGGCGCGCGCGGTCGGCCAGGCCGAGGTGACGCGGCGGGTCGTCGCCGCGCTGAGCGAGGTCAACCTCGATCCCCCCGCCGTGATCGACAAGCTCCCCTCGGAGCTGTCCGGCGGCATGCGCAAGCGCGTCGGCCTCGCCCGCGCGATCGTCGGCCGCCCGGAGATCCTCCTCTATGACGAGCCCGTCTCCGGCCTCGATCCGGTCAACGCCGCGGCCGTCAGCCACCTCATCGAGAGGATCGCGCGGCGGCTCCGCGTCACGTCGATCCTCGTCACCCACGACGTCGAGGGCGCGCTCGAGATCTCCGATCGCGTCGCGCTCCTGTCCGGCGGCGTCATCCGCTTCGTGGGCACCCCGGAGGAGTTCCGCCGCAGCCAGGACCCGCTCGTCCGCGCCTTCGGCGACCGCCGCATCGCGGCGATCACGCCGCTCAACGTCATGGAGGGAGCCTCATGAGCAATCGCAGCACGCGTGTGGAACCGACGCCCGTCACCCCGGCCCGCCGGCGCAGGGACCGCGAGCTCTGGGTGGGCGTCTTCATGATCGCAGGCGTCATCGGCGTCGTGGTCGCCCTGTTCGCGCTCACCGACGCGTCCACGTTCCGCAACCGCTACGTGGCCACCACGCACGTCGCCGACGCCGGCGGCGTCCGCCGCGGCGATCCCGTCCAGCTCCGCGGCGTCAACGTCGGCCGCATCCGCGGCTTCCAGATCGACGACAGCGGCGTCACCCTCCGGCTCGAGATCGAGGGCGAGTACCGAGTCCCGCGCGACTCGCGCGTGGAGCTCCGCTCGGGCGGCCTGCTCGAGGGCATGACCGCCGAGATCATCCCCGGCACCTCCGACGAGCCGCTCCGGGGCGGGGACTCGATGCCCGGCGAGGCCGGCGAGTCCATCTCGACCGCGGTCGAGCGCATCGCCGTCGGATCGGAGGAGATCCTCGATCGCGCGCGCACGTTGCTCTCCGATCGCACGATCGCGGGCGTCGAGTCGACCACCGCGGGCATGGCCGAGCTCGTCCAGAGCCTCGGCCGCTCGGCGTCCAACCTCGAGCGCGCGACCGGACCGGAGCTCCAGCGGTCGGTCGAGCGCGTCGATGCCCTCATCCGCCGCCTCGAGCGCATGACGCCCGCGCTCGAGGGCGCCGCCGCGTCGGTCGATCGGAGCTCCGCCGCCGCCGAGGCCGTGCTCGGCCGCATCGAGCGCGGCGAGGGCACGCTCGGCCGCCTCACGCGCGACGACGCGCTCTACGTCAACGCCACCCGCGCGATCGGCAACATGAACCGCGCGGCCGTCGAGCTCTCGCTGCTCTCCCAGGACATCCGCAGGAACCCCGGCCGCTACGTGAAGCTCAGCCTGTTCTGACGCGTGACGCGCGGCGGCGCGATCGCGCCCGTTTGCGCGGTCGCGTCCGGGTGGTAACAGGCGGCGCATGTCGTCACGCCCGCTCCGCCGTCGCTCCCTGCACGCAGCGCTCCTCTGCGCCTCGGCGCTCGCCGCGGCCTGCACCCCGCCGCCTGCGGAGAGCCCGCCGCCCGCCGCGCCGGCGGCGTCCTCGCCGCCCACCGCGGCCAC
>CAYQYG010000031.1:28069-35957 GCA_964421485.1 uncultured Polyangiaceae bacterium | reverse complement strand
CCCGCCGGCGCGCGCGGTCCGGGGCGCGGACGCCGGCGCCGCCTCGCCCGGGAGCTCCGGCGGCGTGGGGAATGCGTCGCGCCCGGTGCGGACCGGCTCGCGCGGCTCCTCCCCTGCGTGGGACGCGCGGCGCACGAGCGGGATCGGCATATCGTCCGAGGGCGGCGGCGGGATCGTCGACTGCGGCGCCCCGTGCGGGAACGCGGGCGTCACCCTGCGGAGGCGCGCGCGCGCCGCCGGCGGCTCCCGATCGCCGAGCTCGAGCGCCCGGATCGCCTCCTCGACCGCGGAGATGGGCGCCCGGAGGATCCGGACCGGCAGGCCCAGGTGGAACCCGATCTCCGCCGGCACGTGGGAGTCCAGCGGATCGGCCGCCGCGACGTCCACCGCGCCCGAGCTCGGGTCGTGCCGCGTCGGCACCGCGGCGAGCCGCCGGCACATGGCCCGCGGCAGCCTCGCGAAGAGCTCGCGCGACCCCACGACCTGCCGCAGCGCGAGCCCGCCGCGCCGGTCGAGCTCGTCCTCGAGCGCGCGCTCGCTGATCGCGCCCCGGTCCACGAGCGCGCGCGGGAACGAGATCCCGCGCAGCACCGAGAGGAGGAGCGCGGCCTCGACCTCGGCCTGCGACACGGCGCCGGCGGTGATGAGGAGGCGGCCCAGCTCGAACGACACGCGCGGACGATACCAGAGGGCGGGAAGAGAGGGATCACAGGGAGGCGGGGAGGACGGGGAGGAGAGAAAGAGAGAGGGAGAGCGACGGATTTCTCGGAAATTTTTCTGATCTCCCCGCCTCCCTGTGATCCTCTCCTCTCCGATCCCCGGCGGGACTTCTGCCAGGCGGCACTAGCGGGCGTTCGGGAACTGGAACACCACCTCGGTCTGGCGGACGAGCCCGAGGTTGTCGCGGGCGATGCGCTCCAGGGCCGTCGGATCGTCCCGCAGCCGCGCGACCCGGCCTCGGAGCGCCTCGATCTCCCGCCCGAGCGCGGCGTTCTCGTCCTCCACGTCGGCGAGCTCCCGCTCCAGCCCCCGCAGCCGCGGCAGGCCCTGCGGCGAGAAGATCATCACCGGGGCGCCCACCACCGCCACCACGAGCACCCCCACCGGGAGCACCCTCTCCAGGAGCAGCGCGAGTCGACGCACGCCCCTCGCCTCGCACGGCCTGGACCGGACGGGCAAGTTTCGTGCGTGGCGGGGCCCCGAAACCTCAGGCAGCGGGCGCGGGGCCGCATTTGGGCTTGCCGCGCGCGGCCCTCGCTGGCACCCAGGGGCCCGCGAACGCGGGCCTGCCCCGCGACGACCGAAGGACGGCCCGAGGAGACCCATGTCCATTGATATCGTCCGAGGCGAGCTCGAGCGCCTCTTCTCCCTTGACGAAATGATGGCCCTCTCGTCCGAGCTCCTGGGCTTCGATCCCGCGGAGATCGGCGGCGGCGCCTCCAAGGCCTCCTTCGCGCGCGCGCTCACCGATCGGTGCGTCGAGGTCGACGCCGTCGACGCCCTCGTCGACGCCGTGCTCGCCTCCCGCGACGAGGTCGACGCCAAGGTCCGCGACCTCGGGCTCCGCGGCGTGCCCATCGTCGAGGAGCTCAAGCAGGGCGAGGCCTTCGGCGATTTCACCATCGTCAAGAAGATCGGCGAGGGGCCGCGCGGGATCGTCTACCAGGCCACGCGCGGCGGCGCGGATCGCACCCTCAAGATCATCAGCCGCGAGGCCTCGCGCGACACCCGCGCCGTCCGCCGCTTCATCACGCACGTCCGCCTCGCGGCCAAGGTCCGCCACGAGAACCTCCCCGCCGAGCTCGAGGCGGGCCTCGTGGGCGGCCGGTGCTTCGTCGCGTACGCCCCCATCGACGGCCAGCCCCTCGGCGCGCGCATCGCCCGCACCGGGCCGCTGCACATCAACGAGGCGCGCGGCTTCCTCCGCGGCCTGCTCGGCGGCCTCGCCGCGCTGCACGACGCCCGGCTCTCCCACGGCGCCGTCCGCATCGAGAACGTCATCATCGGCCGCAGCGCCGATGGCCTCCCCCGCCCCGTGCTCGTCGACGTGGGCGGCGACCGCCTCTTCGGCGGCTGGCAGAGCCGCCGCATCGCCCGTTCCATGAGCCCCGAGCAGCTCCGCGGCCGCGTCGCCGACCTCTCCAGCGACATCTACGCCTTCGGCGCCCTCCTGTTCGAGGTCCTCGCCGGCAAGTCCCCCTTCCCGGGCGAGTCCGGCGTCGACATCGCGATCGGCCACATCACCCAGGCCGCGCCGACGCTCAGCGCGCTCGCCCCGCGCGGCTGGGTCACCAAGGAGCTCGACGAGCTCACCCACAAGCTCCTCTACAAGACGCCCGATCTCCGCCCCAGGGACGCCCGCGCGGTCGCGGAGATCCTCGAGGGCCTCGGCAAGCCGGCGGTCCAGAAGGAGGCCGGCAAGAAGACCATCACCGACGAGCAGCTCGACGACCGGATCGCGCTCCTGCTCTCCGAGCCCGGGGACGCGGACATGGCCATGGCGCTCGAGTCCGCCGTCGATCAGGGCGCCGACCCGCTGAAGGTCGCCGAGGCCTTCCTGATGGCCGCCGATCAGTTCGAGGAGGGCGACACGGACGAGTCGAAGCAGGCGGCGCGCGAGGGCAAGAAGCTGCTCCTGTTCCGCGCCGCGCGCATCTACGAGGCCGGCAAGGACAAGGACAAGGCCGAGGGCATCTACGTCGCCATCCTGGAGCTCGATCCGACCGACGACATCGCCTTCAGCGTCCTGGAGGAGCTCCGCAAGGCGCTCGGCAAGCACGAGGAGCTCGTCGAGATGCTCCTCCAGCGCAGCGAGACGGCGACGAGCTCGGGCGAGCGCGCCCGCGCGCTGAACGAGATCGGCCACCTGTACGTCCGCGAGCTCGACGACAAGGACCAGGGCGTCTTCGCCTTCGCCCAGGCGCTCGCGGCGGATCCGGAGAGCGACGCGTACGCGATCGACCTGGAGCGCGCGGCCGGCAGCGACATGAAGATCTGGGCCGAGGCGCTCCAGATCCTGAGCCAGGCGAGCACCAGCGAGGCGATGCCCTCGGACGCCAAGCTGGCGCTCATGAACCGGCTCGGGCGCTGGTACTCGGAGAAGATCGCCCGGCCGGATCTCGGCCTGCCCTGCTACCAGTTCGTGCTCGGCCTCGACCCGGCCAACGAGGGCGCGCTGGAGGGCCTCTCGAGCGTCTATCGCCGCGCGCAGCAGTGGCAGGAGCTCGGCCAGGTCCTGCTCTCCCGCGCCGATCGCGCCGCGACGCCGGCGCAGGCCCGCGATCTCCGCGCCGAGGCCGCCGATCTGCTCGAGACCCGCCTCAACGAGCCCGGCAAGGCGCGCGACCTCTACGAGCAGATCTTCGCCGAGGACCCCGGCCACGCGAAGGCGTGCGACGCGCTGCTCGGCATCTACACGCGCCTCGAGGACTACGCCGGCCACGCGAAGATCCTCGAGCGCCGCGCCGAGGCCCTCCGCGGCGAGGCGCGCGTCGAGACCATCTGCAAGCTCGCCGAGCTCTACGAGGATCGCCTCGACAACCTCGTCGAGGCGACCCGGCGCTACGAGGCCGCGCTCGAGCTCGATCCCACGAGCCTGACGGCGCTGCGCGGCCTCGACCGCATCTACAACCGCTCCGGCCGCTACAAGGAGCTGCTCGGCAACCTCGAGCGCCAGATCGCGATCAGCGCGACGCCGCGCCAGAAGATCAACCTCTACGAGCGCATCGCCGGGATCCACGACGAGGAGTTCCTCGATCACGGGAAGGCCGCCGAGGCGCTCGAGGCGATCCTCAAGATCGACGGCGCCCACGAGGGCGCGCTCACCGCGCTCGTCCGCCACTACCGCGCGCTCGAGCGCTGGGAGGACGTGGTCCACCTCTACGAGAAGCACCTCGGCATCATCACGGACGACAAGCGCCGCGAGGAGCTCCTGCTCTCGATGGGCCGCGTGCTGCTCGACCAGATCGGCTCGCCCGAGCGCGCCAGGAAGGCGTACGAGCGCGTGCTCGAGATCGACCCGAACCACGCCGGTGCGCTCGAGTCGCTCGCCAACGTGCGCGCGGCGACCGGCGACGCCGTGGCAGCGCTGAGCGCCGTCGAGTCGCTCGCGCTCAAGGCCCAGACGCCCGAGGGCAAGGCCGACCAGTGGATCCGCGCCGCCAAGATGCTCGAGGAGCGCGGCGACAAGGACGGCGCGATCGAGCGCTACAAGAAGGCGCTCGACGCCCAGCCGCAGAACGCCGTCGCCTCGGCCGCGCTGCGCGCCGCCTACCTCGCCCGCGGCGACGCCACGAGCGCGGTCGAGCTCATCGCCCGCGACATCGAGGTCGCCGAGGGCAACCTCGCCAAGGCGCGGCTCTACGGCGAGATGGCCGAGCTGCTCAAGGAGCGCCTCAAGGACGACGCCCGCGCCGCCGACGCGGCCACCAAGGCGGTCGACCTCGATCCGACGAACATGCTCGGCCTGCTCATCACCGGCGACCTCGCGTTCGAGGCGAGCCGCTTCCTCGAGGCGGCGAAGAGCTACGAGTCCCTCGCGAACCGCGTCGACGCCCTCCCGAAGGCGATCGGCCTCCGCATGCTGCTCCGCTACGTCGACGCGCTCAGCAAGAGCGGCTCGACCAGCAAGGCGATCGGCACGGTCCAGACGCTGCTCGCGCTCGCGCCCGACGATCCGGACGCCATCACCCGCGCCGCGAAGGTCAACCTCGACGCCGGCAAGGGCAAGGAGGCCGCGAAGCTGTACGACGACCTCCTGAAGCGCTTCGGCGATCGCCTCGATCCGCTGGAGCGCGCGGACGCGCTCCTGCACCTCGGCGAGGCCCGCCGCGCCGCCGGCGACCGCGACGGCGCGATCGAGCCGCTCACCGACGCCGCCGACCTCGTGCCCGACTCGCCGGCCCCGGTCCTCCTGCTCACCAAGGTCTACGAGGCCAAGGGCGACTGGGAGGAGGTCATCCGCCAGAAGAACCGCCGCCTCGACGTGGTGAGCGGCGAGGAGCGGAGCACGCTCCTCCTCGAGATCGGCGACATCCTCGCCACGCACATGAACGACCGGACGCGCGCGGCGAAGAGCTACGTCGCCGCGCTCGACGAGCGCCCGGACGACCGGAAGATCCTCACCAAGCTGATGCAGCTCTACAGCGAGGAGAAGGACTGGTCGAAGCTCGTCGAGGTCGTGCTCAAGCTCGCCTCCAAGATCGACGACAGGAAGCAGAAGGCGAAGTACCTGCACACCGCCGCGATCGTCAGCGCCCGCCAGCTCGGCGACCTCGACCGCGCGGTGGCCTTCTACGACGAGGTCCTGGAGCTCGACCCGAGCCTGCACAAGGCGCTCGCCGAGGCGATCGAGCTGCGCGGGGACAAGGGCGATCACGAGGGCGTCGAGCGCCTGCTCAAGGTCGAGCTCGACCACGCGACCGAGGCGAACGACGCGGCGAAGATGCTCGAGACCTTCGACCGGCTCGGCCACCTCTACAAGGACAAGCTCGGCTGGATGTCGGAGGCCATCGACGCCTTCGAGGCGGCGCAGACGCTCGACCCCGACAACGACGGCCGCAACGAGCTGCTCGCCAGGCTCTACGCCAGCGATCCGGCGCAGTACCTGGACAAGGCGGTCGCCGCGCAGATCCCGATCCTGCGCCGCAATCCGTACAAGCCCGACAGCTACCGGCTGCTCCGCAAGCTCTACACCGAGGCCAAGCGGGCCGACGCGGCCTACTGCCTCTGCCAGGCGCTGTCCTGCCTGAACTTCGCCGAGCCCGACGAGGAGCGCTTCTTCAAGCGGATGCGCCCCGAGTCGGTCGCCGCCGCGCAGGATCGCCTGAACGACGACGACTGGAGCAAGCAGCTCGCGCATCAGGACGTCGACCCGCTCCTGTCCGCGATCTTCGCGGTCATCGAGCCGGCGGTGCTCCGGAAGAACGGCCAGCCGCTGGAGATGCTGGGCTACCAGATGGCCTACCAGCTCGACCTCACGCGGCACCCGTATCCGATGTCCCAGACGCTCTACTTCGCGGCGGGCGTGCTGGGCATGGATCCGCCGCTCACGTTCCAGAACCCCAATGACGGCGGCGGCGTCTCCTTCCTCCACGCCCACACGCCGGCCATCGTGCTGGGCGCCGCGGCGCTCGCGATCGACCTGCCGACCCAGGCCGCCGCATTCATTGCTGCGAGGCACCTCACGTATTACCGCCCCGGCCACTACCTCCGCCATCTGGTCCCGACGGGCACCGGCCTTCGCGCCTGGCTCTTTGCGGCGATCAAGATGATCTCCCCGACCTTCCCCATCTCCAAGGAGCTGGAGGGCCCGGTGAAGGACAACCTGGCCGTGCTGGAGCCCACCATTGTGGGTCCTGCCCGTGATCAGCTCGCCAGCGCGGTGACGAAGCTGCTCCAGGCCGGCGCGATCGATCTGAAGAAGTGGATCTCCGGCATCGACCTCACGGCCGACCGCGCCGGCTTCCTGGTCGCGAACGACCTGGAGCTGGCCCAGGAGATGATCAAGGCGGCCGACGAGCAGAGCTCGGCCGTGTCGCAGAAGGATCGGCTCAAGGAGCTCGTGCTGTTCTCCGTGAGCGAGGAGTACTTCCTCATCCGCCGGCGCCTCGGGATCAACATCGACGCCTGAGGGGGCAGGGCCGGGAGGGCCCGCACGCGCGCCCCCCGCGCCCCCATTCTCGGGGAAGCGACCATCGGAAGCGCGGGGGCCTGGGGGGCGCAGCGCGGCTTGTCCGCGCGGAGCCCCCTCATCGCCCCCCGGCCGGGCCGGGCCGCTTCCGCTTCCGTTTCCGGCCCCTTCTTTCGCGTTCGCGCCCATCCCCCGGGGCCGGGCAAGTCGGGTGGATCGTGGTAGATCCACCTCCGAGCCACGCAGAAACGCGATCTTCCGCGCCAGATCGGTTGACGGATAAATCTTCAAATTGCTAGGCTGGCGTCCGCGTTAGTCGTCTTATTTGGTCGAATTGGCCCGCCGCGTCATGGCGTGCCCGGCAGCCTCAGCGAGAGTGTGAAAGCACGCCCATGGCGGCAAAGAAGACCCGAAAACCCGCAAAGAAAGACCGTAAAAAGGCAACCAGGGCCTCCGCGGCGCCTGCGCGCCGTGCTGCGTCGCCGGGGCGCGCGAGGAAGGCGAAGCCTGCCGCCAGGGCGGCACGCAAGCCGAAGCGCAAGCCTGCAGCGCGCCCGGCGGCCCGGAAGGCGAGGCCCGCGGCGGCGAAGCGCCGGCCGGCGAAGCGGGCGGCCGCGCGGAAGCCGGCGGCGGTCAAGCGCCGCAAGGTCGCGCGCCCGGCGGTCCGCAAGACCGCGCGGGCCAAGGTGAAGGCCAGGGTCGTCGCGAAGAAGAAGGCCGCGAAGGTCGCCCGCGCCGCGAAGGCGGTGAAGGCCGCGAAGGTCGCCCGTGCCACCAAGAAAAAGGCGGTCAAGGCCCGGGCGAAGCAGGCGACCAAGGCGAGGCTCAAGAAGGCGGTCAAGACGAGGACCGTCCGGGCGACCAAGGCCAGGGCGATCAAGGCCAGGGCGGCGACGGTCCGGGCGCGCGCCGCCAAGCCGAAGGCCGCGAAGAAGGCCCGGGTCGTCCGCGTCGAGCGGAAGCCGAAGGCCGCCCGCCGCAAGGTCGTCCGCGCCGAGCGGGCGCTGCGCTCGGCCCGCGCCGTCGAGAAGAAGGTCGGCGCCGCGGGGAAGAAGCTCGCCGAGAAGAAGGCCGAGGAGAAGCTCCTCCGCGCCGCGCAGGCCGCCGAGGCCGAGCGTCCGGCCAAGGGCGAGCGCCCGGCCAAGGGCGAACGCCTCGCGAAGAGCAAGCGCGCGGCCAAGGGCGAGCGCCTGGCCAAGGGCGAGCGCCTCGCGAAGGGCGAGCGCCTCGCGAAGGGTGAGCGCCTCGCGAAGGGCG
>CAYQYG010000031.1:0-27969 GCA_964421485.1 uncultured Polyangiaceae bacterium | reverse complement strand
GCGAGCGCCTCGCGAAGGGTGAGCGCCTCGCGAAGGGCGAGCGCCTCGCGAAGGGCGAGCGCCCGGCCAAGGGCGAGCGCCTCGCGAAGGGCGAGCGCCCGGCCAAGGGTGAGCGCCTCGCGAAGGGCGAGCGCCCGGCCAAGGGTGAGCGCCCGGCCAAGGGCGAGCGTCCGGTCGTGGCCGAGCGCCCGGCCAAGGGCGAGCGCCTGGCGAAGGGCAGCGAGCGCCCGGTCCGCGGCAGTGAGCGCCCGGTCCGCGGCAGCGAGCGTCCGGCCCGCGGCAGCGAGCGCCCGGTCCGCAGCAGCGAGCGGCCCGAGGCCACGCGTGGCTCGAAGCCGCCGGCCGGCCGCGGCAAGGGCTCGACCCCGCCCGGTCGAGGCCCCTCCAGCGATCGCAAGCCGTCGTCGCTCCGCGAGCCGCCGCCGCGCGTGGTCGCGCTCCCGCTGCCGATCCTGCCGCCGCCGCGCCGCGCGACCATCGAGGAGCGGTCCGCCATCATCGAGGCGCGCCTCGCGGCGCAGCCCGAGGAGTTCCGGAGCCGCTACATCGAGAGCTTCGACATGTCGTGGATCTATCACGACAGCGCGCTCGAGGGCGTCGTGTACACCTTCGAGGAGCTCCGCACCGCGCTGAACGGCCCCGCGCCTCCGGTCAGCGACTCGAGCCTGCAGCCGACGTACGACGACATCCGCCGCCACAAGGAGGCGATCGAATTCGTGCGTGACTACGGCGGCAAGAAGCGGCTCCCGATCACGCTCGACTGCATCAAGAAGATCTACCTGATCCTCCACCCGGAGGAGGGCGACATCAAGACGGTCAAGTACCGGAAGGACATCCCCCAGCACCGGCTGTACTTCCACGAGTACGCCCCGCCCGACAAGATCGCCTACAAGGTCCGGCAGATCGTGGACTGGCTGAACGATCCGGAGACGCGCAAGACGCGCAACGGCGTGCGGATCGCGGCGCGTGCCCACTACGATCTCCTGCGCGTGTACCCCTTCCCGAACGACAGCGGCAAGGTGGCGCGCCTGTTCATGAACATGCTGCTGCTCCGCTCGGGCCTGCCCCCGTCGATCATCCACTCGACCGAGCGCCAGCGCTACTACGAGGCCCTGAAGGGCTCCGCGACCACGGTGCTCCAGATGGTGCAGGAGTCGGTCGAGAACGCCCTCGCCAGCGTCGAGAAGCTCCTCGACGAGCACGAGACCCGCAAGCGTGCGTTCGTCAGCTGACGGGGGGGGCAGGGCCCCCCGCCCATGAGGGGGGCAGGGCCCCCCGCCCATGAGGGGGGGCAGGGCCCCCCGCCCATGAGGGGGCTTCGCCCCCTACGCTCCCGATGGTCGCTACCCCGAAGAAGACTCGCCCCGCGACGAAGGAGGCCGCGGCTCCCGCGCGATCGCGGGCTGCCGCGGCCGCCCCGGCCAGGAAGCCGCGGAAGGCCGCAGCGGCGAAGGCTCCTGCACAGGGCGCGATCCAGGCGGCGAAGGCGGTCGCGGCGAGCACGTTCGCGCGGCTGCGCGAGGTGCACCCCGACGCCCACTGCGAGCTCGATCACGGCTCGGCGTTCCAGCTCCTCGTCGCGACGGTCCTGAGCGCGCAGACGACCGACGTGCTGGTCAACAAGGTCACCCCGGAGCTGTTCGCGCGTTACCCGGCCCCCCCCTCGCTCGCCGCCGCGCAACCCGCCGAGGTCGCGGAGCTGCTCCGGCGGCGCGGCATGGGCATGTACAACCAGAAGGCGAAGAACATCGTCGGCCTGGCCGTCGGCCTCATGGAGAAGCACGGCGGCGAGGTGCCCCGCACGCTCGCCGATCTCGTCGCCCTCCCCGGTGTTGGCCGCAAGACCGCCAACGTCGTCCTCGGCGTGGCCTTCGGAGCCCCCGAGGGCGTGGTCGTCGACACCCACGTGCAGCGCCTCTCCCAGCGGCTCGGCTGGACGCAGAGCGACAAGCCCGAGGCCATCGAGCGCGACCTCTGCGTCCTCTTCCCCCGCAGCGACTGGGACATGCTCTCCCACACCCTCATCTTCCACGGCCGCCGCATCTGCTTCGCCCGCAAGCCCGCCTGCGCCGCGTGCGCCGTCAACGACGTCTGCCCCAGCGCCTTCCACGCCGACGACATCGGCCGCAAACCCCCCCGCCCCCGCCCCCGCAAGGGCTGATCGCCTCCAGAAGACTCTCTCTCTCTCCACCGTCTCACCCGGCAGAAGGTCGAGGGGGCCGAGGTGGTGCCCCCCCAGACTGGGCCGATCCCCCCGAGCGTGCCCCGAGCGACCCGGGATCCGGTGCGCGCATCGCCCGGCTCGACGTCTCCTTCTTCCCAAGCTTCAAGAAGCGCTTCCCGAAGCCCCCCCGCGAAACGCCTCTACCAGCCGCTCCGAAGCCGTGTACGGGTCCACCTCCCGCGCCGACACCGCCCGCGCGGCCTCCTCGAGCGCCGCCCCCAGCGAAGCGAGCGCCGCGTCGATCAGCGCCTCCCGGAGCTGCACCCGCAGCGCCTCCCGCAGCCGCTCCTCCCGCCGCGCCGCCCCCCGCTCGGTGCCGAACAGCCATGCCCGGTGCCGCTCCAGACGCTCCACGAGCCCCGAGATCCCCTCGTTCCGCGTCGCCACCGTCCGCGCGATCTCCGGCACCCAGACCCCGGCCGCGTGCGTCACCTCCTGCCGCGCCACATCGAGCGCGCCCGCCGCGTGCCCTCGCGAGTGGGCGCCTGCCCGGCTCACCTCCCCGCCCAGCGCGATCATCAGCTCGAGATCCCGCACCGCCCCGTCCGCCCCCTCGCGATCCGCCTTGTTCACGGCGAACACGTCGGCGCACTCGAGGATCCCGGCCTTGCTCGCCTGCACCTCGTCGCCCATCCCCGGCGCCGCCACCACCAGCGTCGTGTGCGCCAGCCGCGTGATCTCCAGCTCGTCCTGCCCCACCCCCACCGTCTCGATCAGCACCACGTCGGCCCCCCACGCGTCGAGCACCCGCGCCACGTCGAACGCCGATCGCGACAGCCCCCCCAGCGCGCCCCGCGTCGCGAGCGACCGGATGAACACCTCCGGGTCCTGGAAGTGATCCTGCATCCGGATCCGATCCCCCAGGATCGCCCCGCCGCTGAACGGGCTGGTCGGATCCACGGCCACCACCGCGACGCGCCTCCCCTGCTGCCGGAACGCGCTGATCAGCCGGTCGGTCAGCGTGCTCTTGCCCGCGCCGGGGTTGCCCGTCACCCCGATCACCCATGCCCGCCCCGTGTGCGGGAACAGGTCCCGGAGGATCTCGACGTACGCGCCGGCGCGATCATCGACGAGCCTGCAAGCCCGCGCCGTGCCGCGCACGTCCCGGGCGAGGACCTTCTCGGAGAGCGGGTGCACGGCCGGGGGTCTAGGCGCGACCGCCCGCCGATACAAGCGCGCTCAGCCGCGCTGCGGGCGGCCGCGAAGCGGACGCCGGGGTTCGGGGCGGAGCCCCGAGGGGACTAGAGCGGCGCGTCGAAGCGCTGCCAGCGGCCGTCGAGCAGCCGCTCGTGCGGCACGTAGCGGCCCTTGTAGACCATGCGGGAGCAGCCCGCGACGTACAGCCCGAGGTAGAGGTACGGTAGCCCCCAGCGCCGGCAGAGCTCGATCTGCGTGAGGATCGAGAACACGCCTGGGCTCAGGTGCTCGTAGCGCGGATCGTAGTACGAGTAGACGGCCGACAGCGACTGCGCCCCGCGATCCACGACCGCGACGCCGACGATCCGCCCCTCGTGGCGGTAGCGGATCTCGAAGGTCTCGACGCAGCTCTCGACGAGGAAGGCCTCGTATCCGGTCGCGCCGAGCGGACCGTCCTCGCGCAGCAGACCCCGGTCCCGCTTGTGCCGGTTGTAGAGCGCGACCCGCTCCCGCGTCGTCTCGGGCGCGCCGAGCTCGATCTGGAACGTCCGCGCGCCCTGGCGCAGCACGCGGCGCTGCGTGCGGCCCGGCGCGAACTCGCGCACGAGCACGCGGATGGGCTCGCAGGCGCTGCACGCGGGGCACTGCGTCCGGTAGAGCAGCCGCCCTTGCCGCCGGTTGCCCGCGGCGAGCCGCCGATCGAGCTCGCCGCGCGTGAGCGGGCGGAGCGGGATCCTGAGCGGCATCCGCGCGACCTCGCCGTCGAGGTACGGGCACGGCCCCGGTTCGTCGAAGACGACGAGCTCGAGCGGATCTTCCGCGGGCGTGGCCTCCGCCTCCGATCCTGGCTGCACATCTCGCTCGGTCGAAGAGCTCATGCGGACAACCGGCCGGGGCGCGCGGGCGCGCCGCCCTCCGCCGACTGTTCAAGGGACGCTGAAAGCGCCGTCACGTCAAGTGGCGACGAGGCCCCCTTTCCAACCGAGGCCCGCCCCTGTATGGCGTCGCTGCCATCCATGAACCTCACCGGAAAGCAGCGCCGCCACCTCCGCGCCCTCGGCCACCACCTCGAGCCCCTCGTCCAGCTCGGCAAGGGCGGCCTCACCGAGGGCGTCTCCGCCGCGGTCGACGCCGCCCTCGAGCGGCACGAGCTCGTGAAGGTCCGCCTCGGCACCGAGTGCCCCGACGAGCGCGACGACGTGGCCGGAGCGCTCTCCTCGGGCCTCCGCGCCGAGGTCGCCCAGACGCTGGGCCGCACGATCCTGCTCTATCGCCGGCACCCGAAGGAGCCGAAGATCGAGCTGCCGCGCGGCTAGGGCGTGTCCGCGGACCGGCGGACACGCCCTGGGAGCGGGGCGGCTACACGCGCCGGAGATCGGGCTGCTTTGCCAGCAGCCGATCGAACCAGGCGTTCGCGAGCTTCTCCTGGGCCG
Source organism: uncultured Polyangiaceae bacterium (assembly GCA_964421485.1). GTDB lineage: Bacteria > Myxococcota_A > Polyangia > Polyangiales > Polyangiaceae > CAYQYG01. The sequence goes on along the minus strand of CAYQYG010000031.1, from coordinate 23,175 downwards.
AGTTCGCGCGGAGCCGCGCCGCCAGGTTCTTGAAGTCGACGCGATCGAGCGGCTGGTCCTGGTTGAAGCAGGTGAAGACCACCGTCTCCTTGCCGGTCTCCGGATCGACGTGCTTCTGGAGGCACTGCGCGCAGACCTCCTTCATCATGCACTGCATCGGCGAGTTGATGCTGCCGATGCCGACGTGCTTCGGGTCGAGGTGGGGCGCCAGCACGCCGTGCCGCGCCTCGCGCACCGCGTTCATCATCCGGTCCGAGCCGATCGCGATGATCCGCCGCACCTCCGAGAGCTTCGCGACCTCGCCGCCGAGCTCGCCGGAGGCGTAGGCCGTCATCGCCTGCACGATGTTGCCGCGGTAGTGACGGTCCATCGGCCGCCGCGGCGCGATCTCCGCGCCGGTGTCCGTGCACCAGATCACCTGATCCGTCGCGACCTCGATCTCGTCCTGCTTGAAGAGGTCCTCGCCCTTCTTGTAGCCCGCGAAGTACACCACCCGATCGCCGCGCGCCTTCAGCGCCTTCGCGATCGAGAAGAGCACCGCGTTGCCGAGCCCGCCGCCGGCGAGCAGCACCGTCTCCTGATCCGGGATCTCCGTGGGCGCGCCGGTCGGGCCCATCACGACCACGCGCTCGCCCGGGCGGAGCGTGGCCAGGAGCCGCGAGGTGACGCCCATCTCCAGCGCGATCAGCGACAGGAGGCCCTTCTCCTTGTCGACCCACGCGCCGGTGAGCGCCATGCCCTCCATCGCGAGCCGCGTCCCGTCGACCATGCGGGAGAGCACCTCGAAGTTCTGCAGCCGGTAGAACTGGCCGGGCTCGAACTTCCGGGCCGCGGCGGGCGCGCGCACCACGACCTCCACGATCGTCGGCGTGAGGCGATCCACCCGCTCCACCACCGCGACGAGCTCGGCGTCGAGCCGCTCGAAGAGCGCCCGCCGCCGCGCGTCGCGCGCGGCCTGCGGCTCCTCGCCCAGCCGCGCGAGATCGGCCTGGAACAGCGCCGCGACCTCCGGGTACGCGTCCTTCGCGCTGGCCATCGCCTTGACGACGCTGCCCGCGTAGTGCGGGTGGTTGTCGCCGTAGAAGCTCACCACGTGCCGGCCGTCGCAGTAGCTCGTGAAGAAGCCCGGCTTCGCCCCGCCGCCCTTCGTGGACTCGGCGGGCTCGGCGGGCTCGACGCGGACCGCGCCGGCCTCGTCCACGCGCGCGCGGTGCGGCTGGAAGAACTGCTTCCACTTGTCGAACGTGAACGTGCCGGGGCGCTCCTTCTCGTACGTGACGTTCGGGCTCGTGCCGGCCGCGACGCAGAGCGTCCTCGCGGGCAGCTCGACGATCTCGCCGTTGCCCCTCCACTTGCCGTCGATCGGCGCCTGCCGCTCGAAGGTCACCGCGCGCACCGCGCCCCGCTCGTCGACCTTCGCCTCGACGGGCGCCATGTTCTCGACGTAGGTCACGCCCTCCTCGAGCGACTTGATGACCTCCTCGTGGTTCAGCCGGTACGCGGGCGAGTCGACGAGCCGCTTCCGGTAGACCAGCGAGACGCCGCCCCACGAGTCGAGCAGCGCCTGGAACCGCGGCGCGCGGCCCTCCTTCGCGGCGCGCGCCCGCTCCTCGCGGACCTGGGCCGCGTGGCGCCGCTGCTCGGCCATGAACTCCCGCTCCTCCTCGTCGAACATCGCGAGCACCGCCGCCTCGCCCCGCTCGGCCGCGAGCGCGTCGAGCCGGTCCGCGGTCTTCTCGATCTGCACGATGTAGTACGCGAGCAGCTCGGTCGCCGTGTCGATCGCGGTCAGGCCGCCGCCGATCACCACGGCCGGCAGGCGGACCTGCAGGTTCGCCATCGCCGAGCGCTTGTAGGCGCCCGTGAGCTGCAGGGCCATCAGGAAGTCCGAGGCCTTCCGGATGCCGCGCGCGAGGTTGTTCTTGAGCGGGATGATGGTCGGCCGCCCCGCCCCCGCCGCGATCGCGACGTGATCGAAGCCGAGCCGCCACGCGTCCTCGAGGTCCACCGTCCCGCCGAAGCGCACGCCGCCGAAGATCCGGAGCAGCCGCTGCCGCGCGAGCGTGACGTAGAGGACCGTCAGGAAGTTCTTGTCCCAGCGGACCGTGATCCCGTACTCGCTCACGCCGCCGAAGCCGAGCAGCACGCGCTCGTCGAGCTCGCGGTACATCCGCTTGAACTCGCGGATCGGCCTCGGGGGCCGCGCCTCGTCGCCGGTGAGCTCCACGGGCAGCGGCTCGATCTTGAGCCCGTCGATCGCGACGCAGGCGAACCCCTCGCGCGTCAGGTGGTGCGTGAGCGTGTAGCCCGCCGGGCCGAGCCCGACCACGAGCACGTTCTTGCCGTTGTAGGCCTTCGCGTGCGGCCGCCGGACGTCGAGCGGGTTCCACCGCGTGAGGAGGCCGTAGATCTCGAAGCCCCAGGGCAGGCCGAGCACGTCGGTGAGCGCCGCGGTCTCGATCTGCGGGATGTTCACCGGCTCCTGCTTCTGGAAGACGCAGGCCTTCATGCAGTCGTTGCAGATGCGGTGGCCCGTGCCGGGCAGCATCGGGTTGTCGACGCACACGAGCGCGAGCGCGGCGATCGAGTCGCCCCGCTGCCGCATGAGGTGCATCTCGGAGATCTTCTCGTCGAGCGGGCAGCCGTTGAGCTCCACCCCGAGCGGGTTCGTCTTGATCGCGCTCGTCTTGTTGTCGTGCAGCCCCTTGCTGCACGAGTCCTTGTCGCGATCGTGGCAGAAGAGGCAGTAGTCGATCTCGCTCTCGACCTCGCGCACGCCCATGCGCCGGTCGGTGAGCGCGAACCCGTCGCGGTCGCGGCGCTCGTGCTCCGGGCCCACGAAGAGCTCGGGCAGCGCCGGGTCCTTCCGGTGGAGCTGCACGAGGGCCTGGTAGTCGAGCGAGGCCGGGGCCTTGAGCGTCGCCCAGCGCCGCGCCGGATCGTGCGGGTCTGCGCGGCGCGCCGTGAGCCACGCCTCGAGCGCGTCGAGCGCGAAGGCCACGACCGCCGCGTCCTCCGCGTCGGTCGGCGCCGCCCCCGCGACCGCGACGGCCTGCGCCGCGCACGCCTCGAGCGCCGGATCGTCGCGGAGCGCGGCCCGCACCTTGCCAGCCCGCGCGTGGAGCTCGTCGGTCCACCTCGCGCCGCCGGCCTTCGCGGCCTTGCGCGCCACGTCGTCGACCTCGCAGAGCAGGAGCGACGCGCGCGCGATCGCGATCTCCTCCGCCTCGGATCCGCTGTCCAGCGCGGCCGCCGGCGCGCCCATCGCCGCGAGCGCCCGCCGCGCCGCGTGGGCCGCCTCGACGGGCGTGCCCTGCCACGCCTTGCCCGCCGACGGCTTGAACAGCCGCTTCCTGGCGAGCTCCCGCTTGAACCCCCAGAGCGCGCTCCGCCCCTCGGCCGCCTCGATGAGCGCCGAGGCCTCCCGCTCCACGCCGAAGAGGCGCGCCACGAACCGGGAGAGGTGGGGCGCGGCCGCGAGCAGCGCCTCGGAGACCTGCTCGGCCTGCACGGCGGCGCCGCTCAGCGTGGCCGTCCGGTACGCGTCGAAGCGCGCGTGCGCGGCGGGGTCCGCGTCGCGGAGGAACGCGTCGAACGTCGCGGTGAGCTCGGCGAGGCGCGCCGGATCGAAGAGATCGGCGTACGCGAGCCCGGGGAGGCCCAGCGCGAGCTCGGCGGGATCGCTCGTCGCCTCCACCCACGCGGAGAAATCGGGGTCCGGGGCGGAGGGCGCCGTGAGGCGACCCGGAGCCCCGAATGTCGAAGAGGGTTGCAGCCCAGAGCCTGATTCCATGACCGCGGTCAATGCGCTCTCCGTGACGTGTCCGCACGTGTCAGCCACGTCGAATTCGGTTGGGGTGTCGAGGCGGGGGGCGCGACAGGAAGCGCGCCCCGGAGCCCGGATTTCAAACGAGAGTTGCCTACATCCCCCCCCGCTTCGCGCGCCGCAAGGTAGCACCGGAGCGGTCGTCCCCGCCCCTTTTTTGCAGTCCGAGGCGCGCCGCCGCGCCGCGCCGGCATGACGCGCCGCGCGCTCGCTCCCCGCCGCCGGATCCGGCCGCGCGCCGCGGAGCCCGCCCGCGGCGGGCTGCCCGCTCGGGCGCCTCGACCTGCCGGGCCCGTCCGGGAGCGCGGGCTCCAGGGCGCGGCCGGACGGGAGGCGCGGCCGAGCCTCGACCCATCTCCAGGTCGAGCCCGCTGGCCGGGCTTGACACGGCCGCCCGACCTCCGCTCCCCAGCCCCAAGCAGAGGCATGCCCGCCCGCCGGCGCGAGGAGGGCGGCACCGCGCCTCAGCACAAGCACATCCCGTGCTCATTGCTGGAGAGTGCACACCGTATTCACGCCCAATGTCCCGAAGCGACAGGTCAAGCCTCACCTCGGACGCGCATGGCGCCGGAAGATCTCCTCGCCGGTGTTCAAACCCGAAGATGAACGTATTTACGTTCAACGCCCCCTGACGACATGCAGAAAATGAACGATCAATTTCGTGTTTGATGCGCAATTGACGCTGCGGCCGCGTCGACTCCCTTCTACGAGGTGCGACGATGCCGATGCAGCGGAGGCCACGAAGGCGTGGCGCACACCCGTCAAGATCATTCGAAAATCATGACCATTCCGCGCAAGATTTCCTCGATGCCCGGAATGGCAGGGCCGGTCCCGAGCCGGCGCCGCTCGAGCCGCTCCTCGTGGCCGCGTACCCGCCGGCGAGCGCGCTCGTGGCGCATCGGGGCATCCTGCGCAAGGTGCTGGTCGCGTGCGACATCCGGACGGAGGACCTCGACGACGTGCTGTCCGAGTGCATCGCGGGCGCGTGGGTCGCGGTCCAGCTCGGACAGTTCCGCGTCGCGCCGCACGTCGACCCGGACGCGGCGCTCGTGCGCTGGCTGATCGGCGTGGCCTGGCGCCAGGCGGCGCACGAGCGCGAGCGGGCGCACCACCGGCGCGAGGTGCTCACCCCGGAGCCGTGGGCCATGGCCGCCGCGCTCGAGGTCGAGACCGCATTCGACCCCGAGGGCCAGCTCATGGCGCGAGAGGTGCTGCGGGCCCTCGACCGGCTCCCCGCCGACCAGCGCGACCTCTTGCTGCGCGTCGCCGTGATCGGCCCCACGGCGGTCGCGGCCGCCCTCGAGGTGTCGCGCACGACGGTGGCGATCCGCCTCGCCGCCGCGCGGGCGGCGCTGGAGGAGCTGGTCGGCCGGCGGTAGCGGCGGCGGAGGCGCGACGCCTCCGCGCCGCGCCCGCGATGCACGGGGTCGAGCCCATCGATGTGCCCTCGCTCCCGATGAGGCGGGTGGTCAGGATCATTTTCCAGATCCGGAGCGCCGCGCCCGCGGGCGCAGGGGCGGAGGACCGGCGCATTTACGTGCGGTGAGTCGAGATGACATGCACAAATCGACCATCCGGCGGGCGCTCGAGACGAAATTGACGCTGCGGCGGCGGCAACTCCCTTCTAGGACGTCCGTCGATGCCTATGACGCGCAGGCCCCGGACGAGCGGCGAACGCTTGTCAATGCCATTCGAAAACCATGAAATCTCCTCGAACGATCGGCGCGATGCCCGTAATACGGGCGACGGCCCCGAGCTGGAGCCGCCCGACGAGGGAGCGGCGGCGCGGGTGCCGCTGTATCCGACGGCGCGCGCGCTCATGGCGCAGCGGGCGTACCTCCGGAAGGTGCTGCTCGCTTGCGGTATGCGGGGGGCGGATCTCGACGATGTGCTCGCCGAGTGCATTGCAGGCGCCTGGAGGTCGATCCAGCGCGGGCTATTCCTGGTCGGGCCGCGGGTGGATCCGGAAGCGGCGCTCCGGCGGTGGCTGACCGGGGTGGCGTGGCGCCAGGCGGCGCACGAGCGCGAGCGGGCGCACCACCGGCGGGAGGTGCTCACGCCCGCCCCCTGGGCCATGGCGCGCGAGCTGGAGGAGGCGGCCTCGATCGACCCGGAAGAGCAGCTCTTTGCGCGGGAAGGGCTCCGGGCGCTCGCGCGGCTGCCGGCGCAGCAGCGGGCGCTGCTGCTGCACGCCGCGGCGGCGAGCCTCGCCGATGTCGCGGCGGCGCTGGGCGTGTCGCGCGGGATCGCCGTGAGCCGGCTCGCGGCGGCCCGCGCGGCGCTCGCGGCGCTCATGGACCGAGGACCGTGAGGGCCGTCCGGCGAGCCGGCGCGCGGAGGCTCGAGCGTGAATCACTGGAGCTTGAACATCGCCATGGCGGAGCCGCCCTCGGCGATGCTGACGCTCTTCGATTTGGTGCCGCCGGTCGAGGGGCGGCAGCTCACGTTGTAGGTGCCGGGCTTGAGCTGCAGGCGGATCGAGGACGACTTGCCCTTGGAGGCGCCGTTGACCGAGAACTCGCAGGTGCCGCCGACGGCGACGGCGACGAGGGTGCCGGTGCCGCCGGTGGGGGCCGCGGTCGCGGCGGGCCTGGTGGCGGTGGGCCTGGGCTGGCCGACCGGGGCCGGGGTCGGGCGCGGATCGGCGGCTGCGACCTGGGTGGGCACGGAGGTCGGAGCGGGCTGGGGCGCGGAGCCCTCGGGCTGGGGCGCGGAGCCCTCGGGCTGGGGGGCGCTGGCGACCGGCTCGGCGGTGGCCGACCCGGGGGGGGCCGACGCGTGCTCGGTCGCGGCGGCCTCGGGGCCGGCCGCAGGCTCGTCGGAGCCGCGGAGCGTCAGGGCGGCGATCACCGCCAGCAGGACGAACACGCCGGCGGCGCCGACGATCGCGGCGATGACGCTGCGGGAGGTGCCGCCGCGCGCGGCGCGGTGGGAGCCGGTCTCGATCGCGGAGATCGGGATGGACGGCACCGAGAGCACGGGGCGGCTCGGCTGGGCGGGGCGGCTGAAATCGGGCCCGGGGCCGAGGAGGCCGCCGGAGGACTGGCCAAAGCTCGGGGCGGACGGCGCCGGAGGGGGAGGCTGGCCGAACGTGGGGGCCGCGGCGGGCTGGCCGAACGTGGGGGGCGCAGGGGGCTGGCCGAACGTGGAAGCCGCGGGGGGCTGGCCGAACGTGGAAGCCGCGGGGGGCTGGCCGAACGCAGGGGGGGGGGGCGCAGCGGGTTGAGGGGCAAAGCCGCCGGGGTTCGGCGGGGCGTAGGCGCCGGCGGCGGGGGCGCCCGGGTGGGCGAAGCCGCCGGGGCTCGAGGCGGAGGGCGCGCCACCTGGAGCGCGCCCCGCGGCCCCGAACGCCGACTGGGCGCCGGGCGCGGCCGGTGAGGGGGGGACGAAGTCCGCGCCCATGAACAGGGTGCGATCGAGCGGCGAGCCCTCGCCGTCCAGCGCGGCCCGGGCGGCGCTGGGGTCGATGCCGAGCGAGGCGTGGCCGTGGATCTGCGTCGCGGCCTCGCCGTCGTCGCCGTCCTCCTCATCAGGGAGGAAGTCGGCGTCCTCGGAGGCGGGCGCGTCGGTCGCGCCGCGGCGCGCGGACTGTGCGGCGCGGCGGCGCTCCTCGCCGGCGCGGGTGAGCTCGGCGATGCGCTGGATGAGCGGCTTCGCCTCGGGCGGGGCAAACCTGCCGAGCTCGGCGGCGAAGCCGTGCACGCTGGGGAAGCGGCCCTCGGGGTCCTTGGCGAGCGCCCAGCCGATGATCTTGTCGATGTCCTCCGGGAGCTCGCGGCGGAGGCTCGTGAGCGGGGTCGGCTCCTCGCGCGTGATCTGGATCATCAGCGCGGCCGCCTCGCCCTGGAACGGCGGGCGGCCGGCGAGCAGCTCGTAGAGGATCGCGCCGAGGGACCAGACGTCGGTGCGGGCGTCGATGTTCTTCGACTTCCGGACGAGCTCCGGGGACGAGTACGGCGACATGCCGAACGTCGCCGTGTGCTCCTCGCCGGCGCCCGGGGCCGCGGGCTCGCGCATGAGCTTGGCGGTGCCGAAGTCGATGATCTTCGCGGTGGGAGCGCCGCCGAGGCGCTGCGCGAGGAAGACGTGCGAGGGCTGGAGCTCGCGGAGCAGGATGTTGTGCGCGTGCGTCTCGGCGACGGCCTCGGCGATCTGGAGCACGTAGTGCGCGGCCTGCGGGAGCGCGAGGCGGCCCGACTTGCGGAGGTGCGTGGCGAGATCGGCGCCCTCGAGGTGCTCCCGGACGAGGTAGAAGCCGCCGTCCGGGAGGGTGCCGAAATCGGAGATGCGGGCGACGTGCTCGGACTGGAGCTTGCCGAGGATCCTGGCCTCGCGGCGGAAGCGCTCGATCTGGCGGGCGTCGCAGAGCGCGGGCGAGAGGACGCGGACGACGACGCGCTTGTCGAAATCGACGTTCTGCGCGTCGACCAGCGTGCCGCGGCTCCGGCCCAGGAGCGCGCGGACCCGGTACTTGCCCGCGATGACGTCACCCGGCTTGATGGCTCCCGAACGCATTCGCCTGCAAGCGGCCGGGTAGCGTCCGGACGCGGCCCCATTCTGGCACCGATCCGCAGGGATCGGGGGAGAATCCGCGGGCCGCGCGGAGCGCTCTAGAACCCGCGGGCGACGACGCGCTCGATGGTGCGGGTGGACATGGTCCCGGCGATGACCTCCGGGTCGCGCAGGAGCGCCTGGTGGAGGGGGATGTTGGTGCGGATCCCGCCGATGATGAACTCGTCGAGCGCGCAGCGCATCTTCGCGATCGCCTCGGCGCGCGTCGCGCCGTGGGCGATCACCTTGGCGATCAGCGCGTCGTAGTGGCTCGGCACGCGCCAGCCGCCGTAGACGCCGGAGTCGACGCGGACCCCGCCGCCGCCGGGCGGGTGGTACTCGGTGATGAGGCCCGGCCACGGCGCGAACGTGCGCGGGTCCTCGGCGTTCACGCGGCACTCGATCGCGTGGCCGCGGAAGCTCCAGGGGCGGGTGTCGGGCAGGGTGAGCCGCTCGCCGGCGGCGACGCGGATCTGGTGCTCGACGAGGTCGATGCCGGTCACCATCTCGGTGACGGGGTGCTCGACCTGCACGCGGGTGTTCATCTCCATGAAGTAGAGCTCGCCGCGCTCATCCATCAGGAACTCGAGCGTGCCCAGCGTGGTGTAGCCGGTCTCGCGGATCGCGCGGCGGACGACGTCGCCGAGCGCGTTGCGCTTGTCGTTGTCCATCGCCGGGCTCGGCGACTCCTCGATGACCTTCTGGTGGCGGCGCTGGAGCGAGCACTCGCGCTCGCCGAGCGTCCACACCCCGCCGTGCTGATCGGCGAGCACCTGGAGCTCGATGTGGCGCGGCTCCTCGACGTAGCGCTCGAGGTAGATGTCGGGGTTCTTGAAGCCGGCCGCGGCCTCGCGGGTCGCGGTCTCGAACGCGCGGGGGACCTCGCCGGCCTCGCGGACGACGCGCATGCCGCGGCCGCCGCCGCCGCCGGAGGCCTTGAGGATCACGGGGAAGCCGATCCGCGTCGCCTGCGCGACGGCGTCGGCCGCGTCCCTGAGCACGCCGCTGCCCGGCAGCAGCGGCAGGCCGTAGCGCGTCGCGACCTCGCGCGCGGAGACCTTGTCGCCCCAGGCGCGCATCGCCTCGGGGGTCGGGCCGATGAACGTGAGGCGGCACTTGCGGCAGAGCTCGGCGAAGCGGGCGTTCTCCGAGAGGAAGCCGTAGCCGGGGTGGATCGCCTCGGCGCCGGTCACCTCGGCGGCGGCGATGATCTGCGGGACGTTGAGGTAGCTCTTCGCGGCCTCGGCGGGGCCGACGCACACCGCCTCGTCGGCGAAGCGGACGTGGAGCGCGCCCGCGTCGACCTCGGAGTGGATCGCGACCGTGCGGATGCCGAGGATGCGGCACGCCCGCAGGATGCGCATCGCGATCTCGCCGCGGTTGGCGATGAGGATCTTGCCGAACACAGCCGCCCGGCCCTCAGTCCTTCCGCACCTTGAAGAGCCGCTGCCCGAACTCCACCGGCTTGCCGTTGTCGACGAGGATCTCGGCGATGACGCCCGCGCAGTCGGCCTCGATCTCGTTCATGAGCTTCATGGCCTCGACGATGCAGAGCGCCTGGCCCTCGCGGATGGCGGTGCCGACCTCGACGAAGGGCGGCGCGTCGGGCGACGGCGATCGGTAGAACGTGCCCACGAAGGGCGACGTGACGTAGGTGATCCGGTCGTCCGACGCCGGCTCCTCGCGCGGCGCCGGGATCGACGCGAGCGCGGCGGGCGGCGGGGCGGGCGCGGGGGCGGACACCTCGACGGCGCGCCGGCCGGCCGCCCCGCGGGTGAGCCGGATGCGAACGTGCTCGTCCTCGAGCTCGAACTCGCTCACGTCGCGCTTCTCGAGCAGGCGGAGCAGGGCCCGGAGCTGCCTGAAATCGATGTTCATGGTGGGGCGTTCGGCCATCCTGGTGCCCCCTTCAAACCAGAGAGCCGGGCCCCGTTCAATCTCTTTTCGCTGGAGCCCCCGCGAGCAGATCGAGGAGGCCGTGGAGCCCGAGCACGTAGGAGCGCGCGCCGAAGCCCGCCACGCGGCCGACGCACGCCGGCGCGATGCGCGAACGGCGGCGGAAGGGCTCGCGCGCGTCGGGGTTCGAGAGGTGCACCTCGACGGTGGGCAGGCCGCTCGCCCGGATCGCGTCGAGCAGGGCGATCGAGGTGTGCGTGTACGCGCCGGCGTTGAGCACGACGCCGTGGAAGCCGAGATCGGCCGCGCGGCTCACGAGGGTGACGAGCTCGCCCTCGTGGTTCGACTGCGCGCAGGCCGCCTCGGCGCCCCGGGCGCGCGCGGCCTGCTCGACCATGGCGTGGATCTCGGCGAGCGTGGTCGTCCCGTAGACGGCGGGCTCGCGCGTGCCGAGGCGGTCGAGGCTGGGGCCCGAGAGGACCGAGATGCGGAGCCCGCTCAGGCGAGCTCCTTGAGCAGGACAGGCACCTTCGTCCGCAGCAGGTACCGCGCCTTGCCGATGTTGGCGTCGGGGCGCATCGAGAACGCGACGAAGTACGAGTCGTTCACGACCCGGATGAGCGTCGTGACCTTCTCGGCCTGGATCGCGACCTCGGCGGTCTGGCCCGCCTCGAGCATCTCCGCGGCGCGCTGGATCGACTTCAGCACCACGCTGAACTCGGCGCCGATGTTGTTGATGTCGAAATCCGCGTTCGGCTTCGAGTAGCTGTCGACCGCGATGCCTTCGAAATCCATGAGGAGCGTCGCGATCCCGCCCTCGGTGCTCTCGACGACCTCTTTCAGCACGGTCTGGAACATGAGCGGGAGACTACCCAACGCCGCGGCCGTGGGGAAAACAAACGTGGCCCGCGCCTCGGCGCTTTGTCTCTTGCATCCCGAGCCCAGCCGGGCGATCCCCGCCCCAAGGGGCCCGCTCCACGGCACGCCTTGACCCTCGTCCAGGCGAGCGGCTAACGTGCGGCCGTTCTTTTCGCCCCCGCGGCCTCGTGCCTCGGGGGCGAGCGCCCTCCGGCCGCGCGCCGGGGCCCGAGGGCGCGGCCGGCTCGTCCGGCGGGGCCCCGCGCCGGCCTTCGGCGGGGCGCGGCTCCGGCGACTCATTTTCAGAAGAACAGGACGGCCCAATCGCTATGCGTGCGCGAGCCGGGGATCCCCCCCGCACGATGCCTCAGAAGATCCTCGCCGGGAGGGCGACGGATCCTCAGCTCCGCGGTGACCTGGTGCAGGTCAAGGTCGATCAGGTGATCCTCTCCCGGGCGCCCTCGAGGGCCCTCGGGGAGGCGCTCGCGGCCGGCATGAAGAAGACCCCGGTCGAGGTCGCCGTCGCGTACGACGGCACCTGCGTCACCGACGCCGCGTCGATCGCCGACGTCGAGGCGGGCCGCGCCCACGCGGTCTCCCCGGAGCTGCCGGCGTTCAACATCCCGATCGCCCGCCCCGGCATCGGCTTCCCGGCGCCGGTGCACCTCGAGCGCTTCGCCGCGCCGGCGCGCCTCGCCCTGACCGACGACCCGCGGCTGTGCACGGTCGGCGGCATCGGCATGCTGGCCCTCGCGGTCTCGCCGAGCCAGCTCGGCCAGGCGCTCGCGACCGGCACGGCGTGGCTCAGGCCGCCGCGCAGCGTGCAGATCCACCTGTCCGGCCGCGTGCGCCCCTTCGTGTGCGCGCGCGACGTGGCGCTCGAGCTCTACCGCCGCGGCCTCGACGAGGTCGTCCGGCGCATCGAGGGCGAGCACCACGCCCCGGTGGTCCTGGAGTTCGCCGGCCCGAGCGCGCGCCTGCTCTCCGTCGGCGACCGCGCGGTCCTCTGCGGCGTCGCCCCGCAGGTCGGCGCCGCCGCGGCCCTCTTCGTGAGCGACGAGAAGACCGAGGTCTTCCTGCGCGATCAGCGCCGCTCCAAGGCCCACCGCGCGCTCGTCCCCGATCCCGGCGCCCCGTGCGAGGAGGTCATCTCGATCGACCTCGGCACCGTGGACCCGCTGCTCATGGACGAGGAGGGCACGGTCCGCCCGGTCCGGGACCTCGCGGGCCGCCCGGTCGCGCAGGTCGTGCTCGGCGGCGACTCCGGCGTGACGCTGCGCGACATGCTCGCCGCGGCGCTCCTGCTCAAGTCGAAGCGCGTCCCCTCGCGGCTCGATCTGCTCGTCGCGCCCCCCTCGCGGCAGGTGCTGGAGGTGCTCGCGCAGTCCGGGGCGCTCGTCGATCTCGTCGCCACCGGCGCCCGCATCATCGAGCCCGATCGCCGCGTGGTCACCTCGGAGATCTACCCTCCCCCGCCCGATGGCATCTCGCTCCGCACGGCGGATCCCGAGCCCCGCATCGCGGGCGCCCCCTCGTTCGTCGTCGCCTCCGCCGAGACGCTCGCCTACGCGGTCGCGACGGGCACGGTCGGCGATCCCCGCTCCTTCAAGCGCCCCGTGCGCGTCACCGTCCCCCGCGCGCTGCCCACGGACGACGTCCTGATCCTGCGCGACAAGAAGGGCGGCGGCGAGGCCCCTGCGAAGAAGCCCCCCGCGCCTCCCCAGGCCGTCCCCTGGAAGGGCCCCCTCACGCTCGGCGTGGTGGAGGGCCTCCCCCACATGAACGGCCACCGCGCCGCGATCGCCGCCCCCACCCCCGCCGAGCCCGCCGAGCCCGCCGGCCTCGTCCTGGTCCTCTCGACCCTCGACGAGGTCCGCGCCGTCGCGGAGCGATCCATCGCGCTCCCCTCCGTGCGCGCCGTGGTCGCCCCCTTCGTGCCGAGCACTGCGGTCTCGGCGTTCGCGAGCGAGGGCATCGCCGCGTTCCTCGTGGGCCCCGATCACCTCGGCAGCATCAAGGGCCAGAAGCTCGTCGAGCTCCCCGCCCCCGCGCAGTGGGGCGACACCGTCGCCGCCACGTTCGGCGGCGAGCGCGTCGAGGTCGCGTGGCTCGCCACCGGCGTCGAGCGGAGCTGGACGCACGCCGGCACCGCCCGCGGCCAGGTCAAGGCGTCGAAGTAGGCCCCACCGCGCGCGGCCTGGAGAGAGCAAGAGAAGAGAGGGATCACAGGGAGGCGGGGAGAGCGGGGAGGGGAGAAAAGATCTGAGAATTTTCTCTCTCTTCTCTCGTCTCCCCGTCCTCCCCGCCTCCCTGTGATTTTCTCTCGGGGATCTCTGGCAAGACTTCGGAAGCGCGGGACTAGGGCGCCTTCACCGGGCTCGGCGGCTTCAGCATCCTGATCTCGTTCGTGAGATCCCGGAAGCGGATCTGCTGCTCGTTGATCTGCATGTCGAGCACGATGAGCCGCTTCGTGATCTCGTCGAGCCGCGAAGACGCCTTCGCCAGCCGATCCGTCAGATCGCGCCGCAGGTCCTCCGCCGTCTTGTTCTTCTCGATCGCCCTCAGGTTCGCCCGGAGCTCGCCGCTCTGCTGCTCGAGGCGCCCCTTCTCGGCCGACAGCTTGTCGCGCTCGTCGATCGCCGGCCTGAGCTTGCTCCGCATCTCCCACGCCTGACCGAGCTGGCGCACCACCGCCGCGTCCGCGCGCGGATCCTTCAGGTAGTCCCTCACCGCGTCGTCCGCGAGCTGGCTCAGCCAGTCCACGCGCTGCCGGAACGTCCGCCGCTCGTCCACGTCGAGCACCCCGGTGCCCCGCGCGGGCACCGTGATCGGCACCAGCGCGCTCCCTGTCCCGAGGTTGTCCTCCGTCCCCTTCGGCGGATCGTGCAGCCGCGTGTCGTACAGGCGCGGGTGCTTCACCAGCGTCTTCGCCGTCTGATCGCTCCCGTTCCGGACCGCGTACTTCGTGTGCGTCACCCAGTCGCGCTCGATCTCCAGCTCGCCGGCCTCGATCTTCGACACGCGCGCGCCCTCGGCGCTCTCGCTCCGCGTCGTGTCCACCGCGAGGCTCCGCTCCAGCGCGAAGGGCACCGTCGCCGTCGCGCCGGGCGGCAGCGGATCGACCATGCCCTGGCCCAGGAACGCCCCGTTCTCGAACACCGCGATCGGGCCGCGCTCGAGCAGCCCCTTCGTGTCGTTCGTGAACCGCGCGACGCGGAACGGGTGCGAGCTCGAGGCGGGCACCCCGCCGTCGGGCGCGAACAGGAAGATCGACTCGCCGGGCACGTCGCGCGCGAGCAGGAGCACCATCGTCGCGCTCTTGTCGGGGATGTCGACCGGGAACGGGATGTCGTAGCGCGTGGTCCCGGCCTCCATCGCGACCGCGGCGAGCGCGTTCACGTTGCGCGGCATCGACGGGCCCGGCGCCGGGGGCGGCGGCGGCGCCTCGGCCGGCCCCCGGTAGTCCTTCGCGGGCGCCCGCCGCATCGGCGCCGGCGCCGCGGGCGCGGCGCCGCCCATCGGCCCCATCCGCCCGGTCGCGCGCGTGCTGGCGCTGCCCTTGGGCATGGCGCGGCTCCGCTCGGCCTTCTTGACGCCCGCCTCGTCGAGCTTGTCGGCGCCGCCGTCGCGGTCCTCGTCCATCAGCTCCTCGGCCTCGGCCTCGGCCGCGGGCATGTCGCCGGGCATGGACCCGGGCGCCGCCGGCGGCAGGCCCTGCGCGAGCGTCGTCTCGCTCGTCGGCACCGACGCGATCACCTCGCCCTGATCGGTCACGACCGGCCGCGGCGGGATCGACGGCTGATCCAGCGTCGCCTGGAACGCGAGCGGTGTGCCCGCGACCAGCGACAGCCTCACGCCCTTCCAGTCCTCGCCGGAGAGGTTCTGCACGATGCCCCACGCCTGGAGCTGCGCCTTCGGCGAGCCCTTCTGGGCTCCCATGACGAGCCGGTACGACGGCCGCCACACCGGCGTCTCCGCCACGTAGCCGACGATCAGATCGTGCTCGCGCCCGTCGAGCGTGAGCCGCACCCTCTCGAGCTTCTCCTTCTTCGCGTCGCGCTTGCCCTTGCTGGGCGGCGGCTTGAGCAGCACCTCGAAGCGCTGATCGGGCGGCGTGGGCTCCTCGTCCTCGACCTCGCCGTCGTCGACCTCGACCGGGAAGGACGCGCTGCGCACGCTGCTCCCGCCGGCCTCGATCACCGCGAGCGTCGCGAGGAAGTCGCCGACCTTCTCCTTGCGCACCCGGAAGGTCACCTCCTCGGCGGTGACCTTGCCCTCGCGCTCGAAGTAGGCGACGCCGTTCCGGTAGATCACGACGCGCCGGAGGCCGAGGCCGGTCACCTCGACGTCGGGGCCGCGGGCGCAGCCGGTCATCGCGGCCGGGGCCGCGAGCAGCGTGAGGGAGAGGAGCAGGCGGGCGCCTGCGCGGGCGATGCGGGTTCGTCTCATGTCGGTCGCTCCACCATCCGTGGGGGTCGCTGGGTGCGGTTCACCCGCCCTGCGGCGCGGCCGAGGCCATGCGCCAGTCGGGCGGGAGGTCGAGGAAGCCCTCGTTGCAGAGGGACTCGTAGATCCCGTCGCAGAGCTCGCCGCACATCATGCTGAAGACGCGCGGGTCCGTGACGAACAGGATCGTCTCCTCGCGGGCCGCGCCGGCCGTGTCGGCGAGGCGCGCGACGAGCGGGTCCTCGATCGCGCCGACCAGGCGGCCCATGAGGCTCCGCTCGAACGCGGCGCGGAAGCGCGGGAACGCCTCGCTCGAGACCTTGTACGCGAACGCGCGGCCCTCGAACGTCCGCGCCCTGTCGATCACCTCGGCCGCGAGCTCCGGCAGCGCCGCCGGCAGCGCCTGGCCGAGGAAGTCGACCAGCACGGCGTGGAAGCCGGCCACGATGCGCCTGAGCTCGGTGGACCTCCGCGACAGGAAGGCGTCCTGCATGTCCTTCGAGATCTTCGCGAGCAGGTCGAACGAGCGCTCGCGGATCTCGTCGCTCGCGAAGTCGAAACCCCCGAGATCGGCCTCGAGGCGGTTCCGGTAGCGGGCGAGCAGGTAGAAGATCGCCTGCTCCCCGTGCTGGATGACCTTGGCTGCGCCGTCCTGGCCGCGGGTCTTCTCGTGGAGCTCCGACTGGAAGAACAGCCGGGCGAGGTTCTTGTGGATCTGCTTGAGCCTGCGCTCCATGGCGAGCGTCGGCGCGCCGGCCGGGAAGAGGCGATCGAGCAGGCCGCGGAGGGTCCTCTCGTGCGCGGCGCGGATCGCCTCGCGATCGGCCGCGCCCCTCTCCGCCGCGGCCGTCGCCTGGATCTCGCGGAGCTGCGCGACCACCTGGGCGGTGATCGCGTCGAGCTCCGGGTTGGTCTCCAGGTCGGCGCGGTAGTGGACGATGCGCGCCTGGATCTGCTCCTCGAGCAGCCCGAGGGCCATCTCGGTGATGTGGTCCTTGAGGGCCTGGCTGACGTGCTCCCCGGCGCGCGCGGGCGCCGCGGGCCTCGCGGCGTCGTGACGAGGCGCGCGGGCCCTCGGCGGGAGCGGCGGAGGTTTCCTCGCGTGCGCGGTCGTCATCGGGCGCGCCAGCATACCGGAGCGCGGCGCGGGGTGTACGCTTTTGGCGCTGCGCCGCGAGTCGGGGTAAAGGGCGGGCATGCGCTCGGCCCTCGTCCACGCTGGCTCCTTCGCCCCCTCGTCTCCCCTCTCGCTCGCCGCGCTCCTCGCCCTCGCCTCCGGGCTGGGCTGCTCGAGCGAGGGAGGCCACACCAAGCCGACCGGCGTCCCCTCGATCGCGGCGCCCGCGCCTGCGGCGCCTGGCAGCGCCGCTCCCGCGGCCGAGCCGGCCGCGCCTGGCAGCGCCGCCGCCCCCTCGAGCGCCGCCGCCCCCTCGAGCGCCGCCGCCGCGAAGGCCGGCCCGCCCTCGAAGCTCAACGTGCTCATGGTCTCGATCGACAGCATGCGCGCCGACATGCCCTGGATGGGCTACGGCCGCGACATCGCCCCGCGCCTCACGGAGTTCGAGAAGGGCGCGGTCAGCTACAGGCGTCACTACGCGATCTCCTCGTACACCTCGATGAGCCTCGGCGGCTTCCTGGCCGGGCGCTACCCGAGCGAGGTCGACCGGAGCGGCTACTTCTTCGGCAACTACCCGGACAGCGTGGTGATGTTCCCGGAGCTCCTGCAGAAGGCCGGCGTGAAGACGATCTCCGCGCACGCCCACTTCTACTTCGACAAGAAGGCGGGGTTCCGCCAGGGCTTCGACGTCTACGAGATCATCCCCGACCTCAGCGCCGACAACACGACCGACAGGAACATCACGAGCCCGCAGCACCTCGATCTCGCGATGAAGCTGCTCTCCGACAAGGCGAGCACGAGCGGGACGTTCTTCGCGTGGTTCCACTTCCTCGACCCGCACGACCTCTACATGGCGCACCCTGGCATCACGCCCTTCGGCAAGAAGGACCGGGACAAGTACGACGGCGAGATCAAGTTCACCGACGAGCACGTCGGCAAGCTGCTCGACTTCGTGGCGCAGCAGGACTGGGGCAAGCGCACGGCGATCATCATCACGAGCGATCACGGCGAGGCGTTCGGCGAGCACAGGATGTTCCGGCACGGCTTCGAGGTCTGGGAGAACCTCGTGCACGTGCCGCTGATGATCCAGGCGCCCGGGATCACGCCGCGCCGCATCGAGGAGCTCCGGAGCACGATGGACCTGCCGCCGACGATCCTGGAGCTCACCGGCGCGCCGGCCGACGCGTCGCTCAAGGGGACGAGCCTGGTCGCGGAGCTCTACGGCGCGAAGCCGGAGCCGCGCGACGTGATCGTCGACCTGCCGCGGACGAGCGACAACGACCGGCGGCGGGCGCTCTTGCACGACCGGTACAAGCTCATCGCGTACGGCGACGACGACGGCTACCAGCTCTACGACGTGATCGCCGATCCGGCGGAGAGCAAGGACATCAAGCGCGAACAGAAGGAAGTGTTCGAGCAGATGGTGGCCCGCTACAAGGACAGGTCCGCGGGCATCAAGGACGTGTGCCCGAAGAACACCCACAAGCTGAAGGGCAAGAAGAAGTCGAAGCCCTGCTAATGATGATGCCGCGGTCCAGAGGGGAAGCCTGGGGATCTCATCGATGTCGCTGTCCCCGCGGGGTCGCACACCGTCATGTTCATTCATCCGACCGAGGGCCGGCGGACCGTCAACGTGACCGTGAGGCCGGGCGAGACGAAGACCGCGTCGGTCAAGCTCAAGTAGCGCCCGGCGTCACGACCGGACGACCACGCGCAGGGAGCTCGAGAGCTGCACGGCGAATTGGGTCATGCCGACGCGCTCGTACGCCCCCGGCCCCTCCGTCCAGGCGGCGCCTTCGTCCGACTCGAACCACTCGTTGAGCCCCTCGCTGGCGCGCCGAACCTCGCTGGCGAGAGCGGTCTCGTCGAACTGCCGCTCCCGCAGCCGCAGCGTCGTCAGGGTCGCGATGCGCCCGAGGACCTCGATCGCGGCGGCGGGGAGGCTCTCCGCCGTGAACTCCGGCACGAGGCGCTGCTCGTAGGAGGCGAAGCCGACCACCCGAGCGACACCGCGAGGTGCGGCAGCCTCGACATCCCCACCTCGCAGGCGAGCGCGTGCACGCACCGGCCCGCGAGGAGCTCCGGGCTGGCATGGTCGAACGCCGCCTCCCCGTCCGACCCATAGACCGCGCCGTGCGGTCGCAGATTCGTCCCCTGTCACTGGGTCGCCAGCGCGGGATGCCCTGAAGAGCTGAGGGGCTCCGTGCCCGGGAGCATCCACGCGCGGCCCATATGACGGTGCCGGCCCCCCCGGTCCTGTGGTGGGGCCGACCTCGAAGCTGTTCATCCGCGGATCCTTCTGAACGGAGTCAATCATGAGATTGCGTTCTCGTCGTCTCGTCGTTCAATCGTCGGTCGCGTTCTTTCTCGTGGGCTGTGGCACCGCGGCCGGGACGTGCGGATGCCTCGCGTATCGATGCGATGTCGCCCTCGACTGCGACGATGCGCCGGAGCAACCGGCGCCGCCCGAGCCCGCGTGCAGCAGCGATCCGACAGCGGGGCCGGCCCAGGATCGTTGTGGAGTGTTCATTGGCTCAACTCTTGGCGATGATAACAACGCAGGGACCGCGGAGAAAGCCTGTACGGACATTCGAGCAGGCGATCGCCCTGGCCCGCTTGAATCTAACGAAGCGGGTCTATGCGTGCGCGGAGGAGTTCAGCGAGGCGGTGGCGCTGCCGTCGGGGATCGACGTCTGGGGCGGGCTCGACTGTAACCGGGGGTGGCTCTACGTGGGGGACGCTCGCAAGACGGTGATCGCCGCGGCGGCGGATGAGGTGCCGCTGAGAGTGGCGGCCGATACGGGCCGGTCCGCATTGTTCGATTTGCAGCTCGATGCGGCCGATGCGACGCTTCCGAGCGGGTCGTCGATCGCGATGGTAGTGCTCGGCGGCGCCGTCGTGGACTTGCGCCGGAGCAGGTCGGTTGCTGGCAATGGAGCGAAGGGCGCGGCCGGAGAGGGGGCGGCATGCAGCCGGCGACGGATCGATCGCGAGGGGCTGATGCCGGAGATCGAGGGCCACGGGCTGGGGCCGGTGATGGCGTTCCTGCGCACCGTGCACGAGCGCTATGGCAAGGTCACGGGCGCGACGGAGCCGATCCGCGAGCCGGAGACGCCGCAGGTGCGGGCGAGGCGCGAGGCGCTGCTCGAGTCGATCCGGCCGGCGCCAAGGGCGAGGCCAGCACCAAGGGCGAGGCCGGCGGATCAGGGGACGGCGGCACCGGCGGCTGATCGCTGCCACGGGCACGTCCGTGCCCGCGTCCATGACTGCATCCGTGCCCGCGTCCGCGTCCGTGACCGTGTCCGCATCCGCGTCCGCATCCGCATCCGCGTGCGCGTCCGTCACCGTGACCGCGTCCGTCACCGTGACCGCGTCTGTGACCGCGTCCGTGACCGGGAACAGACACAGCAACGGCAACGGCAACGGCAGCGGTCACGGCAACGGTCACGGCGACGGCAACGGTCACGGCAACGGCAACGGCAACGGTCACGGCAACGGTCACGACAGCGGCAACGGACGCGCGACGGCAACGGTCACGGCAACGGCAGCGGAGACGCGCCGGTGGCGTGCGCGCTCAGGGCTCGGGGCCGACCACGATGAGGTCGTCCCCGCCCGGCTCGAGCGCGGCGCGCACGACGAGCCGCACGCCGGCGCAGGCGAGATCGAGCACCACGGGGGCGACCGGCTGGCGCTTGCACGCAGGATCGGGGCTGACCCTCTTGCGGAACGCTGCGGCGGCGAGGTCGGCGGCCTGCGAGATCCCGCCGACGCGGGCCGAGGCGTCGTCCGCGGCCAGCGCGCGGACCGCGCGCGTCTCCTCCAGGCGCAGGAACAGGTCCGGACCGCCGATCGAGATCGCCAGGGGGCGGCCCGCCGGATCCTCGATCGCGGCCACCTCCACGGTCGCCTCGCGGGCCTCGCTCTCCCCCTCGACGCGCACGGTGTAGGGCAGCGCGAGCAGCTTCGCGCAGCGCATCGAGCCGACGCCCGGGGCGCCCTCCTCGCCGGCCTCGAGCGTGTGGCAGACCGGGGACGGCAGCGCGAGGCTGAAGGGGATGATCACCTCGGCGGGCGCCTCGCTCATGGGCCTCGACCAGAGCCCGGCGTCGAGGAACCGCGACACCCAGGTCGACAGCTCCTCGCGCACGCGGCGGCGCTCGGCCTGCTCCGCGTCGATGCGCGCCTCGGCCTCGGCGGCGACCCGCGCGGCCGGATCGCCCTCGGCCCGCGCGCGGCGCATCTGCTGCAGCCGGCCCTGCGCGTCGCCGGCGAACGCGCCCGAGGGCAGCGCGCGCAGGTACGCCTCGAGGCCGGCGACGCTGCCGCGCTTCGCCTCGTAGAAGACCGGCTCGGCGCGGCCCAGGTACGCGCGCACCTCGGCCGCGTAGACGCCCTCGGGGTAGCGATCGAGGTACCTCCCGGCCGCGGCGAGCCGCCCCTCCAGCGTCGGCTCCACCCGCGTCGCGCGATAGGCGGCGTACTCGCCTCGCCCGACGAAGAGCGGCGCCGCGGCGCCGCAGGCGGGCAGGCCCAGGGCGAGGAGCCCCAGCGCCGCCGCGCGACGTGCGCGGCGCGGGATCACGGCGAGCCTCCCGCGCCGGGCCGCTCGTCCGGCGGGCAGAAGTTGCACTCCGTCGGCGTGGTCGGCGCCTCGTCGGACATGTAGCTCGCGTACTCGTCGCAGCTCGCGCGCTGCAGAGCGTGCAGGCACACCTCGCCATCATGAACGAGCGGATAGCAGCCTTCGTCGAAGGCGGTGACCTTCGGCTGCGGCGCGCACGCGTCGGTGCAGGCGCGCGTGCTGAGCCCGCACTCCCCGCACCGCTCGCAGTCGATCGCCCCCTTCACGTAGAAGAACTTGTACGCGTCGAGCTCCGCCGCCTCCTGCCCGCAGCTCCCGATGTCGCCGACCACCGGCGCCGCGACGAACGCGACGAGCACCGCCGCCAGGCGCGCGATCTCGGGCGGGCGGGGCAAGCGGCGGCTCATGGCAAGAGCTCGTGGTCGATCATCAGGCCGAGCTGCGCGGAGAGCACCGGGTAGACGGTGAACGCCGTCTCGTACGTCGCCGCGCCGTAGAACAGGTCGCCCACGAGCTCGCCGCTCAGGGCGATCCTGGCGGTCAAGAAGTAGCCGATCCCGGCCGCGAGCTCGCCCCCCACGTTCGCGTCAGGCGCCGTGAGGATCGCGGCCCCCAGGCGGCCGTAGAGCAGCGCCGGCCCTCCGCCGCGGTACGCGAGGAAGTAGCTCGGCGCGATCGACTGCTGCGACACCCCGGCGAGCGCGAGCGACAGGTGCACGGCTCCCCCGTGCTGGAGCCCGTCCGCGGGCCCGAACGCCACCGCCGCGCCGAGGTCGAAGTACCCCGCCGTCAGCGAGAGCGACTCCGCGCTGTCCCCGAGCTGCGTCTGGAGCCGGTAAGGGTTGTTGAACCGCAGCCCCGTACCGAACGCGAGCGTGCCGACCACGCGCGCCGCGCCGCCGGGCGGCATCGACAGCTCCCTGTAAGCCGCCGCCTGCGCCGGCTCCCCCTCCCCCTCCCCCTCTGCGCCGAGCGCACTCCCCTCCACCACCCCCGCGGAGATCGCGAGCAGCAAGCCGATCAGCGCCCGCGCGATCCGCCTCATCCACCGGCCCTTCTACCCCGGCGCCGCGCCCGCTCGCATGCCCATTTCGCACCTCCCCCCCCTCGCCCGGACCTCGCCCCCTCGCCCGGACCTCGCCCCCTCGCCCGGCAAGAGGCCCCTGGGACCGAGGGGGCCCTCACCGGAGGGGCCGGGTCGGAGGCGGGCCACGCAAGTGGCACGCCGTAGTCCCGGCCCCGGGAGGTGAGGGCCCCCTCGGTCCCAGGGGCCGGACGCTGTCGCCCCCCGCCCCCGACATCAAGGACCGGAACCTGCAAGCGCTCCCCGCGTGACCCATAGTAAAAACCCCCGTGGCCCCCGCCCCGCCCGCCCGCCTGCAGAGAAGCCCGCGCGCCCCGCGCCCCGCCCGTCCGCCGACGCCCCGCGCCGCGAGGCCCTGCTCGGCACCCCCGACGTCCGCGACCTCGACGAGCTCGAGGCGCCTCCCATCGCCGGCAAGGCCCACCCGAGCGCCGATCTCCACGCCGCCGTCCCCACGCTCGACGATGACGCGCGCGATTACCACCACCACCCCAACGAGTCGGGCGCCGTAGAGTTCGAGGTCAACCCCTACTCCGACGACGCCGCCGCCGACCTCGCCGGCGACCTCGGCTCCGAGTTCATCGAGGGCGCCACGCGCGGTCAGGACATGAGCGACGTCGTCATGTCCCGCGACGAGGCCGAGAGCGAGCTCCCCTTCCTCGTCGAGACCGAGGCCGAGCCGCCCCCCGAGCGCGAAGAGGCCGCCGAGGAGGGCAACCGCGCCGCGCGCCCCCGCTCGCGCGCAAAGCGCACCGCGCCGCCCCCCCGCGCGGGCTCACGCCCCGTCCCCCCCCGCGCGGGCTCACGCCCCGTCC
>CAYQYG010000030.1:33346-36060 GCA_964421485.1 uncultured Polyangiaceae bacterium | reverse complement strand
GCTCGTCGCCCGCGCATTGCACGGCGAGAGCCGGCGCCGCTCCCGCCGCTTCGTCGCCGTGAGCTGCGCCGCGATCCCCGAGTCCCTGCTGGAGGCGGAGCTCTTCGGCGTGCGCAAGGGCGCGTACACCGACGCGCGCAGCGATCGCGCGGGCCTGTTCCAGCAGGCCGAGGGCGGGACGCTGTTCCTCGACGAGATCGGCGAGCTGGCGCTCCCGCTCCAGGCCAAGCTCCTGCGCGCGCTCCAGGAGCGCGAGATCCGCCCGCTCGGCGCGGCGTCGGCGGAGCCCGTCGACGTGCGCGTCGTGGCCGCGACCAACCGCGACCTCCGCGCCGCCGTGCGCGAGCGCGCGTTCCGCGAGGATCTCTTCTATCGCCTGGCGGTGATAGAGATCTCGATCCCGCCATTGATGGACCGCCGCGAGGACATCCTCCCGCTGGCCGAGCATTTCCTCGCGCAGGCCGCCGCGCGCGCCGGCAAGCCGATCGCCGGCTTCTCCGGCGCCGCGGTGAACCGCCTGCTCGCGCACGACTGGCCCGGCAACGCCCGGGAGCTGGAGAACGCGGTCGAGCGCGCCGCGGCGCTCTGCGAGGGCGACCGGATCCTCCCGGACGACCTGCCCGAGAGCCTCAAGGCGCGGAGGGCGCCCGATTTCCTGGAGGCGGCCGCCGATCGAATGATGACGCTGGAGGAGCTCCAGCGCGCCTACGCGCAGCTCATCCTGCGCCGCGTGGGCAACAAGAAGCAGCGCGCCGCCGCCCTGCTCGGGATCGACCGGCGCACGCTCCAGCGCTGGTTCGGCGAGGAGCGGGGCGAGGACGAGGGCGGCTGACGCCGGCCGCCCCCTCAGTAGACGTCGTGCGCGGTGTTGTAGACGTTGAACTTGCCGGTGGGCGTCTCGAGGCCCTGGATGCGACCGAGCTCGGCGAGCGTGACCGCGTCGTAGGCGACGATCTCGCCCGGATCGCCCCAGATCGACACCCACACCTCGGCTCCGTAACGATCGAACTCGAAATGCACCGCGCGGCCGGCGCTCGACGGCGTCCAGCAATGATCCACGGCCGCGTTCGCCTTCGAGTACGCGCAGATCTGCCGCGCCGCCGCCGGGTCCGACGACAGCGGCATGTCGAAGAGCACCCACGGCGAGCCCGCGTGCGTCTTCAGGAACAGCCCGCCCGCCGAGGGGAGCGGGAGCTCGCGAACGACCTGCCACGCGTGCTGGGGCTGCCCTACGGGGTCGGCGCCGTACACCGAGAGCTTCCCCTCGCCGAGGTGCGTGGTCGCGTTCACCCACCCATAGACCGGATCTTGCCAGTTCGCGCCCCGCCCCGGATGCGGCTTGCCGCCGGTCGGGATGGTGCTCACCAGCGTCCGGCTCTGCACGTCGATCACGGCCATGTCGCCCCTGGCCTCGGCGGCGACGAGGAAATAGCGCCTGGTGTGATCCCACCCGCCGTCGTGCAGGGACGGCTCGACCGGGATCTTCTCGACGAGCGGGAAACCAGGCATCGAGTAGTCCACCAGCCCGACGTGCCCCGACTCCTTGAGCGACAGCGCCCAGACCGGCTCGAATGGAGACGCGACGATGGACGCGACCCGGACCTCGTCGAGCGGTAGATTGGTGTCGACGGCATTGCCGAGGACGGATCCGCTCGCGAGCGGCTCGAGCGTCGACCCATCGAAGACGACGTACTGCGACGGCCAGTAGCACCCCTCGACGAGGTACTGGTCCTCGTACCCCGGGAGCTTGCTCGCCTCGACGCTGCGGGCGTCGTAGCATCCCTGGACGCGCGCCACGGCGGCGGGCGGGTTCGCCCAGAGGTCGATCATCGTGACACGTCCGTCGCGTCCGACCGCATAGAAATAGCGGCCCGTGGAGGAGGACCGGAGGATATGCACGGCGAAGCCGGCGTCGATGGTCGCGATCTGGTCGCGCGTATCCCCGTCGAAGATGGCGACCTCTCCCGGGTCGCGGAGGACGACGCCGAAGAAGTTCTCCCAGTCCCTGTCGTGCTCCGGGGCGACCGGGCGGCTGCTCGGCGGCACGAGGAGCTCCCAGCTCCCCATGATCTGATTGAGCGGCAGATCGGGCGCGGCCGGCACCGGGAGCTGCAGGAAGGCAGCCATTCGCTCCCTCTCGGCGTCCGTGAGGATCCCCTCGCGTCCCCACGCGGGCATCCCGCGCGGCGTCCCCCAGTGGAGGAGCGCCTTGATGGTGTCCGTGCCGAGCGCCTGCGCGTGCGCGTCGTCGATCGCCGGGCCCACGCCGCCCATGCGGTGCGTGCCGTGGCAGCCCGCGCACCGATTGAAGTACGTCTGCTTCGCGGCCTCGAGCTCCGCGCCGGACAGCGCGACGGGCGGCGCCTGGACGACGGGCCCGACCCCGCTCTGATGATGGATGAACTGCATGACCGACATGATCTGCTCGGTCGTGAGGTCGAAATCGGGCATGACGTAGCCCCACTCCGCGACGAGCGCCTGGGCGGCTGGGTCGCTCTGGGCCATGGACGCCGGATCGGCGATCCACGATCGGATCCACCAGCCCGGATACTGTAGCCACATGTCCTTGAGGTCCGGGGCCCGGGTGGTCGGCCCCGCGCCGATCGTGTGGCATGCGATGCAGATGCTGCGGAAGATCTCCTCTCCCGCCGCGATCCCCCCGCCGTGGCCCATGCCGCCGTGGCCCATGCCGCCGTGGCCCATGCCGCCGTGGC
>CAYQYG010000030.1:7948-33246 GCA_964421485.1 uncultured Polyangiaceae bacterium | reverse complement strand
CATGCCGCCGTGGCCCATGCCGCCGTGGCCCATGCCGCCGTGGCCCATGCCGCCGCCGCCGTGGTTGTGCACGTGCCCGCCGCCGCCCTGATCGCCGATGGATCTCACTCCATATTCGCTGTTTCCGCAGCCGTAGACCGCCGAGGCGAGCGAGACGAAGAGCGGGACGAGGGCGTGAGAGATGCCGGTCGACTTCATGGCCGCGCACGCTAGCCCTCCGACGCGCGGCCGTCTCGCGGCCTTTTGTCGCAGAGCGCCGTCCCCGGGAGCGCCGCCCCTGCGCGCCGAGACTTGACGATGATCAGCACGGTGTCATCGAGCGCATCTCCCGCGCCGCGGCGCGCCTGCCCATGGCCGCGCGGCGGTTCCGATCGATTCACCTGGATCTGGAGGGGCGCTCGTGATGAATTTCCATGCGAACCCGAGCTGGGAGGAATGCAATGCCTGGACAGATCATCAGCGGCGACCGATCCATTCCGGCGACCGAGCTCGCCGCGCGGGCCGCGCGGGCGGCCAGCGGATTTCGTTCCCTCGGCGTGGGGGACTCCGACTCGATAGCCGTCGTCCTCCGCAACGATTTTTCGTTCCTCGAGGCCTCGATGGGGGCCGTGCTGGCCGGCGCCTTCGCCGTGCCCGTCAACTGGCACGGCAAGGCGGAGGAGGTGGGCTACATCCTGAAGGACTGCGGCGCCAAGGCGGTGGTCGCGCACGCGGATCTGCTGCGGGGGGTGCGGGACGGCATCCCCGAGGGGGTGCCGGTGCTGGCGGTGCCCACACCGCCGGAGGTGCGCCGGGCCTACGGCATCTCCGACGAGGCCGGGCTGGTCCCGCCCGGCTCGATGGAATGGGACGCCTGGCTCGAGCGATTCCAGCCCTGGACGATCCCACCCAGAGCGGACCGGACGAGCGTGATCTACACGAGCGGCACCACGGGCCGTCCCAAGGGGGTGCGCCGCGCCCCGGCCAGCCCGGAGCAGCAGAGCGCCGCGCGCCAGCTCTTCGCGCAGACCTGGGGCTTCCACCCGGAGATGCGCGCGGCCATCACCGGGCCCATGTACCACACGGCCCCCAACGTCTATGCGCTCTCCGCCGTCGGCCTGGGCGCCACGACGGTGCTGCAGCCGCGGTTCGACGCCGAAGGGCTCCTGGCCCTCATCGAGGAGCACGCGATCACGCACATCCACATGGTGCCCACCATGTTCGTGCGGCTGCTGAAGCTGCCGGCGGAGGTCCGGCGCCGCCATGACCTGTCTTCTCTGAAATGGATCGTGCATGCGGCGGCGCCCTGCCCGCCGGACGTCAAGCAGGCGATGATCGAGTGGTGGGGTCCCATCATCCACGAATACTATGGCGGCACGGAGTCGAGCCTGGTCACCTTCGCGCGGGCCGAGGAGTGGCTGACCCACCGCGGCACCGTGGGCCGACCGACCCCGACGGCGGTGGTCCGTATCTATGACGACGAAGGGAACGTCCTGCCGCCGCGCAAGGTCGGCACCATCTACATGCGCCAGAGCGCGGTCACCGATTTCACGTATCACGGCATGGACGCGAGGCGGCGGGAGGTGGAGCGCGACGGGCTGATCACCTGCGGCGACGTGGGCTACCTGGACGAGGAGGGCTATCTGTACCTGTCCGACCGCAAGATCGACATGGTGATCTCCGGCGGGGTGAACATCTACCCGGCGGAGGTCGAGGCGGTGTTGATCACCCTGCCGGGGGTGCACGACTGCGCCGTGTTCGGCATCCCCGATCCCGAGTACGGGGAGCGCCTGGCGGCCTTCGTGCAGCCCATGCCCGGGGCCGAGCTCACGGCGAAGATGGTCGAGGACCACATCCGCGGGCACCTCTCGGACTTCAAGGTGCCCAGGTTGATAGAGCTCCGCTCCGACCTGCCGCGCGAGGACTCCGGCAAGATCTTCAAGCGGCGCCTGCGCGAGCCCTTCTGGAAGGATGCCGGGCGGAGCATCTGAAGGCGCGACCCGAAGAGGAGGGCGGCTGAAGCCGGCCGCTCCCCTCCGCGCCGAGCTCCTCCTCGATCACGACGACGGCGGCGGCGACGACGACGAGGCCGGCAAGAAGCGCCGCCCCGATGTGCCCCGGCCGTCGCTCCACCCGGGCAGCTGCTCCTCCTCGACGAAGCTCCCGTCCATGCCGGCGCGGCGTGCGCTGCCTACCCATGGCGTCTCGTGCTCCAGGAAGAACCGCCGCTCAGCCTGCGCGCTCGAGCTTCTCGCGGGGGGGCCCGCGCGGTAGACTCGTTCCTAGACTCGTTCCAAGGATGCCATGAGCGCCTCACAGCAACATCTCGCTCCCCCCCTGGCCGCCGCGCCGGTGGCCACCTACGACGAGGGCGGTCGGGAGCGCAAGAACGGACATCCGTCCATCACTCGTCTGACCAGGATCCCGGGGGCCGGGGTGGGGAAGCCATGAACGTCGAGATCGTTCGCTATCGCGCCCAGGCGAAGCATCTCCCGGAACATTTCCCGCGGATCGTCCTGGAGCGCGGGCGGGATTGGAACGATGGCGGTTACTCCACGCTCTTCGATGTCTATTATGAGCCCAGCAGCGGGGGAAATCCCGAGCTCCTCGGTTCGACCAAGGTCCTGAGGCGGGGGCAGCTCACCACGCAGATCGACGAGAAGCATCTCACCTGCCTGCCGCCCGATTGCTGCTCGCTCGGGCAGACCATCGATTATTACGCTGCGATCGAGCGGCTCGGCGAGCCGGTCGGGCAGGAGATCCTCTCCGCGCTCCGGGACGTGACGGTCGACGAGCAAGCGGCTCGTGCATTCGAAGGCGAGCCTGGATTCATGAAATCGCTGCTCCGGTTCCCCGAGGCGGCTCGAATCTTCCGATATCGCTCGTTGCGCTTGCACCGCCAGGCGCCGGCTCCCCTTCCCATGGAATTCACCTATCAGGCTCAGCTCGAGGGGTTTGACGATCCACATGTCCTCGAGCTCTCGTTCCAGCCGGAGCCCCGGAAGCTCGGCCGGCTGATGGCGCTCGTGGGCGAGAATGGCACGGGCAAGACGCGCCTGCTCGCGCGCCTGGCGTGGGCGCTCGCCGGCCTGAAGCACGGCGAGGTCCAGCCGGCGCGCCCACCCATCGGTCGCGTGATCGCCGTGAGCTACAGCGTGCTCGACGTCTTCAACTGGCCGCCGAGCCTCCTCCCGGGCTTGTACCGGCCTGATCTGCACCGGCCGGTCTTCGACAACTACTCCTACTGTGGGCTTCGTGATATCGACGGCAAGATAGATACTGAAGCGTTCTTCGACCGGCTCGGTGCTGACATCGGGGAGATCGGGCGGTGGGGCCGCCGGGATCTATGGATCGGCATGCTGAACGACATGCACATGCTCGAAAAGGAGCCCGACCTGGGCCGCGCGCTGGACGAAGGGGACGGCGCGTTCGTCAGCGTGGCGCGGAGGCTGGGCGCCGGGCAGAAGCTCGCGATCGGTGTCCTGTCCCGTCTGCTTGCAACGATGCGCAACGGTTCTTTCGTCCTCATCGACGAGCCGGAGCTCAACCTGCATCCTGCCCTGCTCGCCGGCATGCTCCGGACCCTCCACTCCTGGCTGGAGGAGCTTGATGGCCACGCGCTGATCTCGACCCATTCGCCCCTCGTGCTCCAGGAGGTCCCTGGCAGGAACGTCCGTGTGCTGAAGGTCCTGGAGCGCAGCCCCATCGTGCGTACCTACGACGCCGAATCCTTCGGGCAGAGCCTGTCCGAGATCGTCGCCGATGCGTTCGGGCTGAGCGAGCGCGACAAGAACTATATCAGCGTGCTCCGGGAGCTTGTGTCCGCCGGCGCGAGCGAGGATGACGTCACGGCGCTGCTCGGCCGAACCCTCTCCCCGAACGCCGCGATGGCGCTGGGCTACCTCGTTCGACAGAGGAAGGGTTCATGAGGAACCTGCCTCCGCCCACGAGCGATCCGCACGCGCTCTATGATGGGATCATTCAGCGCAAGGAAGACGCCTCGCAACGGGAGCGGTTGCTAGCTCTTCGCGATGCCGTGAGGCGCGCTTACGAGGAATACGATCGGGAGAAGCCTCGCCTCGAAAGAGTCCGACCTCTCGCGGCCAAGCTCACACAAGAGCAGCGGAAAGACTTGCTGGATTGCTACAACTCGCCAACGGATCCCCTGAAGAGGGTGCGCGCTGACATTTTTCGAGCGTGCCCGGACAAGTGTCAGTATTGTACCATCGTGGACGTGGCTCATCTGGATCACTATCTTCCGAAGAAGGACTTCCCCGAGTTTGCGGTCCTCCCGATCAATCTCGTTCCGTCTTGCGGGATCTGTAACAGTCCCCGGAGCTGGACATCCACCGCGGGCAAGCGGGCGCTGATACATCTGTACTTCGACCCCGTTCCAGATGTACGGCTCCTCTTCGCGGAGGTTCAACTGGTCGGCGGCGTACCGCAGGCCAAGTTCAGAGTGGAGGTCTCTGGATGCCTGGATGGACTCTTCGCGGATCTCTACTTGGAGCACGTTCGCACGCTCGACCTCCTCGCTCGATACGAAACAAAGGCCACTCTTGGAGAGGAGGGTATCGACAGCATCAGGCAAGAAGTGGTCGTCCACTGTCCCGATCTCGATGCCGACCGTGTCAGGGCAAAGCTGTTCGACATGGCACGCCTCAGGCAACAGGCCCTCGGGTCGAATCACTGGAAAGTCGCACTATATTTCGGTCTGGCGGAATCGAAGGATTCCGTCATCCAATGGCTGAGAGGCTCCTCATGCGTGTAAGGCGATCCCTGGCCGACGATCTGAGCCCTTTGCAGCGCGCCCGCCTGGCGCTCGAGCGTGTGGGCCACTGGCTCGACATCGATGAGGACAGCGGCGAGACGGAGGGGCACCAGGAGGTCCTGGACGGGCTCGAGGCCCTGGCGGATGCGCTGAGCGAGCATCAGGAGCTGGACGTCGGATCCTCGTCTCTCGATGAGGTCCTGGCCGAAATGGACGTCGATGGGGACCTGGTGGAGCGGGCGGCCTCCCTCATCCGCGAGCTTGGTCAGGTGAGCTACGGTGTCCTCCCGGTCGAAAACGGCAGGAAAGCGGAGGCGCTGCGCGAGGATCTCTACGACGATATGGACAGGCTTCTTTCCAGGCTCGAGCAGGAGCAAGACCATGGCTGACGCCACCTACCTCCTCCAGCTCGATCAAGCCCTCGATCGGCACGGTCTCTCCCGAGACGAGCTCTGCAGGCACGCCTTGGCCATCGCCCTCTTCGGATCGCGCGCCGGCGGGTGCGCTCGGCCCGCGTCGGACTGGGACCTGCTCTGCGTGGGGTCCGGCAGCCCGCGCCGGCTCTCCGGCGTGGATCTCGTCTGGATCGAGCCGGGCAGCGTCGAGGCCGCCACCTGGCTCGGCGGAGATCTCGCCGGGCACGTCGCGGCGCACGGCGTATGGCTGCACGGCGCGCCGCCCTGGCGGCTCGAGGACGTGTCCTTCACGCTCGCGGCGCGCCGGAAGGAAGAGCGCATCGCCCGGCGCATCGGGAGCATTGCTCAGATATGGGAGCTCTGGCGAGCACCTTACCGGCAGAAGCACGCCGTGCGTCTGCGCCGCGACGTGCAGAGGTTGCATCTGCTCCTGCAGCGCATCCCCATCCCGCCGACCGCCGTGCTCGACGCGGCATGGCTCGCGCAGCCAGCATCGCAAGAGCTCGAGGCGACGCTCTGCGCCCTCCGCGCGGACCGGGACCTCGCACGAGAGCTGGTCGAGTTGTTCGTACCCACCGAGATGAGCGCCGTCTTGGCGCCGACCGTATCGTAAAGGCGCTGCGCGCTCCATCCGGGCGGTATACCCCCGTCGTCGAGAGCACCGTCGCCGAGCTGTTCGCGCGGGCGCGCCGGTCGGTCCTGGTCTCGAGCTACAGCCTCGGGAGCGGCGCGACGCTCTTTGCCCCCCTGGCCCGCCGGATGCAGGAGATCCCGTCATTGCGCGTCCGGATGTTCTTCGACCTCACGGTCGGAGACGATCGCAATCGGGGGCCGCGCACGCGCGAGGCCTACGAGGAGCGCTTCGCCCGGCGCTTCCGCGACACGCAATGGCCCGGCGCCCGCGTGCCCGAGGTCTACCACGATCCACGCACGATCGACGACCCCCGGATCAGCCTCCACGCGAAGTGCGTCCTCATCGACGACGAGATCGCGCTGGTCACTTCGGCCAACACCTCGGCGGTCGCGCAGGAGGAGAACATCGAGGCGGGCGTGCTCATCAAGGACCGGCTCTTCGCGCTCGCCCTCGGCAAGCAATTCGACGATCTGGTGACCGCGGGCCTGCTCGTGCCCGTGCAGGGGCTCCCGGGCTCGTCCGGCGGGGCGCCCCCGGGCGGCGGTGAGGCGCCCTGAAGCGCGCCCCCGCTTGCGCCCGCGCCTGCGCCGTGGTCGAAAGGAGCAGCGGCTCCCCCGACCCGGCGGCGTCCGCGGTCCGGGCCAGGGCGGCGACCAGCCCGAGGAGAGACCATGAGCGACATGAAGGCCCAGGCGAAATCCATCATTGACCAGCACATCGTCTGGTCCATCGGCGCCGGCCTCATGCCGGTGCCGATCCTCGACATCGCGGCGGTGAGCGCGATCCAGCTCGACATGCTGAAGCAGCTCTCGGCGCTCTACGGCGTGCGGTACACCGAGTCGGAGGGCAAGATCTGGCTCTCGGCGCTCTCGGGCAGCCTCCTCGCCAGGATCGCGGCGAACGCCGTGAAGCTCATCCCGGGGATCGGCTCCCTCCTGGGCGGGGTCTCGATGGCGGCCATGTCCGGCGCCTCGACCTATGCCCTGGGCCAGGTCGCGGTGGCCCACTTCGAGGGCTCCGGCGACCTCACGAACCTCGATGTGGCCTCGGCCCGCCGCGCGTACGAGCAGGAGCTCGAGAAGGGCAAGGAGGTCGCCTCGCGGATGGCGCGCGAGAAGAAGGCGTCCCGCGACGTGTTCGAGAAGCTCGAGCGCGCCAAGGAGCTGCGCGACAAGGGCGTCATCAGCGACGATGACTTCGAGGCGATGAAGCAGAAGCTGCTCGATCAGGTGTAGCGGCGCGCGCGGGCCTCCCGCTTCACGCGGAGGGCATGCAGAACGCGTTGAGCTTGTTCCCGTCGAGGTCGCGGAAGTAGCCCGCGTAGAAGCCGCCGCCGCGGTCGCCGGGCGCGCCCTCGTCCTTGCCCCCGAGCTCCAGCGCCTTCGCGTGCAGCCGGTCCACCTTCTCGCGGCTGTCCATGATCAGCGCCACCATCATGCCGTTGCCCACCGTCGCGGGCTCGCCGTTGTAGGGCTTGATGACGCCGATGCCCGGCCTGTCCGGAGACACCATCCAGGCGATGAACTTCTCCGATTCCATGAACCGCTTCGCCCCGATCTCGCCGAGCAGGGCGTCATAGAAGCTCGCGGCGCGCGCCATGTCGTTCGTCCCGAGGGTCACGTATCCAATCATTGGCCGTCTCCTTCTCCGTCGCCGGGTGGCCGCCCCGCCGATGCCGTCGCGGGCGGCGGCGCGCAGGAGACTCGAAGGGGCCTCGGATTGTCAAGGCGGGGCGCGGGCGCTCTGTGGCGCTGTATTCACCTGTGCGACAAGGCGGAGCGGCTGGTCGGCGCGGGCGCGCGTGCTCGGTGCTGAGGACCACGGGCCGCAGCGGGTGAGGGCCGGCGGCATCACGGTTCAGGATTGAAATCCGCGCGCGCCGGGCGCATTCTGGGGCAGCTCTATCGCGATCCGACGCCGGTCCGTCCCTTGCTGGACAGGTGAAGCCATGACAACCGAGCGTACCGATGGCGCCAGCTCGCCTGGCAGCCGCCCTGGTGAATCAGTTTCAGATCGATCCCCCGCCGGCGAGGTCGGAGCGGCGTCCGAGCGCGGGCCGCGCTCGTCGAGGCGCGGGCGCCGGCCGACGGCGTACCGGGTGATCCTCGAGCCCCGCGGCCAGCGCAAGCCCGCCAGCGTCCGGGAGCCGCGGGTGGTGATCGGCGCGATACGACCGGCGCCGGCGGCGTCCGTCGATCGGCGCGCGGTCACGCTCCCCAGGCTGACCTCGCCGGTCGAGCAGCCCCCGGCGCCGACCGAGCGGGCTCCGGCGAGGGTGGCCGCCGCGCCCGCGGAGCGATCGAGCTACGCGCCGGGGGACGTGCTCGCGGAGCGGTACCGGCTGGTCGGGCCGATCGGGAGCGGGGGCATGGGGAGCGTCTGGCGGGCGCGCAACCTGGGCCTGGAGCTCGACGTGGCGCTGAAGCTCGTGCGCCGCGGGTGCTGGGTGCCCGAGGCGAGCGAGCGGCTCCTGCGCGAGGCGCGGGCCGCGGCGCGCGTGGCGCACCCGGCGGCGGTGCGGGTGTTCGATTACGGGGTGACCTCGAGGGGGGATCCGTTCTTCGTGATGGAGCTGCTCCGCGGGCGGCCGCTGTCGCGCGCCCTGGCGGCCGCGGGGACGCTGGCGCCGCTCGCGGCGGTGCAGCTCCTGCTCCCGATCACGGGGGCGCTGATCGCGGCGCACCGGGAGGGGATCGTGCACCGCGATCTCAAGCCGCAGAACGTGCTGCTGGTGGACGACGGGCGCCGGGTGATCCCGAAGCTCATCGATTTCGGGATCGCGTCCGCGGAGCGGGCGTGGGCGAGGAAGCTGACGTCGAACGACCTGCGGGTGGGGAGCCCGGCGTACATGGCGCCGGAGCAGAGCGAGGGCAGCGAGCCGGATCCGCGCACGGACGTGTGGGGGATCTGCTTCCTGCTCCATGAGCTGGTGACGGGCTCGCGGCCGCCGCGGCCGCCGCATGGGGAGAGGCCGCTCGGGCCGCAGCAGGGCGGCGCGCCGGGTCTGGAGAGGCTCCTCGCGCACCCGGGGCTGGCGAGCATCGTCGCGCGCGGGCTCGAGCGATCGCCCGAGGATCGGTGGCCGACCATGGAGGCGCTGAGCTCGGCGCTCGCGGAGTGGGCGCTCAGGGCGGGCGCGGTCTGGGATGTGATGCGGACCTCGCTGGCCGTGTACTACGCGCCGGCCGGCGAGAAGGGCGGCTGAGCCCGACACGGCGGCGTCGGGCTCTGCTATCGTCCGGCGCTGCGTGCGTTCGATCCGGATGAACGGGAAGGCCATGCTCGCGGGGCTCCTGCTCGCGGGGTGCGGGGCGGCGGCGCCGGCGCCCCCGGTGTGCTCGGGGACGGGCGCCTGCGGGGCGGGGTACTGCGTCGCGGGGCGGTGCAGGCCGGCGGAGGCGACGCCGGCGCCGGCGGACGCGCGGAGGGTCGTGCTGGCGCCCGCGGAGATCGCGGTGGTGCAGTCCGCCCGGGGAGGCGCGCGGGCGCCGGAGGCGATCGCGCTCGGGCGGGCGGCGGGGGGGCGCCTCGTGGTGCTGCTCAGGTTCGCGGCGACGTGGCGCGACGACGCGGAGATCGCGAGCGCGTTCGTGGTGCTCGATCCCTCGCCGGGGGCGCCGCCTCCGGGGCGCGAGGTGACGCTCGAGGTGGCGCGCGTGCTCGAGCCCTGGCGATCGGAGGCGGCGACCTGGGGGCGGCAGCCGCGGCTGTCGATCCCCGAGGCGGCGGCGGTCGTGCGGCGGAGCCCGGCGCTGCCGCTGCGGATCGACGTGACGGAGCTCGTGCGCGGGTGGGCGCTCAGGCGGGCCGATGATCACGGGATCGCGATCCTCGCGCCGGGGGAGGATCCGGTCGGCGCGGGGTACTCGATGGGGATCGCCGAGGGCGCCGGGCCGCGGCTCGAGGTGTACCTGCGGTGAGCGGCGATCGGCGCCGCGACGGCCCGCCGCCGCCCGAGGAGGGCGGGCGGCCCGCGATGCCGAGCGCGGCGCCGATCCCGCTGATCCGCGTGGAGGACGCGCCCGAGGAGCGGCTCAGCGCGGCGCCGATCCCGCTGGTCCGCGTGGCCGACGCGCCCGAGGAGCGGCTCAGCGCGGCGCCGATCCCGCTCGTGGGGGCGGCGCAGCGCGCGGCGGCCGGGCCGCCGCTCCTCAGGGTGCGCGACATCTCGGTGTCGTTCGCGCTCGAAGAGGCGCGGCTCCGCGCGCTCGATCGCGTCTCGTTCGACGTGCCGCGCGGGGGCACGGTCGCGCTCGTCGGGGAGTCGGGGAGCGGCAAGACCGTCACCGCGCAGAGCGTCTTGCGGCTCCTGCCCTCGCCCCCGGCCACGATCGACGGGGGCTCGATCGAGCTCGAGGGGCGGGACCTCCTCGCGCTGAGCGAGCGGGAGATGTGCGCGGTGCGCGGGGGCAAGATCGCGATGGTCTTCCAGGAGCCGATGACCTCGCTGAACCCGGTCTACACGGTGGGCGCGCAGGTCGCGGAGGCGATCCGGCTGCACCGGCCGGTGTCGCGCGGCGAGGCCAGGAGGCAGGCGCTCGAGGTGCTGCGCAAGGTGGGGCTGCCGGAGCCGGAGCGGCGCATGGACAGCTACCCGCACGAGCTCTCGGGGGGCATGCGCCAGCGCGTGATGATCGCGATCGCGCTCGCGCCGGGGCCCGCGCTGGTCGTGGCCGACGAGCCGACGACGGCGCTCGACATGGCCACGCAGGCGCAGATCCTCGACCTGCTCACGTCGCTGCGCGCCGAGCTCTCGATGAGCCTCCTGCTCATCGCGCACGATCTCGCGGTCGTCTCGGAGCTGGCCGACGAGATCGTGGTGCTCTACGCGGGCGTGGTCGTGGAGCGCGGGCCCGCGGAGCTCGTGCTGGGCGCGCCCGCGCACCCGTACACGCGCGCGCTGCTCAGGAGCACGCCGCGCCCGCGCGCCTTCCGCCGGCGAGATCAGCGCGCCCGCCGCCTGCCCACGATCCCCGGCGCGCCGCCGGACCTCCGCCCGCCGCCGCCGGGCTGCCGGTTCCACGAGCGCTGCGATCACGCGGAGGCTCGCTGCCGCGACGAGATGCCCGAGCTCCTGCGCGTCCACCCCGGCGCCCCGCAGCTCGCGCGCTGCTTCCTCGCGGGCTCGCTGCCCGACGAGGAGGCCGCCCCGGCCTCCGCCGTGCCCCCGACGCTGCGCGATCCAGGTCCACAGGAGGCGCCGTGAGCGATCCGCCGCCCGGCAAGCCCGCGAGCGATCCGCCGCCCGGCAAGGCCGCCGACGAGCCCGTCCCCTCGGTGGGCCGCGCGCGCGCGACGCGGCCGCTCCTGCACGTCGAGAACCTCTCGAAGCTCTACCCGGTGCGCCGCGGCCTGCTCGGGAAGCCCTCCTTCGTGCACGCGGTCGATGGTGTGACATTCTATGTCCGCAAGGCGGAGACGCTCGGCCTGGTCGGCGAGTCCGGCTGCGGCAAGAGCACGCTCGGCCGCGCCTCGATCCGCCTCGTCGAGCCGACGCTCGGCCGCATCACCTTCGACGGCAAGGACGTCACGCGCATGCGGGAGGCCGAGCTCCGCGCGATGCGCCGCCGGATGCAGATCGTCTTCCAGGACCCTTATGGCTCGCTCAACCCGCGCATGACGGTGCGGGAGATCGTCGGCGAGGGCATCACCATCCACCGCCTCGCGGAGGGCGCGGCCGAGGAGGAGGCCATGGTCGCCGAGGTGCTCCGCAGGGTCGGCCTCCGGCCCGACCTGATGGGCCGCTTCCCCCACGAGCTCTCCGGCGGCCAGCGGCAGCGGGTCAGCATCGGCCGCGCGCTCGCCGTGAGGCCCGATTTCGTCGTCTGCGACGAGCCCGTGAGCGCGCTCGACGTCTCGGTCCAGGCGCAGATCCTGAACCTGCTCGAGGAGCTGCAGGACGAGCTCTCGGTCGGCCTCCTGTTCATCTCGCACGACCTGCGCGTGGTCTCGTACGTGAGCCACCGCATCGCGGTGATGTACCTCGGCCGCATCGTCGAGATGGGCCCCGCGCAGGACGTCGCCGAGCGCCGGCACCACCCCTACACGCGGGCCCTCTTCGACGCGATCCCCGGGGCCGGCGCTCCCGGCGGTGAGGAGCGCCCGCGCCGCGCGCTCGCGGGCGAGCCCCCGAGCGCCGTCGATCCGCCCGCCGGCTGCGTGTTCCACCCGCGCTGCCCCCGGGCCGAGAAGGGCAAGTGCGACGTCGACATCCCGTCGCTTCAGGAGGTCGTGCCGCGGAGCCACCACCGGGTGGCCTGCTGGCACCCGCACATCGAGTGAGCATCCGGGGCGCCGGATCGCGCGGAGGGGAGGAGAGGAGAGGATGATCGCATCGATCGGCTGGGGGATGATCGGCGCCGGGAGCGTCACGGAGCTGAAGAGCGGCCCTGCGTTCCAGAAGGCCGAGGGCAGCGCGCTCGCGGCCGTGATGCGCCGGAGCCCGGGCAAGGCCGCCGAGTACGCGCACCGCCACGGCGTCCCGCGCTATCACGAGCGCGCCCTGGACCTCATCTACGATCCCCAGGTCGACGCGGTCTACATCGCGACGCCGCCCGGATCGCACCTCGATCTCGCGCTGCTCGCCTGCGACGCGGGCAAGCCGGTCTACGTCGAGAAGCCGATGGCGCGCAGCCACGAGGAGTGCCGGCGCATGAACGAGGCCTTCGGGGAGAAGCGCTTGCCGCTCTTCGTCGCCTATTACCGGCGCTGCCTGCCGCGCTTCCTGGCCGCGAAGGAGGCGCTGGACGCGGGCCGGATCGGCCAGGTCACCGCGGTGAGCTACCGCTACGTGCACGCGCGCTGGGAGGGCGCGGCCGCGGATCTGCCCTGGCGCCTGCGCGCCGAGCACTCCGGCGGCGGCTTCTTCCTGGACCTCGGCTGCCACACGCTCGACCTCCTCGATTTCCTGCTGGGCCCGCTCCGCGACGTGCGCGGGCTGGCGGCGAACGTCGCCTCTCCCTATGACGTCGAGGACGCGGTAGCGATGTGCTTTCGCACCGAGCGCGGCGCGATGGGGACCGCGTCGTGGTGCTTCGCGGGCCACGCGCGCGCGGACACGATAGAGATCCTGGGGACCGAGGGCCGGATCCGGATGTCGACGTTCGGCGACGAGCCGATCGAGCTCGCGACGCGCGCCGGCGCGGAGTCGATCCACCGGCCCAACCCGGTGCACATCCAGCAGCCGCTGATCCAGTCGATCGTCGACGAGCTCCGCGGCAAGAGCCTCTGCCCGAGCACCGGCGAGTCGGCGGCGCGGACGTCGCACGTGATGGACACGGTGCTCGGCGAATACTATGGCGGCCGCGACGACGCGTTCTGGCACCGCCCCGCGACCTGGCCCGGGCTCCGGCGGCGCTGATCGCGGCGCCCGGACCGCGCGACAGCCCCTTCAACCCGGCGCCGCCCCGGGGTAGACAATGCCATGCGCACCGCCCGCCTGACGCTCGCGACCCTCGCCCTCGCGGCCTGCTCCCCCGCCGTCGCGCCCCCTCCCGCCGAATCGCCGCCCCCTGTCGCGTCCACCGCGCCCGCGCCCACGGCCGCCGCCGCCGCCCAGGGCGGCCCGCCCGTCGCGCCCGTCCGCGAGGTGCGCGACGTCTACTTCGGCAAGGAGGTCATCGATCCTTATCGCTGGATGGAGACCGATTCGCCCGAGTACGCCGGCTGGATGAAGGGCCAGTCCGATCACACCCGGAAGACCCTCGACGCCCTCGGCACGCGCGCGGCGCTGCTCGATCGCGTCAAGGCGCTCGACAACGCCGGCCCGCGGGTCAGGGGCATCGGCGTCCGCCACGACAAGGTCTTCTCGATGGAGGCCGACTCCGGGAGCGAGACCTACAAGCTCTTCGTGCGCAAGGGCATCGCCGGCAAGAAGCGCCTGCTCCTCGACCCCGACGCGCTCAAGACCGGCGATCCATCGGTCTCCATCGATTACTGGTCGGCCTCGCCGGACGGCCGCCACGTCGCGTACGGCCTGTCCCAGGCCGGCTCCGAGATGGCCGTCCTGCACGTCGTCGAGACCGAGACCGGCAAGATCCTCCCCGACGTGATCGATCGGGCCCGCTACGCGAACCCGAGCTGGCGTGACGACCGCTCCTTCTTTTACAAGCGCGATCGCAAGCTCCCCGCCGATGCCCCGGCGAACGAGCGCTTCACGAAGGCCCGGGTGCACCTGCACGTCCTCGGCCAGGACCCCGAGAAGGACGAGGCCGTCTTCGGGCACGGCGTCTCGCCGGACGTCGCGGTCGGCGAGGAGGCGTTCCCGGCGGTCGCCGTGAACGCGGGGAGCCCCTACCTGTTCGCGACCCTCCATCACGGCGTGCAGAAGGAGCTGTCGATCTACTTCGCGCCGAAGCGGGCGTTCGCGGGCGCGAAGACCCCCTGGAAGAAGCTCGTCCTGCCCGGGGACGAGATCACGGACTACGACTTCCGCGGCGACGACATCTACCTCCTGAGCCACAAGGGCGCCCCCCGCTCGAAGCTCCTGCGCCTGAGCCTCAAGGCGCCCGATCTCTCGAAGGCCGTGACGGTCATGCCCGAGAGCGAGGCGGTGATCACGTGGACCGGCCTCGGCAAGGACGCGCTCTACGTCCGCAAGCTCGACGCCGGCATCGGCCGCCTGTTCCGCGTCCCCTTCGACACGGGCAAGCCCGAGCCGATCGAGCTCGGGATCGACGGGTCGGTGAGCGACTTCTCCGCCCACGAGACGGTCCCCGGCGCCCTCGTGCGGGTCGAGGCCTGGACCGCCTCGCCGCGGGTGGTCGCGTTCGATCCCGCGAAGAAGAACGCCGAGCAGACCGAGATC
Source organism: uncultured Polyangiaceae bacterium (assembly GCA_964421485.1). GTDB lineage: Bacteria > Myxococcota_A > Polyangia > Polyangiales > Polyangiaceae > CAYQYG01. The sequence continues at coordinate 18,640 of CAYQYG010000030.1, read as the reverse complement.
ATCCCGCGCTCGCCCGTCGCCTTCGAGGGCATCGTCTCCACGGAGGTCAAGGCGAGGAGCGCCGACGGCACCCTCGTCCCGCTCTCGATCATCCACCGGAAGGACCTGCCGCGCGACGGGAAGAGCCCCACCTACCTCAATGGTTATGGCTCCTACGGCAACGTCTACGGCCCCTTCTTCGAGCCCATGAACCTGGCGTGGCTGGAGCGCGGCGGGATCTTCGCCGTCTGCCACGTCCGCGGCGGCGGCGAGCACGGCGAGGACTGGCACAACGCCGGCAAGCTCGCGACCAAGCCCAACACGATCAAGGATTTCATCGGCTGCGCGGAGCACCTCGTGCAGGAGAGGTACACCTCGCCGGAGCACCTCGCCGGGCAGGGCACGAGCGCCGGCGGCATCCTGATCGGCGGCGCGATCGTCCGCCGCCCCGACCTGTTCGGCGCCGCCGTGATCCGCGTCGGCATGGTGAACGCGCTCCGCTTCGAGCAGATCCCGATAGGCCCCTTCAACACCAGCGAGTTCGGCACGGTGGCCACGAGGGAGGGCTTCGAGATGCTCTGGGCCATCGACGCTTATCACGCGGTCGAGAAGGGCAAGGCCTATCCCGCGGTCCTGCTCACGACCGGCATCACCGATCCGCGCGTCTCCCCCTGGCAGATGGCGAAGATGGCCGCCCGCCTCCAGGCCTCGACCGGCAGCAAGAGCCCGGTCCTCCTGCGGGTCGATTACGGCGCCGGCCACGGCGTCGGCACCGCCAAATCGAAATACGAGGAGGAGGTGGCCGACATCTATGCGTTCCTGAGCTGGCGGATCGGGAGGGAGTGAGCGAGGCGCCGGCGGCGTGTTCGTCCCTGACAAGGCCGGCCGGCCGTCGCTCGGCGACGCGGACCTGCGCCTCCTCGCCCAGGCGGACGGACAGGAGGTCACGTACACGTGCGTGCCGAACGGCTCGGGCCGCCGGATGGCGCTCGACCGGGATCTCGACGGGATCCTCGACCGGGACGACGCGGGCACCGCTCTGAGCGGCGCCGCCCGCCGCGCCCGGCCTCGAGATGAGGTATGCACAGGGGGCATGGCCCACACGGCGCTCTCGGGGAGGACCGCTCTGGTCACGGGCGGCGGCACGCGCGTCGGCGCCGCGATCGCTCGCGCGCTCGCGGGCGCGGGCGCGGATCTCGTCGTCCACTACGCCACCAACGACACCGGCGCGCGCGCCGTCGTCGAGCACGCCGCCGGGCTCGGCAGGCGCGCGGTCGCGGTGCGGGCGGACCTCTACGATCGCGCCGGCATCGACGCGCTCGCGCGCGAGGCGCTCGCGCGCTCGGCGGGGCGGATCGGCCTGCTCGTGCACAACGCCGCGAACTTCGAGCGCGTCGAGCCGGCCGCGCTCTCGGCGGAGGCGTGGGACCACGCGATGGCGCTCAATGCGACGGCGCCGTACCTGCTCACCGTCGCGCTCGCGCCGGCGCTCCGGGCCGCGCGCGGGAGCGTCGTCGCGATCGCCTGCCTGAGCGCGGAGCGGCCGTGGAAGAACTACGTCCCGTACTCGGCCTCGAAGGCCGCGCTCGTCAGCGTGATGCGTGGGCTCGCGCTCGCGCTCGCGCCGGACGTCCGGGTCAACGCGATCGCGCCAGGGGCCGTGCTCCTGCCCGAGGCGTACGACGAGGCCTCCCGCGCCAGGGTGGTCGCAAAGATCCCGCTCCGGCGGCTCGGCGCCCCGGAGGATGTGGCGCGGGCGGTTGTCTTCCTCGCGGAGAACGACTTCATCTCGGGCCAGGTGCTCGCCGTGGACGGAGGCGAGTCCCTCACGTGACGCGTCGAGCGCCGGGGCGCGCGGTCGTGCTTGTGCGGAGCGGTGGACTCGGCAGATAGTGGTGGGCATGAGCCACACCTTCGATGCGAACAGCGGGGCCAAGCAGGCGGCGGACGAGCAGGCGGAGCCCAGGCCGGCGAGCCACGACGCGCAGCCGCCGCAGGCGCTGCTCGATTTCATGGTGCAGCACTGGGAGCCGGGCGGCCGCGAGCTGCCGCCGCCGATCGCGGGGGCCGAGCAGCTCGCGGCGAGGCGGCGGGCGCTCTCGGCCATGTTCCCGGGCGAGGTGCTGGTCGTGCCGACGGGGCACCAGAAGGTGCGGTCGAACGACGACCATTACCGCTTCCGGCCGGGGTCGGACTTCTACTACCTCACGGGCAACACCGAGCCGGACTGCGTGCTCGTGCTCGAGCCGCGCGAGGGCGGCGGGCACCGCGACGTGCTCTTCGTCGAGCCGAACCCGGGGCGCACCGACAAGACGTTCTTCACCGACCGCGCGAAGGGCGAGCTCTGGGTCGGCCCGCGCCTCGGCGTCGAGCAGAGCCGGGCGCGGTTCGCGGTCGACGAGTGCCGCGGGCTGCCCGATCTGCAGGGCTGCCTCGAGGGGCTCGCCGGTCCGGGCGCGGGGCCGCGGCGCGTGCTCCGGGGCCTCTCGGAGCGCGTGGAGGAGGTCCTCGAGGCGCAGGACGGGGACAAGAAGCTCGCCGAGGCCCTCTCCGAGATGCGGCTCATCAAGGACGCGCTCGAGGTCGCGGAGCTCGAGGGCGCGATCGCCTCGACGAAGCGCGGGTTCGAGGACGTGATCCGCGCGCTCGCGGCGATGGAGCCGGTGCGGGGGGCGGACGGGACGCGCTCGTGGCGGCGGGCGCGGAGCGAGCGCGAGGTGGAGGGCATCTTCAACCTGCGGGCGCGCGTCGAGGGTAACGACGTCGGATACGGCACGATCGCCGCCTGCGGGCACCACGCCTGCATCCTGCACTGGACGCGCAACGACGGCGGGCTCGATCCGGACAAGCTCCTCCTGCTCGACGCGGGGGTCGAGCGCGACAGCCTCTACACGGCCGACATCACCCGCACGCTGCCGGTGAGCGGGCGCTTCTCGCCAGAGCAGCGCGCGATCTACGAGCTCGTGCTCGAGGCGCAGCGCGCGGCGTTCGCCGAGGTGAAGCCGGGGAACGATTTCATGGAGCCGAACCGCGCGGCGATGCGCGTGCTCGCGCGCGGGCTCGAGCGGCTCGGCATCCTGCCGGTCCCGGCCGAGGAGGCGCTCCGCGAGGACCGGCAGCTCTACCGCAGGTACTCGCTCCACAACGTCAGCCACATGCTCGGCCTCGACGTGCACGACTGCGCGCAGGCCCGCCAGGAGGCCTACAAGTTCGGCAAGCTCCGGCCCGGGATGGTGCTCACCGTCGAGCCGGGGCTCTATTTCCAGCTCGAGGACGCCACCGTGCCCCCCGAGTACCGCGGCATCGGCGTGCGCATCGAGGACGACCTGCTCGTCACCGAGACCGGCTACGTGAACCTCTCCAGCGCCATCCCGAGCGGCGCGGACGAGGTCGAGGCCTGGATGGCCTCCCTCTGGGCCGAGGTCCGCGGCGCCCAGCCCGGCACCTGACCTGGATCGTCTCTTATTCACCTCTGGATCGTCCGGCGTCCATTCGCGCCGCCGGGTCAGGCTCGCGACACCGCGCCTTCGCCGCAATTCTCGCGCGAACGGGCCATGGCACGTGGCATGCTATGTGCCCCGGTATGCCTACCCATACCCTCCTTCGCAGTGCCTCCCGCCTCGCCCCCTTCGCCCTCGTGCTCGGCCTCGCCGGCAGCCTCGCGATCGCCGCGGCCGCGTGCGGCGCGGGCGGGGACGACGGCGACGCCGGCTCGGGCGGCGCCGGCGCCGGGCAGACCGGCACGGGCACCGGCGAGGGCGGCACCGTGTTCACCACGGGCACCGGCTCGGGCGGCTCGGGGGGCAGCGGCTTCGAGGAGTGCGCGACCTCCAGCGCGGAGGCCACGCTCGTGCCGGTCAACATGATCGTGATGTTCGATCGCTCGGGCTCGATGGACGACGGCGTGAAGTGGCCCCAGGCGACGGCCGCGCTCACCGCGTTCGTGGAGGACCCCGGTACGGCCGGCCTGCGCGTCGCGCTCCGGTTCTTCCCCGGCAGCGGCTGCACCGGCACGACCTGCGACATCGACGTGTGCAGCCAGCCCGCGGTCGACGCCGCGCCGCTCACGTCGGATCCGGCCCCGGCCGACGCGCAGGAGGCCCTGCTCGTCAATGCGATCGCCGGCGAGGACCCGACCGGGAGCAATACGCCGATCTACGCCGCGCTGGGCGGCGCCGAGAAATGGGCCCAGGACTACATGGCCGCGCACCCGACCGAGAAGGCGGTCGTCGTGCTCGTGACCGACGGCCAGCCGAACGGCTGCAACGAGAACACGAGCGCGATCGCCGGCCTCGCGGGCCAGGCGCTCGCCGCGGCCGGCGTGTACACGTACGCGGTCGGCCTCGAGGGCTCCTCCGAGAGCGTGATGAACGCGATCGCCGCGGAGGGCGGCACGGGCCAGGGCATCTTCATCGGCAACGGCAACGCCGAGGCCGAGCTGCTCGCCGCGCTCCAGGCCATCCAGGGCAGCCAGGTCGCGTGCGAGTTCCAGATGCCCGAGAGCCAGAACGGCGAGACCATCGACCCCGCCAAGGTCAACGTGACCTACACGTCCGGCTCCGGCTCGCCCGATACGATCGGCCAGGTCGCGAACGCGGCCGCCTGCGGCAACGGCGGCGGGTGGTATTACGATAACCCCGCCGCGCCCACGACGATCACTCTCTGCCCCGCCACCTGCAGCACCGTGCAGGCCGACGAGGAGGCGAAGATCGCGATCGTCGTCGGCTGCGCGACCGAGCCCGCCGACTGAGGGCCGCCGCGACCGCGCGGACGGCCGGCGCCCCCGCCGGACCGTGAAGATCCCGCGCGCCGCACCGCCTCGCTGACTCCGCCGTCCATCCACGAGAGCGCCCGGGACGCGCCCGGGGCTGGCGGTGCGATTGCATGGCGGACCCCGCGTCAATGCACTCGGCGGGTGCGGGGGGGGTCTGTGGTCCAGCGATCAGGGGCGCAGGGATTGGATCCGAGCGCGTGGGAGCGGTTCTGCCTGCTCGTCCGCGAGGGCGCGGGCGCGTGCGACGACGCGGCGCCCGGCGGCGACGGACGCCGGACGGTCACGGCGGAGAGCCGCGATTACGTGGTGCACCTGGTCGAGCACCACCACGACAACATCGTCCCGTTCCTCGCGGAGCGCTGCGGCCTCTCGGGCCGGTCCGTGCTCGAGGTCGGCGCGGGCACGGCCGGGCTCTCGGTGGCGTTGATCCAGGCCGGGGTCGCCTCGGTGACCGGCGTCGAGCCGAACCGCGTCAATCACGAGGCGGGGGAGTGGCGCGTGCGGGCGCACCGCATGGAAGATCGGATATCCCTCCACCACGTCCCCGACACCGCCCGGCTGCCATTCCCCGATGGCCATTTCGACGCGAGCGTCTGCTGCTCGGTGCTCCAGTACGTGCCCGGCGCGCCGGAGCGGCGGCGGCTGCTCGTCGAGATGGAGCGCGTCGTCCGGCCGGGGGGGCTCGTGATCGTGTGCGGGTCGGGGAATGGGCTCTTCCCGGGCGGGCCGCACTCGAGCCGGTGGTGGTCGAACCTCGCGCCGCAGCGGGCGGCGCGGCGGGGGCACCGGCGCGGGATCACGTACTGGGAGATCGCGCGGGCGCTCGCGCCGCTGGGCGCCTCGCCGTTCCAGCCGGAGGGGGACGGGGCGCTCGCGCGCTGGCGGGCGCGGGTCGAGCGGCGCGGTCTGTCCGGGCCGCGCCTGGCCGCTCACCGCGCGCTGGTCGCGGCGCTCTCGGTCTGCGAGGCCACGGTCTGCCGCGCCGCGCGCGTGCCGATCGAGGCCTTCATGCCCTTCCCAGCCGTCGCGTTCCGGAAGCGCGCCGAGCCGCCGGCCGCGCTCGGGAGTGACACAATGCCCCACCCGTGCAACGTGAAGTTTCAGAACTGAAACAGAAAGGTCCGTATGGGACGTAAGTGTATGAAAGTATGGGCGTAGGGGCTGGCCCGGCTCCTGCTTAAGGTGACGGGCAGAGCGCCTGCGGACGGTTCTCCCCCCCCACCGTCGAGCGGGCGCTCTGCTTTTTGTGCGCCGGCTCCAGGCTCGGGGCGGGCGGGATCAGGGCGAGACGCAGGGCAGGTCGGGCGCGGCGTCGGGCGAGAGCAGCGGCGGGAGCCAGCGCTGGAGCACGAGGGAGACCATCGCGTCGTGAGGCGACGGCTCCTCGGGGCGGAGCTGCTCGACCTCGCGGAGGACGCCCGGCGCGGGGGGGCGCGCTGCGACCTCGCGGCGGAAGGCGCGCTCGAAGTCGCGGACCGGGCGCTTGGTCCACGTGAGGGGCTGCCAGGAGACGATCACGTGGGTGGTGGGCGGGGCCGCGGCGAGGGGAGGGGCCATGTCCGGGTCCATGCAGCCGTCGATCACGAGCGCGGCGTGCACGGGGCGGGCGGCGCGCGCGGCGGTGGAGATGCCCCCGTCCTTGTTGCAGCCGCCGCCGGAGTGGCCGGCGACGATCACCCGCGCGCGATCGAGGGTCGCGACGCCGCGGAGCCGTTCGGCCGTGAGGTCGAGGAAGCGCTGGAGGTCGAAGGCGGGCCAGCTCGTGCGGGCGACGGCGGTGGCGGCAGGGAGCACCGCGCTCGGGGCCGCGACGAGGATCGGCGGGATGCGGCCCGACTCGATGAGCTCGGCGACGATGCGGCGGACGTCGCCCTCCCGGCCGCCGCCCATCCAGCGGTACTTGATGAGCTCGGCGTTGATGCCATGGAGGAAGACGAGCACGGGCAGGGGGCGGTCGGGGCTGGAGGCGGCGAGGCGGTGCACGAACGCGCGGCCGAGCCAGCTCAGCTCGGGTTTGCCGGCGGCCTTCGGGTCGAGCTCGTAATCGTACGTGGCGCCGTCGAGCGGGGCGGGCGGGGCCTTGCCGCGCGGCGCGGGGCGGGCGGGGACGGCCGCGGGCCTGGGCTCGGCGCCGCTCAGGACAGGGGCCGAGATGGCGAGCAGGGCGATCACGAACGTCGAGAGCCTCTTCATGGCAGCAGGCGGCGCTACCGCGGCGCGGCCGGGGTCTCGAGCGGCGCGCTCGCGTTCATCGGGATCGAGCGCTGGCGCTCGAATTCGCGGGTCGGATCGAGGACCTTCACCTCGCCGAAATGGCTGAGCATCGGGCCGATCACGGCCGCGTCGCCGGCGACCGCGACGACCGCGTGGCCCGCGCGCACGTGCTCGGTGGCGGTCTTGAGGACGAACGCCGGCGTCATCTCGCGGACCTCCTTGCGGAAGCGCTCGTGGTCGTCGTCGGGCAGGTTGAAGAGGCGCAGATCGGCGATCCGGCCCGCGAGGGCGCCGACCGACTCCATCCGGATCGCGAGCGTGTCCGAGAGGAAGCGCCCCGCGACCTCGAGCTCGCCCTCGTCGGGGGCGGTCCTGGAGAGGCGGTCCACCTGCTCGAGCACCGCCTGGAGCGCGAGGCCGGTCTTCTCGGTCTGCGAGCCCGCGTAGGCGAGGAGCGGGCCGGGGCCGCGCGCGACCTCCTCGGGGCGCGCGTACGTGGTGTACGCGAGGCCGGCGCGCCCGCGGACCTCGCCGCTCAGCCAGCCCGCGACGCTGCCGAGCACCGCGGCCCCGACGGCGAAGGCGGGCCACCCGGGATCGGCCCGCTCCGGGCCGAGCACGCCGACGAAGATGTCGCTCTGCGTGCTCCGCGGGCGATCGACGAGCACGATCTTCAAGCCCTCGGGCGGCATCGGATCCGTGAACGAGAGGACCGGCGGCTCGGCGGCGCGGCGATCGGTGAACGCCCTCTCCGCGGCGGCGCGCACGGCCTCGGGCGTGGTGTCGCCGGCGACGATGACCGTGGTGTTCTTCGGGACGAACCAGCGCTCGTGGAACGCGCGGCAATCGGCGGACGTGACGCGCTCGAGCTCCGCGGGCGTGGCGGCGAACGAGGCGTACGGGTGCCGCTCGGCCGGCAGCGCGTAGAGCTCGCGGTAGAGCGCCATCTGCGCGCCCCAGCGGCCGTCGGTGCGCGCGGAGTCCAGGGCGCGCTCGATCAGGCGCTTCTTGACGCGCTTGTGCTCGGCCGCGTCGAGCATCGGCCGCTGCACGACGGCGCCGAGCAGGGCGAGGGCCTCCGGGAGCTGGTCCTTCATGACGCCGAGGCGGAGGGTGATCGCGTCGCGGCCCGTGACGACCGAGAAATTGCCGCCGAGCGCCTCGAGGCGCGCGAGGACCTCGCGGCCCGGGAGGCCGCCGGCGCCGCCCTCCTTGAGCAGCGCGCCCGTGAGCGCCGCGACGCCCGGGCGCTCGCCGTCCGCCGACGCGCCGCCGGGCACGACGACGCGGATCTCCACGATCGGCAGCGCGCGGCTCACCGCGGTGCCGAGCTTCACGCCCCCGGGCAGATCGACCCACGTGACGGCCGGGAGCCGGTACGGGCGCGCAGGGCCGGACGGGGGCGGCTGCTCGCGCGCCGGGGCCTCCACGCGGGGCTTCGGCGTCGTGTCCCGCACGGGGATCGCCACGTTCTCGAGCCTGCGCGGCTCGTAGCTGACGGCCGGGACGCAGCCCGACGCCATCGACGCGGCGGCGAGCGCCGCGAGCAGGGATCGCTCGATCTTCGAGGTCATTTCTTCTTCTTCGGCTTCGCGCCGCCCCTGTCCTTGGCGCCCGCCTTGCCGGCCTTCTTCTCGTGGTGCGCGGCGGGGGCGGCGGGCTTCGCCGCGGCGGGCTTCGCGGCGGGGGCCGGGGCCTCGGGCGAGGGCGCCGGGTAGGTCTCGACGATGTTGCGGCGGAGAGGGCTCAGGGTCTCGCGGGCGACGCGCTGCACGTCGGCCTTCGTGACCGCGAGGTAGCGGCCGAGCTCGCCGTTCAGCGTGCGGGCGTCGCCGAAGAAGAGCTCGCGCTCGCCCAGCGCGACCGCGCGATCGCTGCTCCGCTGCAGGCCGAACACGAGCCGCGAGCCGGCGAGCCGGCGGGCCCTCGCGAGCTCGGCGTCCGAGGGGCCGCGGGCCGCGAGCGCCTTGATCTCGCCCTCGATCAGCCGCTCGACGTCGCCGACCTTCGCGCCGGCCGCGAGCCTCGCGTCGATCATGAAGAGGCCCGGGCCGCGGCGGGCGTCGAGGTCCGCGCTCACGGACTGGGCGAGCGCCCTGTCGCGCACGAGGAGCTGGTGCAGGCGCGAGGCCTCGCCCCCGCCGAGCAGGATCGCGGTGACCTCGAGCGCGTGGCGGCCCGCGTGGTCGGCGAGGCTCGGGGCGGAGGGCGCCGGAGGCGACCCGGAGCCCCGAATGTCGGCAGCCGCCGTGGCCCAGCCGTAGAGCACGCCCGGCGCCCGCGCGTTCGCGTCGCTCACCACCGCGGTGCGCTGGCTGGTCTGCTCGGGCAGCGCGGCGTCGCTGAACGGTGCCGCATTGATCCGGGGGATCCCCTCGAAGTGCTTCTTCACGAGGGCCATCGCCTCGTCGGGATCGAAATCGCCCGTGATCGTGAGGATCGCCGTGTCGGGTCCATAATGGGCCGCGAAGAAGGCGCGCGCCCACTCGAGCCTGGCCGCGTCGATATCGGCCATGGAGCCGATGGGGTTGTGCTCGTAGGGCCAGTAGCCCTGGTAGACGAGCTCCCCGAGCTTGATCTGGCTCGGACCGTACGCGGCGTTGGAGACGGCCTTCCGGTGCTCCTCCTTGACGACCAGGCGCTGGTTCTCGAAATTCTCCGCGGTCACCTCGAGCGATTTCATGCGGTCCGCCTCGAGCCAGAGCGCGAGGGCGAGCTCGCTCGAGGGGAGCGATTCGAAGTAGCTGGTGCGGTCGGGCGACGTGGTGCCGTCCATGGAGCCGCCGTGGCCCACGACGAGGCGCACGTGCTCGCCCTTGGCGACGTTCTTGCTGCCCTGGAACATCATGTGCTCGAAGAGGTGGGCGAAGCCGCTCCGCCCCTTCTCCTCGACGCGCGAGCCGACGTCGTACGTCACCGAGACCCCGACGGTGGGCGAGGTGCGGTCAGGGCTCAGGACGACGCGGAGGCCGTTCGAGAGCGTGGCGCGCTGGATCGGGAGCGAGAGCTCGATCGGCGGGGCGGGGGGCGCCGGCGCCTCGGGGGCCTTCGCGGCGGCGGGCTTGTGGGCGGCGGGCTTGCGGGCGCCGGCCTTGTGCTGGTCCTTGCGGGCGCCGGCGCCGTGCGCGGCGGGCTTCTTCTTCGCGTCGTGCTGCGCGCCGGCCCTGGGCTTCTGCGCGAGCGCCGGCGCGGGGGCCGCGATGGCGAGGGCGAGCGCGAGGGCGCCCGCGCCGAGCGGGGCGCGGGCAAGGCGTCTCCGGAGCTTCGTCGTCACGAGCCCGGCAGTAGCACGGGGGCGGGCCGGCGGCGCCTCACAAGTGGAGGCGCCGCAGCACGGATCGAGGGCGGCGCGGGAAGGGTTGCTCTCGCCCGAGGGCCGGTCCGACGGCCGTCGTGGAGCTGGAGGCCGTATTACGGCGCGCAGGCGCCGTTCACGCACTGCTGGGAGCAGCACTCGGAGCTGAAGAAGCAGCCCTGCCCTGCCGCCTTGCACGCCTGCCCGATGCAGAAGCCGGCGATGCACTGGAGCGAGCAGCACTCCGCATCGATCGCGCAAGCCTGCCCCTGCGGGGTGCAGCTCGGCGAGGCGCCGCAGGTGCCGTTCACGCAGGTCTGGGAGCAACACTGCGAGTCCATGAAGCAGCCCTGCCCGTCCGGCGCGCACTGGGCCGCGCCGCAGACGCCGCCATTGCATTGCTGGGAGCAGCACTCGAATCCGGTCACGC
>CAYQYG010000030.1:4326-7848 GCA_964421485.1 uncultured Polyangiaceae bacterium | reverse complement strand
ATTGCTGGGAGCAGCACTCGAATCCGGTCACGCAGCCCTGGCCGTCGGGCTTGCACTGGCCGAAGCCGCACGCGCCGTTGTTGCACTGGTGGGTGCAGCAGTCGGAGGGCATGCTGCACGCGGCGCCGTCGGGCTGGCATTGCGCGCCGAAGCAGGAGCCGCCGAGGCATAGCTGCGAGCAGCAGTCCGAGAACGCCGCGCAGGGGGCGCCCTCGGGCTGACAGCTCGGGGAGCCGCCGGCGCCGCCCGAGCCGGTGGTCGTGGAGCCGCCGCCGGCGCCGCCCGAGCCGGTGGTGGTCCCGGCGCCCCCGCCGCCCGAGCTGGTCGTCGTGCTCGGGTCGCCGCCGCTGCCGGTCGCCCCGCCGTTCCCGCTGCCGCCGGCGCCGGTGGTGGTCGTCGCCCCGCCGCCGAAGAGGGAGTCGTCCCCGCCTCCGCAGCCGGTCGCGACGAGGCCGGCGATGCAGGACAGCGCGAAGGTGAAGCGAAGCGTGCTCATGTCAGGCCTCCATCGAGTCGCAGGGAGCGAGCGCATCCTAACAGAAGCGCGCCGCGCGCGGCCACCGGGGGCGGCCTCAGCGCCGGTGCGCGTGCGGCCGGTGCCCCGCGCGCGCGGGCGCGAAGCTCCGGAGCACGATCAGCCCCGCGAGCAGCACCACGCCCACCGCGCGCAGCGAGCCGGGGATCTCCTGGATCCAGCCCGTCTCCTCGACGCCGGTCGCCGCGAGCGCGAGCCCGAGCAGCCCCGCCGCGGCCTCGGCGGCGCGGGCCGCCAGCGTCGTCGCCGAGCTCTCCAGCGCCTCGTGCGAGAGCGCGTGCAGCAGGATGCCCGCCACCGCCGCGATCAGCCACGGCTCCACCGCCTCGATCCGCGTCACGCCCACGAGCCTCGCCGCGAACGCACCCGCCGCGGTCGCCAGCGCGACCCCCGCGAGCGCGAGGCCCATGGCCCGCCTGCCGCCCGAGTCCCCCTTCACCTCGAGCACCCGGATCGCCACCACCATCGCGAGCGGCACCGTGTGCGCCGCGATCGCGAGCAGGATCGACATGGACAGCGAGCCCACCCGCGCGAGCGACGCGACGGCCGCGCCCTCGCCGAGCTGGTGCGCGAGCACCGCGGCGTAGCCCATCGCGAGCGCCGTGGTCGGCGCCGGGGTGCGCGCGTGGTCGTGCGCGTGCCCGCACGCCCCGCCGCCCAGCGCCCCGTGCTTGTGGGTCCCGCGCGGCGGGAAGAGCCGCTCCAGCGCCGCGGGCGCGAAGAACCCCGCCGCCGCGGAGAGCAGCGCGCGCCAGCCGATCTCCCCGAATGCCTCCGGCAAGAGGTGCAGCACCGCGATCGCCGCCGCCGCCACCACCGCGAACGCCCGCACCGCCGGCATGGCGCGCTCCCCCCGCCGGCGGAACACCGCCGCGAGGCCGCCCAGGAACACGGCCAGCGCGAGGATCAAGACGCCGACAGGCAGCGACACGAGCCGCCTCCTAGCACGGATCGCGCGCTTCAACTCGGTAGAGCGGCGTCGCTGTCCGGAATGACGCCCACCGTGACGCCGCTCCCGGCGTCCGAGGCGGAGGAGCAGATCCTCACGAGCGCCGTCCAGCCGGCCCGGTGCGAGGCGCCCGGGCCCTGCCCGGTGTCGGGCGCGGGCTGGCCTCGGGGCGCTCGCGACGGTCCGCGGACCGCCCTGGGGACTACTCGGTGCGCTTGATGATGTGGAAGCCGTACTGGGTCTCGACGACCTCGCTGACCTGGCCGATCTTCAGCGCGAAGGCCGCGTCGGCGAAGGGCTTCACCATCACGCTGCGCTCGAAGACGCCGAGGTCGCCGCGGCGCTCGGCGGCGCCGGGCTCGTCGCTGTACTTGGCGACCATCTCGTCGAAGCCCGCGCCGCCGCGGATCTGGAGCAGCACCTCCTGGGCGAGCTTCCGCGCCTCCTCGCGCGTCCGCGTGATCGACTCGGGCTTGCTCTTCGAGGCCGTGTGCATGATCAGGATGTGCTTCGCCCCGATCTCGTGCGGCTGGCTGGCGATGATGGCCCGCTCCCGCGCGATGGCGGCGTCCTCCTCGGCCTCGCGGATGGGCGCGGACACCGCCAGGCCGCCGCCGACCCACGACGGGGAGGTGGCGAGCGTGGAGCACGCCGTGAGCGCGAGGAGCGGGGCCGCGAGGAGCAGGGCGGCGCAGGGCAGGGGGAGGCGCATCGGCGGCGGAGACTGCCGCGGGCGCCCGCGGCCTGCAACCCTCCGCGCGTCAGTAAAGCAGAGCCCGCCGCCGCCCCTCGAGGAAACCCCGGAGCTCGGGCGCCCATCCCTCCGCGATCCGATCGGGCGGATCGCCGCGCAGGAGCGCCTCGAACGCCCGCCGGTTGCCCAGCAGCACCAGGATGTTCTTCGGCTGGAACGCGCCCTTCCCGACGCGCTGCACGTCGAGCGCCAGCGCGAGCCCGAGGCGCACCGGCTCGATCCGCGCCGGGTCCGTGACCTCGAGCGCGACGCCGTCGCAGCGCGCGCCCGCGTGCGTCGCGGCGGCCGGCGTGAACGCGGCCCGCGACACGCGCACGCCCGGCAGATCGCGCGCCGAGAGCGCCGCGGCGAGCGCCGCCCCGTCGAGCCACGGCGCGCCGACGCGCTGGAAGGGGCAGCACGTCCCGCGGCCGACGCTCACGTTCGTCAGCTCGAGCAGCGCCACGCCGGGGTAGAGCACGGCCGCGGCCGCGCTCCGCAGGTTCGGCGACGGGCTGCGCCACCCGGCCTCGCCCGCCATCATGTCCCGCCGCCACCCCTCGACCGGGATCACGGTCAGATCCGCGCCGATCCCGCGCTCCGCGTCGAAGAGCCGCGCGAGCTCGCCGAGCGTCATGCCGTGCCGGATCGGGATCCGGTGATAACCCACGAAGGACTCCCGCCCCGGGTCGAGCAGCGGGCCCTCGACGGCCGCGCCGCCGATCGGGTTGGGCCGGTCGAGGACGATGATCGGGAGGCGGCGCTCGGCCGCGGCCTCGAGCGCGTGGCCGAGCGTCGACGCGTACGTGAAGAACCGCGCGCCCGCGTCCGGCAGGTCGAAGACGAGCGCGTCGAGCCCGCGCAGCGCGGCCTCGTGCGGCCGCCGCCGCGCGCCGTACAGGCTGTAGACCGGCAGCCCGGTCCGCGCGTCGCGCCCGTCGCCGACGTCGCCCTCGGCGTCGATCGCGAGCCCGTGCTCGGGGCTGAAGATAGCGACGAGCTCCACGCCTTCCATCCCGCGCAGGACGTCGATCGTCCTCTGGCCGGCGCGATCGACGGCGCTCGCGTTCGTGATCAGCCCGATGCGGCGGCCTCGGAGCGCCCGCGCGCCGTCGCGCTCCAGGACGTCGATGCCCGCGAGCACGCCCGGGCGAGCCGCCGCCGTGACCGTGTCCGCGCCCGTTGCCGTGTCTGCGCCCGAGACCGTGACCGAGGCCGATGCCGTGTCCGCGCCCGAGACCGTGACCGATGCCGATGCCGCGCCCGCGACCGTGTCCGCGCCCGTGACCGAGGCCGATGCCGCGC
>CAYQYG010000030.1:0-4226 GCA_964421485.1 uncultured Polyangiaceae bacterium | reverse complement strand
GCGCCCGCGACCGTGTCCGCGCCCGTGACCGAGGCCGATGCCGCGCCCGCGACCGATGCCGCGCCGCCGCCGTGCAGCGCGCGCCGGCCCGCCCAGGCGAGCGCGCCCGTGGCGAGCACCGCGATCAGGCCAGCGAGTCGGGACCGGCGCACCACCAAGCCACTTTCGGCATACTACACGCCCGTGCCGCTGCTCGACATCGTCCTCGGCTACGACTGCAACCTGGCCTGCACCTACTGCACGATCACCGACGAGATGCGGCTCCGCGCGCTCCCCACCGCGCGCGTGGCCCGCGAGATCGATCGCGCCGCCGCCCGCGGCTTCCGGGACGTCGCCTTCACCGGCGGCGAGCCCACGCTCCGCGGCGACCTCTCCGTCCTCGTCCGCCACGCCCGCCGCCGCGGGTTCGAGCGCGTCAAGGTCGCCTCCAACGGGCTCCGGTACGCCTACGCCGACTACCTCGATCACCTCGTCGCCTGCGGCGTCGACCGCTTCCACGTCTCGATGCATGCCCGCGGCGACGCCGACTACGACCGCACCGTCCGCCGCGCCGAAGCCGCGGCCCTCCGCCGGACCGCCGTCCAGAACCTCGTCGCCCGCGGCCTCGATCCCGTCGCCGACCTCATCCTCAAGGAGGACACCTACCGCGACGTCCGCGCCTGGATCGCCGACCTCGTCGCGCTCGGCGTCCGGCGCTTCGCCCTCTGGCTCGTCTCGCTCACCGACGGCAACGCCGCGAACGTCGAGCAGCTCCCGCGCCTCACGGACGTCGCCCCCCGCCTCGTCGAGGCCTTCGACGACGCCCGCCGCGGCGGCCACGAGGTCGTCGCGCTGCACGTCCCGCGCTGCTTCCTCCCGGGCTACGAGGACCACGTCCGCCACCCGGGCGACGAGCTCGTCACCGTGGTCACCCCCGACGAGGTCTTCGATCTGCGGGACTCGCGGCTCGCCGGCGGCGTGAAGCCCGAGGGCTGCGCCGGCTGCAGGCACCTCGATCGATGCCCGGGCCTCAGGCCCGATTACATCGCGCGCCACGGCGCGGACGAGATCCGCACCGTGCGCTGACTCGCTTCACCGCGGCAGCGTCGGCAGGCACATCCCGCCGATCGCGGGCGTCCCGCTCGGGCAGAGCGGCAGGCACTGCTGCGTCATCATGTCGGGCGCCTGCCCCTGCGGGCAGTTGTTCGGCTGCGGCTGCGCCGGCGGCGATCCGGGCGGCGAGTACCCCGGGATCGTCGGCAGGCAGACGCCCGCGGCCGGCGCCGACCCGCTCGCGCAGAGCGCCGCGCACGTCCCGAGCACCAGGTCGCGCACCTGCCCCGCCGGGCAGCCGCTCGCGTTCGGCTGCTGCGGCTGCGACGGCGACAGCGAGTCGATCACCCGGACCTTGTACGCCGACCGGATGTGCCGCTGCACGTTCGCCTCGGAGATCCAGCCGTATCCGTTCTGACCCCAGCCCTCGCCCCAGCTGTTGTGGATGAGGAACTGCCTCGACCCGGCCACGGTCCGGTAGCCGGCGAGCACCACCGCGTGGCCGCTGCCGTCGTTGTGGTGATACTCGGGCAGCACCCCGTCGCGCATCGATCGGTTGCGCCATGCCTCGCTGTCCACCCAGAACGAGACCCACAGATCGTCGCCGCCCGCGAGCACGGCCGCGAGGTCCTCGGTGTTCACGGGCTTGGTGTTGAGCTGCTCGATCGCCTCGATCTTGTAGCGGCCCTGGCCGTCGGCGGCCGACTGCTCGGCGCGGAGCGCGGGGTCGAACTGGGCCGAGCCGGCCTGGACGCCGTACGCGACGCTGCACGAGTCGGTGGGGTCCTTGAGCAGCTTGCAGGCCTTGACCGGATCATAGGGCCACGTCTGCTCGAGCGTGATGCTCTGGTTCACGGTCTCGTCGCCCGCGATGCCCATGAGCGGCACGGCGTACTTGGACCAGACGTGCAGCGGGGCCACCGTGTCCTGCCGGCCCATGCGCCGGATGGCGTTGTCCATCGCCGTGGAGAGCGAGAACGCGGTGCACGCGCCGACGGCCTGCTGGTTCTTGATCGGCCCCTCGGTGCCCGCCTGCCGGTGGTCGACGTACTCGGGCAGCGGCCCCGAGGCCGTGGTGAAGCCCATCTTCGCCTTCGGCAGGAGGAGCGGGATGACGCGCGTCACCGGGCGGTGGGCGGCGCAATCGAACGCGACCCAGGTGCCCGGGGCGACCTCCTTGGGCGGGCACTTGATGCGCCCGTGGAGCGCCTGGAGGGCGCCGACGTTGACGGGGCGGATGATGGTCATCGGCCCCGATCCGGCCGATCGCTGCGCCGGCGGGGTGAAGGCCGGCCCGGCGAACCCGGGGGCCTGGCCGGCATAGCCAGGCGCGGCGCCGCCGGAGGGGCCGGCGTAGGGCGCCTGGCGGGGGCGGGAGCTCGTGGTGGAGCAGGCGGTGACGGAGGCGACGAGGGCGAGGAGGACAAGGCTCTGGGCGCGCATGGTCATGGGGACGTCGCTCTGTGTCGGGTGTTCAAGGGAAGGCCGCGGCAGGGGGCAGCGAGCACCAGTCTACGTGGAAAGGGGCCAGGACATCCCCAGCATCTGGTCCGGTCGTGGGGACACGCGCTTCGTGCTGCATGCGCCGAGGCAGTCCGGGAAGACCCCCCGACCTCACCCGGAGGGTCCTTTCGCCTGATCGCGACCTGTCCGACCCCTTCTCCGAGGGCCGCCATGGCTTGACAGGCCGTCGGCGAGGCGTTTTCGTGCGCGGGTCGGCCATGAAGAGACCTCTCCTTCGCCGGCTCGCCGGTTCGATCCTCGCGGGCGCGCTCTGCTGGATCTCGGCCCCCGCGGCGGCGGAGGTGCAGCCCCTGATCGTGCACGCCCCGCTCACGATCGAGCGGGTGACCCTGCCGAACGGGCTGATCGCGATCCTGCACCAAGATCACCGCGCCGCCGTCGTCGCGGTGCAGGTCCACTTCCGCGTGGGCTCCAAGGACGATCCGGTGGGCAGGCGCGGGATGGCGTCCCTCATGAGGCACATCCTGTCCGACGGCTCGACGCGGCACGTGCCCGCCGACGGCCGGGCCGAGCTGATCCGGACGCTCGGCGCCGAGCCCTGGTCCCCGGCGATCGATGCGCGCACCGACACGACGAAGATCTCCTTCACCGTGCCGGCCCAGGCGCTCGACCTCGCGCTCTGGCTCGAGGCCGATCGCCTCGGGTTCGCCGCCGACGCAGTGGACACCGAGGCGATCGCGGACGCGCGGCGGCAGATGGAGGAGCAGGCCCAGCGGGACGCGGACGCGCCGTACAGCGGGGTCCAGGCCGAGGTCCTGCGGGCCCTGTTCGGCGCAGGCCACCCGTACGTCGTGGAGGCGCCCCGGCCGGGGGAGCTCTCGGCAGTGACGCCGGTGGAGGTGCTCGCGCGGCTGCGGGCGTGGTACGGGCCGGCCAACGCGGTCCTCTCCATCTCGGGCGACTTCTCGATCACGCGCGCGAAGGAGCTCGTGGCGCGCCGCTTCGGCTCCCTCGCGGGAGGGCCACGCCCGCAGCCGACGCCGATCCCGGCGCCGGCGCTCCAGGGCGAGCGCCGCATCCGCATCGAGGCGGGCGTCGGCGAGGCGCGCGCCGTGCTCGCCTGGGCGACGCCGCCCATCTATCAGAAGGACGACGCGCTGCTCGACGTGGTCGCGACCATCCTCAGGGCGCGGCTGCAGGGGCGCCTCGGGGGCGACTCCGGGATCGCCGGGGACTGCTTCGTCCGGCAGATGTCGAACGACCGGGGGAGCAGGTTCATGGTCTCCGTGACGCTGCGCGCGGGCCACACGGCCGCCGAGGCGATCGCGGCCGTGGATCAGGAGATCGCGCGGCTCCAGACGGAGGATCCGGCGGACGCGGAGGTCTCGAGCGCCCGGCTCAGGCGCCTGACGGAGGAGCTCTCCTTCCGCGATACGCCCGCCGGGCGGGCCGAGAGGCTCGCGCTGCTGCAGATCGCCACCGGGGATCCCGGCGACGCCGCGACGTACGCCGCGGCCTACGGCGCGGCCACGGCGGCGGAGGTCCGCCGCGTGGCCGCGACCTGGCTGCCAGCCGGGCGCCGGGTCGTCGCGGAGGTGATCCCGACGCCGGGGGCCCCCAGGGCAGGCCGGCTCGCCGGCGGATCGCCGCCGTCACCGGCCGCGGGCGCCGGGGGCGGGTCGTGAGGGGGCCCGGCGTCGCGGGCGCCGCGCTGCTCGGCGCCTGGCTCT
>CAYQYG010000029.1:0-36061 GCA_964421485.1 uncultured Polyangiaceae bacterium | reverse complement strand
TACCGGCCCGCGATGGTGATCATCGCGCGCGATCACTACCGCAGCCGCCGCCTCGACCTCGCGCTCTACGCGCTCCAGGCGATCCTCGACGGCTTCGAGCCCGTGGCCGAGAACCCGCCCCGCGACAAGGACAACCCCGAGGCGCTGCTCCTGCGCGGGCTCATCTACCGCGAGCAGGGCCAGCGCGGCGCGGCGATGGATCAGTTCCGCCGCGCGGTCGCGCGGCGCCCCGACATGGTCGAGGCGCGCGTGCAGCTCGCGACGCTCCTGCTCGAGGCTGGCAACCCGCAGGAGGCGCTGATCCTGCTCGAGGGCGCGGTCCGCTACGACGGCGAGAACGTGCCCGCCCGCCTCGCGCTCGGGGACGCGTACCGCCTGCTCGAGCGCTACCCCGACGCGAAGCGCGAGTTCGAGTGGGTCGTCCAGCGCGAGGCCACCTCGCCGCAGGTCCACTACGATCTCGGCCTGCTCTACCTGTTCGCGCCGAGCATCCCGGGCATGACGCCGAAGCAGCAGGTCGGCGAGGCCATCAAGGAGCTCAAGAAGTTCCAGGAGCTGCGCAGCAAGGGCGAGCCCGACGACTCGGAGGAGCTCCTGAACCGCGCCAAGCTCAAGGAGGGCGAGATCAACGCCGCGGCCGTCGCGGCGCAGCCCGCGCCCCCGCCGCCCGCCGACGACGCGGGCGCCGGCGCCAACCCCAACGCTGCCGACGCCGGAGGTGGAGGATGATCGGACGGAGGACCATGCGCGCGCTCGCGCTCGGCGCGGCGACGATCGCGGTGACCTGCGCGGGCGCGCGGGCGAGCGCCCAGGAGAAGGGCAAGCAGCGCGGCGTCATCACGCTGGCCGAGGTGACCATCACGGGCCGCATCCAGAAGCCGATCGCCGCCGTCGACGTGAGCCGCATCCAGCCCAAGCTCACGCTCGCGGAGCTCCGTCAGCCCTTCCTCGATCGGATCGAGCAGGCCATCTACAAGGAGCCGTTCTAGCGGCCGTGTCGGCGGCGCTCTTCATCGCGCTCTCGCTCGTCGCGAGCGGCGCCTGCGCCGCGGCGTCCTGGGGCCACTGCGCGCGGATCGCCGCGCTCACCGGCGGTGACGCGCGGGTCCTCGCGCGCTCGCTGCGCGCGCTCCCGGGCGAGGCGCGCCTCGCGGAGCTCTTGCGGCGATCGCGGCCGGGGAGCTGGGAGCACCGCCTCGCGCGCGCGGTCCTCGACGCCGAGGGCGAGCCCGCCAGGGTCGCCGCGGCGAACGACCTGCTCGCCGAGGCGGCGCACCGGCTCGAGGCCGGCGCGGCCTGGCCACCGGCCGCGGTGCGGCTCTCCGCCTTCGCCGCCCTGCTGCTCGCGACGCTCTCGTTCCTCGCGGGCGCCGGCACCGTCGCGCTCGTGGCCGTGCTCGCGGTGGGCGCCGCCGGCGCCGCGGCGTCCGCGGCCGGCGGCCGCTCCGGCCGCATCGCCGCCGACCGCCAGCGCGAGGCCATCGACGCCCTGGTCGCCGCCGCCGTGGGCCCGCTCGCGCCGCTCGACGCGCGCGCCGGGGAGGAGCGCCGCGCGCCGGGGAGGAGCGCCGCGCGCCGGTGAGGCACGCCTGATCCGCCCGCGCTCGCCTGGACCGCCTGCGGCGGTCCGTGTACCCTCGTCGGCCGGAACTTCCACGACGGCGCGGGGTCAGCGCCCCTCAGGCCCTCCCCGCGCCGGGCGCTCGAGAGCGACGACCGGCCTTCTGCTCAGCGCCCCACCGGAGACTTGGAATGACCCAGCAGCAGACCTCCCCTGCCTCCGCCGCACGCCCCGGGACCATGACCGCGACGATGCGCGCGATGCCGCAGGCGGTGGGCCCGAAGGTGCTCCGGATCGGCCTGGTCCAGGGCGGCAAGGTGATCGAGGAGCGCGTCATCAAGCAGCGCACCCACGTCACCATCGGGCCGAGCGAGAAGAGCATGTTCGTCATCCCGAGCAAGGCGATCCCGCCGAGCTTCCGGCTCTTCGAGCTCGTGGGCGGCGAGTACCAGCTCAACTTCCTCGACGGGATGACCGGCCGGATCGCGCTGAAATCGGGCGTCTCGGAGCTCGCCGCGCTCAAGGGCTCCGCGAGGCAGGTGCCGCTCGGCAACGTGCCGGCGTTCCAGATCCCGCTGAGCGAGGACGCCCGCGGCAAGATCGTCGTCGGTGAGACGACGTTCCTCTTCCAGTTCGTCGCGCCGCCGCCCGTGCAGCCGAAGCCGCAGCTCCCTGTCTCGGTGAAGGCCGGGCTCGCCGCCGACATCGACTGGACGACCACGATCATCGCGGCCTTCTCGTTCCTCCTGCACTTCGGCGCGGTCGGCTCGATCTACTCGGACTGGATGGACCCGATCGTCGACGACGAGGTCGAGGTCGCGCAGCTCCTCGAGTCGGTGAAGCAGCTCCCGCCGCCCCCGCCGGTCGAGCAGCCCAAGGAGGTCCCCGACACGCCCGTCGCCGCGGCGACCGCCGCGGCGGAGGCCCCGAAGGCGGGCGGCGGAGGCGCGGGCAAGGGCGCGGGACCGGGCGGCGGCAAGGGCAACATCAGCGACGCGCGCGCCTCCGCCATCGCCAACGAGCTCGCGCAGCTCGACATGCAGATGCTCGGCGCGCTCAACTCGACGGGCAACGCCACCTCGAGCGTGCTGAGCTCGGGTGACGTGCCGCTCGGCCTGCTCGAGAACGCCGCGGCCTCCGGCTCGGGCGTCGGCAAGGGCGGCATCGCCGGCCTGAACATGGGCGGCAGCGGCGGCGGCACCGTGCGCCCCGGCGCCGTGGGCGGCGGCGGCCTCAGCGGCCTCGGCAACACCGAGGCGGGCAGCCCTGCCTCGGCCGGCTCGACCCAGAAGGTGAAGGGGCCCGTCGGCAACGCTCAGGTCGGCGGCGCGGCGGTTTCCGGCGGCAACGTGGCCAACGCCTCCTCGGTCGTCGCCGGCATGAGCGCCGGCTTCCGGCGCTGCTACACGCGCGGCCTGGCGGAGGACCCGAGCATGAAGGGCTCGGTGCGCATCACCGCGAGGGTCGGGCCCAACGGCGAGGTCCTGTCCGCGAGCCCGTCGGGCGGCGGCGGCCTCTCGGGGACGGTGATCTCGTGCGTCGTCGCCCGCGTGCAGAGCGCGCAGTTCGCGCCCCCCGACGGCGGCGGCGCGACGATCGTCATCCCGGTGACCTTCGTCAGCCAGTGATCCAGAATCTCGCGCGGGCGCATGAACGCCCCGCGCGCTGGATGCAACCAATCCCGGCGTGCCCGAAGACTGTGCAAAGATGCTGCATTTTTCGGACCATTCGGGTCAGGTGCGCGCCGGATGCGTTTTGACAACGCTGTCCGGCGGCTCCTATACTCCGCGCCCAGGACTTAGGAGGAATTGATGAGGCGGGAACGGATCCTCAGCTTCTCGGCGGTGGCCTTGCTCTCCCTGGTGATCGGGCATGGTCTCGCTGCGGCGCAGGCGCAGACCGTGCCTCCTCCTCCGACGCCGGACGCGTCTGCGGGGCTGTCGCGGCAGGTGAACCTGTCGCCTGCCGAGCAGCTCGCGCAGAGCGAGACGTTCCTCTCGCGCATGGAGGGCGCCCGCATGTCGGTCCGCCGCCAGCTCGAGACGGCGCGCTCCCAGCGAGACGTGGTGAAGACGCTCTGTCTGAACGACAAGCTGAACCAGATCGACGTCGCGATCCGATCGGCGCGAGAGCGCAAGCAGGGCCTCGAGCTCGCGGCGAACCGGCGCGATGCCGACCTTGCCAACCACGAGTTCACGATCCTCACGGTCCTGCGCCAGCGAAGCGAGCAGCTCACGGCCGAGGCGAACCAGTGCATCGGTCAGGAGGCCGGCTTCATCGGCGACAGCGCCGTCACGAGCACGATCGATCCCAACCTCCCCGAGGAGGATCCCTCCGAGTACCCCGTGCTCGACATCATCGCTGACCCGCCCTCGTGCAGTAGCTGCTTCAAATAAGCGAGCGCGCCTCATCTTGAACTGCACTTTCGGGTGATGAACTTCCGTCTATCCCTAGCTGCCGCCGTCCTCACGCTCACGGCGCTCCCCGTGTCTGCCTCTGCCCAGGATCAGCCCTGGCTCCAGGATCGGCGGTACACGGAGGGCATCGGCATCCGCACGGGTGATGTCGAGCTCCACCCCGGCGTGGCCGCCGAGTTCGGATACGACTCGAACTACTTCCGCCGCTCCGACAAGAACGGCGAAGGTCCGGTCGGTTCGCTGCGCCTCCGGATCACGCCCTCGTTCTCGCTCTCCACGCTGAGCAGGCAGCGCCTGGAGGCGACCCCCGACGCGCCGCCGCCCGATTTCGAGTTCCGCGCGGGGATCGCGGCGACGTACGACGAGTTCTTCCCGGTGTCCGGCCCCGAGGAGGGGCAGGACCTGATGAGCGAGCAGCGGAACATCGGGGGCACGCTTGACCTCCAGCTCGCGATTTTGCCGAAGCGCCCGTGGTCGGGCGTGCTCGAGGCGGAGGTCGGCCGGAGCATCGCCCCGTCCGATCTTGGGCTGACCGAGGCGAGCTTCAACCGCATCCACGCGGGCGCGGGCGGAGAGCTGATCTGGACGCCGGGCGGCGGGCTGCTCGACTGGCGCCTCGGCTATCACTTTGGCGGCACGTTCTTCGAGTCGGCCGACTTCCAGAACCTGACGAACCTCCAGCACGAGGCGCGGACGCGCGGGCGCTGGCGGTTCCTCCCGCGGACCGCGCTCATGTACGACGCGCGGTTCGGGTTCATCGGCTATCCCGAAGGGACGGGGAAGACGTCGTCGCACCCGCTGCGCACCCAGCTCGGCGTGAACGGCCTGATCACGAACTCGTTCGGCGTGCTCGCGATGGCGGGCTGGGGCGCGAGCTTCTACACGCCGACCGGTCAGAACGACTTCGACAGCGTCATCGGCCAGCTCGAGCTCAAGTGGTTCCTGACGCCGAACCCCTCGACCGATCCGGCCGCGGCGACGCTGACCCTGTCCTCGCTCGCGGCCGGTTTCGTCCGCGACTTCCACGACAGCTACATCGGCACGTACTTCGAGCAGGACCGCGGCTACCTCAAGCTGACGTACTTCTTCGGCGGCCGCTTCCTCCTGGTCGTCGACGGCGGGGTGGGGCCGATCGTCTACCCGGACATCCCGGCGACCGACGACCTCTCGGGGCACTCGGCGTTCAGCGACATCCGCGTCGACGCATCGGCGTTCGGCGAGTACCGTTTCGCCGACTCGTTCGGCATCAACACGACCGTGCGCTACGGTACCAACATCAGCGACACCTCCTTCACGAACGCGGCAGGCGAGGCTAATTCGCTCCAGTGGCAGCAGTTCGAGGCCTTCCTGGGCGTGCGCTGGTTCATGTGATGCGCGCGCTGCGCGTGATCGCGATCCTCCTGCTCTCGCTCTCGGTCCTGGCCTGCGGCTCGCATCAGGCAAAGCCGGTGGATCTCCCGCCGCCCGTGCAGGCGACGACCATCGGCGTCGGCGACGTCTTCGAGCTGCGGATCGTCGGAGAGGAGAAGGTGCCGACGACGTTCACCGTCGCACCCGACGGGACGGTCGATTTCCCTTATGTCAAGCGGCTGAAGGTCGCGGGGCTCGAGCCGCAGGAGGTCGCGGAGCTCGTCCGGGCGCGGCTCATGGAGGAGCAGTACCTCACCGATCCGAGCGTGTCGGTGAGCATGAAGGAGTACAACTCCAAGCGGGTCGAGGTGCTCGGCGAGGTGCAGAAGCCAGGCTCGTTCCCGCTCGAGCCGGGGATGACGCTGCTCCGCGCGATCTCGATGGCGGGGGGGTTCAACAGCGTGGCCGACAAGGGGAAGGTCACGATCCGCCGCCGCGCGGGGGACAAGACGGTGGCCGCGACGGTGTCGGTGGAGGACATCATCGACAACCGGATCCCCGACGTGCCGCTGCAGGCGGGCGACTCGATCAACATCGAGCAGCGCGTCTTCTGACGCGCGTCAGTTCTTGCGGAGCAGGCGGAAGTGGCGCTTGCCGGTCGCGGGATCGGTGGTGGGCGCCTCGGCCCGGAGCATGGTGAGCGAGACCTCGCGCACTCGGCCGTCGCGCTCCTGGCGGAGCCGGATCCGCTCGCCGTCGGAGCTCAGCACGACGCACTCGCCGAAATGGAAGTGGGTGACGAGGTCGTCGACCTCGGGGTAGTGCTGCTCCTCGTCCTGCTTCGGGCGCGCGGGGCGCGGGGGGAGGGCAGGGGAGGGCTCGGCGGCGGCGGGCGGGGCCGGCGGGGTCGCGCGGGCCGGCTCGGCGGAGGCGATCGCGGCGGCTGCCGCGAGGGGGGCGGCGCCTGCGCCGAGGGGCTGGGCGACGAGGAGGCCGAGGCCGGTGCGATCGTCGGCGACGCGCGCGAGCGCGATGTCGTCGAAGACGGTGATCCGGAGCTCGAGGGCGTACACGCGCGCCCAGACGAGCTCGCCGGCCGCGAGCTGGAGGCCGACGTCGGTCTCGCGGGCCAGCGTGGTCCAGAGGCGCAGCGAGCCCTCGCCCTGGAGGAGCGCGACGTTGCCGGTGAGCGAGACGGCGTCACAGGGGCCCTCGATGCGGCGGGTCTTCGCGTAGCCGCGGGTCGCCTGATCGACGACGGCGATCTCGGCGGCCTCGAGCGAGCCCGCGCCCTCGATCCAGCCGGCGCGGGCCTCGGCCTCGTCGAGCGCGCGGAGCAGGGCGCCGGGGAGCTCCTCGCCTCGATCGAGGCGGACGACGAGGTGGCGGGCGCGGCGCGCCTCGAGGAGGTTCATCGGGGCTTGTCCTGTGCGGGCGGGGAGGGGGGCGCGGCGGCCGGCGCGGCCGCCGGTCGCTTGGCGAGGGTCACGGTGATCTCGATCTGTGGAGCGTTCGGGGGGCGCTTCGCGGAGGTGTCGCCCGCGGCCGCCGTGATGCGGTCGGCCGGGATGCCCGACGCGGCGAGCACGCCCTTCACGGCGGCGGCCCGCGCGCCCGCGAGCTCGATCGCGCGCGCGGAGCCGTCGCCAGCGCCGTCCGGGTACGCCTCGACGATCACGGCGTCGACCGGGGCGCGGCCGCGGATGAGCTGCGCCATCATGCGCACCTGCGCGGCGAGGTCGGGCGGGAGCTCCGAGGCGCCGGGCCTCCAGCGCGCGAGGCCGTCGACGAGGACCTGGCTGCCGGACCAGCGCGCGAGGGCGCGGGCGCCCGGCTCGGGGCAGCCATCCTCGTCGCTCTTGCCGTCGATCGTCTCCGGCGTGGTCGGGCACGCGTCGGCGCCGTCGAGGATGCCGTCCTCGTCGTTGTCGGGCTCGGGGCAGCCGTCGGCGTCCTGGTGGCCGTCGCGATCCTCGGCGGAGGTCGGGCAGGCGTCGGAGGCGTCGGGGATCTGGTCGAGGTCGTTGTCGGGGTCGGGGCAGCCGTCGGCGTCCTTGAAGCCGTCGGCGTCCTCGGCGCCGTTCGGGCAGACGTCGCGCGCGTCGGGGATGCCGTCGCCGTCGTTGTCAGGGTCGGAGCAGCCGTCGGCGTCCTCGAAGCCGTCGCGATCCTCCGCCTCGTTGCGGCAGCGATCCTCGTCGTCGGGGATCCGGTCGCTGTCGTCGTCGAGGTCGGGGCAGCCGTCGGTGTCCTGGAAGCCGTCGACCGTCTCGGCTTCGTCGCGGCAGCGATCGCGATCGTCGGGGATGCGGTCGCCGTCGTTGTCGGGCTCGGGGCAACCGTCCGCGTCCTGGAAGCCGTCGCGGTCCTCCGCGACGTCGACGCAGCGGTCGTCGCGATCGAGGACGCGGTCGCCGTCGGCGTCGCGGCCGGTCGGCGCGTAGCGGAGGCCGAGGTCGAAGCGGAAGCGCGGCGCGGTGAGGGCGGACTCGGAGGAGAACGGGATCGGGCCGCCGCCGCCGAGCGAGAGGACCACGTCGCCGGCGAGCAGCGGCGCGGTGCTCGCGGAGACGATCCACTCCGCGGGCACGAGCGCCGGATCGGGCTCGCCGCCACGCGAGGGCGGGCGCTGATCGCCGAGCGTGTAGAGCGCGAACGCCTCGGCGCCGGCGGTGAGCCACCGATCGGGGAGGATGTCGTAGGTGGCGCCCAGCGCGCCCTCGAGCTGCGAGCCGACCTCCGCGCCGGCGAGCGAGCTCGTGCCGCGGAGCCTCGCGCCGATCTGCGCCGCGGCGCCGAGCGGGCCGAGCCGGTACTCGGCGACCGCGCTCGGGATCGCGGTGGCGGTCGCCGCGCCGGCGAAGCTCGCCTCGTCGCCCGTCGGGATGCCGACGTCGAAGCGCGCGGTGAGCGCGAGCCCGTCGGGCGAGCCCACGCGCGGCCGCGGCAGGATCGCGAACGAGACGCCGAGGCGAGGATCGCGGAGCACGCTCCGCGGCAGCTCGGCGTCGGTGCCGACCACGTCGGAGAGGCCGGCGCCGTCCTGGAAGAGCGTGACCGGAGCGGCGAGCGCGATCTCGAGGCGATCGGTGAGCCCGAGCGACCACAGGAAGGTCGCGTCGAGCATGTTGTCGAGCGCGTAGATGACGGTGCCGTCGGGATCCGGGGAGGCGACCCGGAGGCCCACGGGGCGCGAGAGGTAGCTCAGGACGAGGCCGAACGAGGCCGTGCCCTCCGGCGCAGTGGACGCGCTCCCGATCGAGAAGAGCGGACCGCCGCCTGGGCGCGGCCAGAGGTTGTCGGCGTCGATGCAGGTCGACAGGCCGCTCGGCGGCTCGCAATCCGCGGCGCGGGCGGGCGAGCTCGCAGCGCTGATCGCCAGGACTCCGGAGACCACCAGCAGCGGCAGGCTCGGTCGCGCCGGCTCCCTGGGGAGGTTGAAGCGCATGCGCACGACCCTCTACTGACTGCCTCGGGCGGAGTCAAAAGAGCAATTGCGAGCGCCGCGCCGGATGGGTCGGGCCGTGCGCACGATCCCCCCGGGTTCCCATTCGGGCTTCCGGGGCGCGCTCCACGTGGCGCGCCCTCCGCGCCGGCGCCCTGCGCCCCACGAACCCGGGGGAGGCGCGGCTCGTCCGGGGTCGTGCTAAGGGGGCGCGCCGGCCGCACCGGAGGCCGCTGGAGGCGCCATGATCGATCGCGACCACCCGCTCCTGCTCGGCTCCTCCTCGCCACGGCGGCGGGAGATCCTGACGACGCTCGGCTTGCCGCTCCGGATCGTGGGCGCGGAGGTGGACGAGACCGGGCGCGCCGGCGAGGGGGCGGGCGCCTACCTCGATCGCGTGGCGCTGGCGAAGCTCGCGGCGATCCAGGCGCGGCCGGAGGCCGAGGGCGCGGGGGCGATCCTCGTCGCCGACACGGCGGTGATCCTCGACGGCGCGGCGCTCGGCAAGCCGCGCGACGAGGCGGACGCGCGGGCGATGATCCGGGCGCTCGCCGGGCGCGAGCACGAGGTCTGGACGCGCTTCGCCGTGGCCGGGCCGGCCGGGGGCGAGCTCGCGGGCGCGGCGCCGCTCCACGCCGAGACCGTCGTGACGCGGGTGCGCTTCCGCGCGCTCGACGACGAAGAGATCGCCGGCTACGCGGCGACAGGCGAGGGGCTCGACAAGGCGGGCGCGTACGCGATCCAGGGGATCGGCGCGTTCGCGGTGGCCCGCATCGAGGGGTCGTACTCGAACGTCGTCGGGCTGCCCGCGTGCGAGGTGATCGCCGCGCTCCGGGGTGCGGGCCTGCTCGGGCGGTTCCCGCTCGCACCGGCGGCGCCGTGACCGGCGGAGCGGGCGCGCCCGGGTGGAGGCGCGACGCGGCCGTCGTCTTCGGTGTCGCGCTCGCGGCGCGGCTCGCGGTCGTCGCCTGGGCCGCGAGGCGGTTCCCGCCCGCCGCCGACGGAGAGTACTACCACCGCCTCGCGACCCGCGTCGCCGAGGGGCTCGGCTACACGTGGCTCTGGCCGGACGGGGTCGTCACGTACGCGGCGCACTACCCGGTGGGGTACCCCGGCGCGGTGGGCGCGATCTACGCGCTGGTCGGGCCGAGGCCGGCCGCGGCGATGGTGCTCAACGCCGCGCTCGGAGCGCTCGCGGCGCTCGCGGCGCATCGCCTGGCCGCGCGCTGCGGCCCGCGCTGGGCGGCGGCGCTCGCGGGCGGGCTGGTCGCGCTCCACCCCGGGCTCGTCGCGTACACCCCCGCGCTCATGACCGAGGGCGTGACCGGCGCGCTGCTCGCTTGCGCCGCGTGGGCCGCCGCGTGGGCGCGGGATCGCCTCGCCCTGCGGCCGTCGCTCGCGCCGATCGCGGTGGTCGGCGCGATCGTCGGGGCGGCCACGCTGGTGCGGCCGCAGTCCCTCCTGCTCGCCCCGGCGCTCGCGTGGATCGCCGCGTCCGGGCCCGATCGCGCCGGCTCGATATCCGGGGCTCCGGGTCGCCTCGCGGCGCGCGCGGCCGCGATCGCGGCGGCGACGCTCGTCGCGGTGGCCGTGTGCGCCCCGTGGACCGCGCGCAACTGCGTCCGGATGCGCCGCTGCGCCCTCGTCAGCGTCAACGGCGGCTGGAACCTGCTGATCGGCGCCGACCCGGCCTCGACGGGCGGGTGGGCGCCGGTGCAGGTCCCCGAGGCCTGCCGCGAGGTCTTCGACGAGGCCGGCAAGGACGCCTGCTTCGAGCGCGAGGCGCGGAGGTTCATCGCCTCGCACCCCGCCGAGTGGCTCGCGCTCGTCCCGCGCAAGCTCGCCGCGACCTTCGACTACTGCGGCGCGGCGGGCTGGTACCTGCACGCGTCGAACCCCGAGGCGCTCGGCGAGCGGCGCAAGGTCGCGCTCGGGGCGATCGAGACCGTGTTCGAGCGCGTCGCGCTCCTGCTCGCGCTCGCCTGGGCGGCCTGGGCCTCCGCCGGCGCGCGGCCCGGCGCGCCGCCGTCGTCGCCCCGCGCGGGCCTCGCGCGGCGCGCGCTCGCGCTCGCCCGGGTCGCCCTCCTCGTCGCGGGCGCGCTCTCCGCGCTGCACGTGCACGCCTGGATCGGCTACCTCGCGCTGCTCGCCCTCGGGGCCTCGCGCGGGCGCGCCCTGCTCGAGGGCCCCGTCCTGCCCGCCGCCGCGCTCGCCACGCTCGCCGCGACGGCGCTCACGCACGCGACGTTCTTCGGCTCAGGCCGGTATGCGCTGGCCGCCTTCCCGCTGCTCACGGCCCTCTCCGCCCTGAGCCTCGCGCGCCCCGGCCCTCCGCCGGCGGCCCGGCCGCCCGCGCCGGCGCCCCCGCGCGACGGCATCGAGCCCAGCGACTTTGACATGGCGAGCGCTGCTCGTGCATCCTAGGCGCGCCCGCCGAGAGGCCATCGCCCCGGCGCGGCGCACCCCCTGGAGGAGAGCCGATGCCCCTGATCGAGACCGAAGAGGCCGCCCGCCGTCTGGCGCGCGCCATCGCGAGCGACCTCTCGCTCTACAACGAGGAGAAGATCGTCCAGGGGATCCAGCAGGACGATCTCTTCACGGTGCTCTCCGAGGAGATCGAGGAGGGACGCGCCCTCTACAAGAGCCGCGTCTCGCCGGAGCTCTACCAGAAGAACTTCTACGACCGCGCGCTCGTCGACATCCTCATCAAGTCGAAGGGGCACGTCAAATCGAAGATCTGGTAGCGAGCTCGCGCAGCCGCCCGAGCGCCCGCGCCATGTCCCCAGGCAGCGGGCTCTCCCAGCGCATCGCCGCGCT
This sequence comes from uncultured Polyangiaceae bacterium, assembly GCA_964421485.1. Taxonomy (GTDB): domain Bacteria; phylum Myxococcota_A; class Polyangia; order Polyangiales; family Polyangiaceae; genus CAYQYG01. The sequence continues at coordinate 24,471 of CAYQYG010000029.1, read as the reverse complement.
CGTCGCCGGGTGCACGAAACCGAGCACGCGCGCGTGCAGCGCCTGCCGCCCGAGCTCCTCGGCGATCGCGCGCACGTCGGCGCTGCGCGGCGGTCTGCCGTAGAGCGGGTCGCCGAGGATCGGCGTCCCGCCGCGCTCCGAGAGGTGCACCCGGATCTGGTGCGTCCGCCCGGTCTCCAGCGCGCACGCGACCAGCGTCGCCGCGTCGCCGAGCCGCTCCAGCACCCGCACGCGCGTCACCGCGCGGCGCCCGGCGGCGACACGCGACGTGAACCGGAGCCGGTCGGTCGGGTGCCGCCCGTGCGGCGTGTCGTATGTCGCGTCGCGCGCCGAGCCCGCGACGATCGCGACGTACTCGCGCTCGATGTCGTGCCGCGCGAAGAGCGCCTTCAGGGCCTCGCGCGTCGGCTCGTCCCTGGCCACCACCATCAGCCCGCTCGTGCCCTTGTCGAGCCGGTGCACGATCCCCGGGCGCGCGTGGCCCATCGGATCGCGCGGGTCGGCCGGCGGCCGCTCGAAGCCGGGGAGGGCGAGCAGGCCGTTCACCAGCGTGCCGGACGCGTGCCCGCGCGCCGGGTGCACGACGAGCCCGGCTGGTTTGTCGATCACGAGCAGGTGCGCGTCCTCGAAGACCACCGGGACGGCGATCCGTGCGTCGGGCGCGGCCGCGCTCGGGGGCGGCGCCTCCGGCCGGACCTCGACGCGGGCGCCGGCGAGCACGCCCGCGGACGCGCGCGCCGGCGCCCCGTCGACGAGCACCCGCCCGCCCTCGATCCAGCGCTGCACCGTGGCCCGTGATGCTGCGCGGCCCGCGCGCTCGAGCAGGCGCACCACCAGCTTGTCGAGGCGGTCGCGCGGATCCTCCGCGGCCACCTCGAACCGCAGCACCTCGCCCGCTCCTCCTGTCCCCTCCATCTCGCGCCTCGCCGGCGGGGCCCCGCCGCCGCGCCGCGCGGGCCGCCCGCGCCGCAGTCAGTAGTCGGTCTCGCCCTCGTCGTCCTCGTCCGAGCTGCCGAGCTCGGGGTTCAGCGCGACGTGCGACTCGAGGTCGTCGAGCCGCTGCGACTCGCTCATGCGGGCGAGCCCGCACTGGTCGACCAGGTAGAGGTCGAACGCGGTGTACCGCGGGAACACACGGACGTTCGTGTCCTCGTTCTCGAGGCCGAGGATCACGAGCTCGCCGTCGCGCCTCGCCTCGCCGAGGTAGAGCGCGTTCCACGGGTGGCCGGGGAGGTTGGGGAGGCGCACGACCTTGCCGCGGATCGTCGACTCGGTCCAGCCGAGGTCGGTCATCGCCTCGGCGAGCTTGCGGACCGAAGTGATCTTCGGCCGCGGCGCCGCCGGATCGGCGCCGAAGCGGCGCCGGCCCTTGAACCGCTTCCCCAGGCTCTCGAACGTGAAGTCGAACTCGAGGAAGGTCCGGAGCGTGGGCGGCAGCTCGACCATCAGCTTCGACTCGAGCGCGTCGAGCGCGGCCTGGCTCGCTCCGACGACGGCATGGCTGGAGGGGCGCTTCTTCAGGTGCGCGATCACGCGCCGCACTAGTCCGACGCCTCGTTCGATGGTTGCCATGTCTCCAAGGGCCGCGGTCGCGCGGCGTTCTTCGGGGGCCCGGAGGACCCGCGGTCGCGGGTGGGGGGACCCTGGGCCCTTCAACTCGTGTCGTGGGCTCGCGCCCGCTTGCGGCCGCACTGTATATCAAGCGGCCGAGAAAGCGTCCTTTCTGACGTGCGATCTCCCGCCGGGCCGTCCGAGCGCGCCCGGAGCGCCTTTTCCAGTCACCGCGGGTCGGGGGCGCCCTCCTCGGAAGCCTCTCGCCTCGGGGCTCCAGGTCGCTCGGCGGCTGCCCCCGCCCCGAGCCCCGGCTCGCCCGCCGGCCCCTCGCCCGCGGCGATCAGGCTCGGGTAGCGCGCCCGGAGCAGCCCCAGGGCCGCGAAGCCGACCAGCACGGCGAACCAGAGCGTCGCGAGCCGGACGAGCAGCATGGCCGTGGTCGCCGTCGCGGCCGGCACGCCGCCGAGGTGGGCCATCTGCTCCTCGAGCAGCTTGTCCGTCACGCCCAGGCCGCCGGGCATCGGGACGAGCGCGCCGGCGAGCGTCGCCGTCGCGTAGAAGAACGCGGTGAGCGGCAGCGCCGGGCGCTCCGAGAGGCCGCGGAGGATCATCCACAACCCGACCCCTTCGAGGCCCCACGCCGCGATCGACAGGATGGTCGGCCAGACGAGCCGCGCGGGCGCGGTCAGGCCGCGCAGCTCCCGCAGGGCCAGCTCGAGCCTCGGCCCGACGCGCCCCGCGATCCGGCCGAGCGCCCCCGGCATCCGCTGGAGCGCGCGGAGCACGCCTTCCGAGATCCTGCGCGACGCGACGAACGCCAGCACCGCGGCCACCAGGAGCGCGCCGAGCGTGGCCCAGATCAGCCCACCCGGAAAGCTCAGGCTGCCGACGGTGATGATCACGATGACGCCGATCAGATCGGTCACGCGCTCCGCCACCACGATCGGCGCGGTGCGCGCGATGGGCACCTGCCGGGTCTGGAACAGGATGAGCGACTTGAAGACCTCGCCGACCTTGCCGGGCGTCACGGTGAGCACGAAGCCGGAGAGGAAGGTCAGGAAGCTCTCGCCCTTGGGGATCCCGCGGATCTCGAGGATCGAGAGGTAGTACTCCCACTTGAGGAAGCGAAGCACGTAGTTCAAGAACGCGAGGCCGCAGGCGGCCGCGAAGGTCCACCACGCGAAGACCTCGAAGCACGCGCGGATCTGGTCGGACCCCCGCGCGAGCACGAGCGCGCCGTAGATCGCGACCCCGAGAAACATGGCGAGGACCAGGCGTCGGGTGAGCTTGCTCAAGGAGATCCCTCGGCGTCGCTCGTCACGGGCGCCGCCTCGACGTTCGGGGCGCGTCCTGCTCCGGCGGCCGCGCCGCGCGGCGCGCGCGCCAGATCATGTAGATGATCGCTCCCAGCACCACCGCCGCGCCGACCGCCGCGACCATCCACCTCGGCGCCGGGTAACGACCGCGCTGGAGCCCCTCCGGCGGCCGATCGTACTGGGTCTCTTGCAGCGCCACGCGCCGTCTCGTTACACGCTGCCGCCTCGAGCGGCAACCCGTCGCGCGGCCCGCGGAGGGCGCGCCGGACGCGCCGGACGCACCGGAGGCGCCGACGAAACCGCTTTGTCCGGGCGTTGAAACTTGCTTTGCTGGGCTGCCCGGCGCGCCCGGCGCGGCGGGGATGGGCCTGCGGCGGCGAGGCGAGAGGTGCATGATGTCGGGCTCTTCCATTCGAATGGCCGTGCTGAGCGCGCTCCTCGGCCTCGGCGCCGCGATGTCGTCCTGCGGCCGCACGGACCTCGGCGCGCTCGATCGGAACGAGGGCGGCTCCGGCGGCGCGCCGACCACGACCAGCACCACGACCACGACGAGCCAGAGCGGCGGTGGCGGCCAGGGCGGATCCACGACGTGCGGCGGATCCACCGACTGCGACGACGGCGACGCCTGCACGACCGACGCGTGCGAGGGCGGCGTCTGCGCGCACGGCCCGCGCGACGACGACGAGGACGGCCACGTCGCGGACATCTGCGGCGGCGACGACTGCAACGACTTCAACCCCTCCGTGTACCTCGGCGCACCCGAGGTCTGCACCGACGCCGCCGACAACGACTGCAACGGCCCGGCCGACTGCTTCGACCCCGCCTGCTCCAGCGCCCCGATCTGCGGCTGCACGCCGAGCCCCGGCGGCGAGAGCTGCCAGAACGGCGTGGACGACGACTGCGACATGATCGTCGACTGCTTCGACGCCGACTGCGTCGGCACTCCGATCTGCGGCTGCTCCGCGTCCGAGGCCGGCAAGTGCGGCAACGGCTTCGACGACGACTGCGACGGCTCCTTCGACTGTGACGACGGCGACTGCTTCGGCGACCCGATCTGTCAGTGCCAGTCCCAGGGCGAGACCTGCGACAACGATCAGGACGACGACTGCGACCTCTTGATCGACTGCGCCGATCCCGACTGCGACGGCATCTTCCCCTGCGCCTGCCAGCCCCCCGGCTCGCCCGAGGTCTGCAGCGACGGCACCGACAACGACTGCGACACCCTCGTCGACTGCGCCGACCCGCAGTGCGTCGCGTCGCCGTCCTGCCAGAGCTGCTCGCCCGAGATCTGCGACGACGGGATCGACAACAACTGCGACAACAAGATCGACTGCGCCGACCCCGCGTGCTTCTTCGCGCCGAGCTGCGCGCCCACCCCGGAGCAGTGCAACAACGGCCTCGACGACGACAACGACACGCTCGTCGACTGCCAGGACCCGGACTGCGCGAACAACCCCTTCTGCGTGCTCCAGCAGGCGAACTGCCTCTCGCCGAAGCTCATCACGGGCACGGGCACGTACACGGGCGACACCACCGGGCACGTCAGCGAGACCAAGGGCGTGTGCGGCGGCGACGCCGGCGAGGCCGTCTTCTACTTCGTGCTCACCGCCCCCTCGAAGGTCCACCTCGACTCGATCGGCACGAGCTTCGACTCGACGCTCTACGTCCGCACCGGCGCGTGCAACTCCGGCGCCGAGATCGGCTGCGACGACGACAGCGCCGGCAGCGACTGGGCCGCGAAGCTCGACTTCACGATCCTCTACCCCGGCACGTACTACGTCTTCCTCGACGGCTACACGATCGACCCCGTGGGCGGCGCCAACGAGGGCCCCTTCGTGCTGAACGTCGAGATCATCCCCAACCCGCCCGAGGTCTGCGATGACGGCCTCGACAACGACGGCGACCACTACGTCGACTGCGCCGACTCCGCCTGCACGAACGTCGGGGCCTGCGTGAACTGCGCGAACGGCGGTCCGCCCGGCCCGGAGTTCGGCACCGGCGCCTGCACCGACGGCATCGACAACGACTGCGACGGCGCGACCGACTGCAGCGACGACGACTGCAGCGCGAGCGACTACTACGTCACCGAGTGCTGCGACGGCGAGGACGAGAACGGCAACGGCATCCCCGACGACTTCAACTGCCGCTGCGCGAACGACGCCGAGTGTGATCCCGGGCAGATCTGCTACACGCACACCGCGTACACGTGCGGCATCCCCTGCGACAACTTCTTCGGGAACGTCTGCCCGTTCGTCGCCGCCGGCTCGTACTGCAACCTGACCACCCACCAGTGCGAGTTCTGAGCCTCCGCGGCGAGGGCCCCCGCCCCGGCGCGTGCCGTGCTTCGCCGCGCCGGGTAAGGTCGTCGCCATGGAGATCCTCATCATCCGCCACGGCCAGGCCACCGACGACGCCGGGGGCCTCGGCGATGCCGGCCGGTGGTTGACGGGCAAGGGGCGCAAGGTCACCCGCCGCGTCGCGCGGTGGCTCGCCCGGAGCGACGACCGGCGCCCCGCGACCATCTGGACCAGCCCGCTCGTGCGCGCGGTGCAGACCGCGGAGATCATCGCGGAGGCGGCCGAGCTCACGGACGAGGTCTCGGTCCTCGAGGAGCTCACCCCCGTCCACGCGCCAGCCGATCTCGTGCGGCTGCTCCCGCGGCACCGGGGTGCCGGACCGATCGCGCTCGTCGGGCACGAGCCGCTGCTCTCGCTGCTCGCGTCGTCGCTCCTCGGCCCCGGCCCCTCGGGAGCGAGCCCCGAGATCAAGCTCCGGAAGAGCGGCGTCATCGCGCTCGCGTGGGACGGCAAGGGGCGCGCGAAGCTGCGGTTCTTGCTCGATCCCAGGGAGATGATCGCTTCCACCGAGCTCCCGCCGGAGGGCGAGCCTCGGGAAGCGTCGGCGGACGCCGCGACCGATCGCAGGCGCGACTGACGCGCCGCCGGCCTCGCGGGCTCAGCGCGCCGCCCGCTCCACGGCGGCGAGCACATCGACGTCCTTCACGCCGTCCGCCTCGGCCCGGTAGGAGAGCACGATCCGGTGCCGCAGCGCCGGGATCAGGAGCGCGCGCACGTCGTCCACGTCCGCCGCGGCCTCGCCGCGCAGCGCCGCGCGCGCCTTGGCGGCCAGCACCAGCGCCTGGCTGCCGCGCGGCCCCGCGCCGTAGCGAACGTAGTCCCGCACCTCCGTCGCGATCCGGTCGCTGCCCGGTCGCGTCGCGCGCACGAGCTTCACCGCCAGGCTCACTGCCTCGTCCGTCACCGGGATGCGCGGGATGAGCTGCCCGATGGCCCGCACCTCCCACGCGTGCAGGACAGCCGCGATCTCCGCGGGCTTCCCGGACGTCGTGCGCCGCGCGACCTCGCGCTCCTCGGCCTCGCTCGGGTACGTCACGTGGATCTCGAGCAGGAAGCGATCGAGCTGCGCCTCCGGCAGCGGGTACGTCCCCTCTTGCTCGATCGGGTTGCGCGTCGCGAAGACCTGGAAGGGATCGGGGAGCGGATGGGTCGTCGTGCCCACCGTCACCTTTCGCTCCTGCATCGCCTCGAGGAGCGCCGCCTGGGTCTTCGGCGGGGTCCGGTTGATCTCGTCCGCGAGCACGAGGTTGTGGAAGATCGGCCCTGCCTGGAACCGGAGGCTCCGTGTCCCGTGCTGCTCGTGCAGCACGTCGGTGCCCGTGATGTCCGCTGGCAACAGGTCCGGGGTGAACTGCACGCGGCCGAAGCTCAGGTCCAGCGCCTTCGCGAGCGACGCGACGAGCAGCGTCTTCGCCAGCCCGGGCACGCCGACGAGCAGCGCATGACCTCGGGCGGCGAGGGTGATCAGCATCGCCTCGATGACCTCGTCCTGACCGACGACGGCCGCCGCCACCGCGGCCCGGAGCCGCTTCGCGGCGTCGGCGGTGCGTTCGAGCAGCTCGGCGTCCGAGAGCTGGGTCGCCTGGTCGGTCGCGTTCGGGGCGTCGGCGCTCGTCTGGGGCTCGGGGGCGGTCATTCGGCCAGGCCTCGTAGCCCGTGGCCGCGGTGCCGACAAGGACGCGGCGCCCGCGCCCGCTGCGAGCGCGTTTGATCCGACGGTCGCTGCGATGTTAGCAATCGGCGGCGATGGCGCAGCGGGGCGAGGCCAGGGAGGCGAGGGACGCGCGTGACGTGGACGGGGGAGCCCCGGGCGCTCCCCCGCAGGGCGATCTCGCCGCCGACCCCTCCGCGCCGCCCGCCGCTGCGCCCCCTGCCCCCGCGTCACCCCCTGCGCGATCCGCGCCCCTCGAGGCCCTGAGCTTCCGGGACGAGCCGATCCCGAGCACCCCTTCGCCACCCGCGGCCGGCCCGTGGAGATCGTACAAGGAGATCCTGGCGAGCCTCGCCCAGCGCGTGCTCGACGCGCAGCGCCCGATCCGCATCCTCCAGGCGCTCCGCTGGCACGCGGAGGTCGAGGACCGGTTCCTTCGCGGAGGCCAGCGCGAGCTCCCCCGCGTCGCCTACGTGGACGACCTCGGCTTCGACCCAGACGCGAAGAACCGCGAGTTCGAGGACATCCTCCGCGACGCGGAGCGTGAGCTCGGAGAGCGCGACCGCCTCGGCCAGATCCTCCGCGCCACCGCGGACGAGTACCGGATCGTGGTGCAGATGCTGAAGGCGCGCGGAACGAGGGCCTTCTACGACTGCTCGCGCAGGCTCTACGGCTCGCCGAAGGACCGCTTCCCCGACGGCAAGACCAGCGTCCGTGACATGGGGGTCGTCCTCTACGACCTCTTCACCGCCATCGGCGGCGAGCGCCTCGGCCCGACCGAGCGGCGCGACATCACCGCCGAGGCGGCCGCGCTCGAGCTGAACGCCCGCTTCGACCGCTTCTTCGGCGGGGCCCCGATCCGCGTCCAGGTGGACGACTCGCTGCTCGCCGACGCCGCGGCTGGCAGCGACTACGTCAAGATCCGGAGCGGCGCGACCTTCTCCCGGAGCGACGTCGACATCCTCGAGGCGCACGAGGGCTGGGTCCACGTCGCCACCAGCCTGAACGGGCAGGCGCAGCCCGTGGCCCGATGGCTCGCGAAGGGCCCGCCGCGCACGACCGCGGTCCAGGAGGGCCTCGCCGCGCTCGTCGAGATCTTCACCTTCCGCAGCACGCCCCGCCGCGCCAAGAAGCTGAACGACCGTATCCTCGCCGTCGACAAGGCCGAGGACGGCGCGACCTTCCTCGACGTCTTCGAGTGGTACCGGATGGAGGGCTACGAAGAGGACGAGTGCTTCCAGAACGCGCGCCGCGTGTTCCGCGGCGGCCTGCTCGAGGGCGGCGCCCCGTTCACGAAGGACGCCTGCTACTGCAAGGGGATCGTGCTGAACTACGCCTTCATGCGCGCCGCGATCCAGCAGGACCGAGCCGCGCTCATCCCGTTCCTCTTCGTCGGCAAGGTCGCGCACGAGGACGTGCCCGTGCTCCACGCGCACATGACCGACGGCATCGTCCGCCCGCCGCCGTACCTGCCGCCGATCTTCGAGGACATGAACGGCCTCGCGGTCTGGATCTGCTACTCGTCATTCTTCTCTAGGCTCGGCGGCACGGCGATCGCCGAGCACTACGCGAAGATGCTCGCGGGCTGATCGCCGGCCGGCGCGCAGCTCGCGATCGCGCGCTGCAGCTCGCCCCAGATCCTGCGCCGCACCTCCTCCGGCACCGGCGGGATCTCGCGGGCCGCGCGCACCAGCGCGATCTCGTCGGGCCCGCGGCGCTCCGACACGGCGAGGAGGCCCGAGGCGTGGAGCGCGCGCCGCTCCTCCGCGCGCATGCGCTTGATCGCGACGCGGAGCTCCTCGCGCGCCGCCCGGAGCCGGCTCCGGACGGTGTTCTCCTTCAGATCGAGCTCCGCCGCGATGTCGGCGATCGGGATGTCGAGCAGGTCGTACATGATGATCACGACTCGCCGCTCGATCGCGATCATCGCGAGCAGCCGGTTTATCAGCCGGCTCCGCTGCTCGATCGCGACGATCTGCTCGGAGCTCGGGCGCGGGTCCGGGGTCTGGTAGGGCCAGGTCGGGCCCGCGCCGACCGGCACCTCGCGGCGGCGGTGCGCTCTGTCCCGGTAGTGGCTCGCCTGCCTCCATGCGATGCCGAAGAGCCACCGCCGGAGCGCGTCGGCGGGTGAAGGCTGCGCCGGGACCCAGGGTGCGGGATCCGCGCCTTCGAGCGGATCCGCCGGCTCGCGCTCCGCGTCGCTGCCTCGCCTGGCAGCGCGCTCCGGATCGAAGCCATCGAGCCCGCGGTATGCGGCGAGCATCACGTCCTGAAGGACGTCATCGAGATCATGATCCGCGATCCCGAGCCATCGCAGCGATTGCCGCAGGAAGGGCAGGCCGGTCGCGTACACGCTTTCGAAGGTGGGCCGCGCCGTGGCGCGCCCGGGGAAGTGAATCTGGTCGTGCATAACTGAACTTTAGTGCAGTTGTGCGACTATGATTCAAGAATCGTCTTCGTCCAGGAAACAGCACATCTGTGCGCGCCCCAGGATGGTTATTGTGCCCTGGACGGATTGGTGCCGGGTAGATGGTGCGCTGTCCTCGGGGTCGTCAACTGGTGCTCTGTCCTCGGTGCCTCGGTCGGCGCATACGCGAGATGTGGCGGAGGGCGGGTCGGGCTACTTGCCTTGGAAGGCGGGCTTCCGCTTCTCGGTGAAGGCGGCGAGCCCCTCCCGCGCATCCTCGGATGCGAAGAGCTCGGCCTGGAGCTCTCGCTCGAGGGCGAGGCCTTGCTCGAGCCCGACCTCGAGGCCGGTCTGCACGGCGCGCTTGATCCGGCCGACCGCGAGGGCGGCGCGGTTCGGCGGTGTGAACTGGTGGCCGTAGGCGAGGACCCTGTCCATGAACTCGCGGTGCGACGCGGTCTCCCAGACCTCGTTCACGAGGCCGTAGCCGAGCGCCACGTCGAAGTCGAAGGTCTGCCCCTCGCACATGAGCTGGATCGCGCGCGACTTGCCGATCAGCCGGGCGAGCCGCTGCGTTCCGCCGGTGCCCGGGAGGACGCCGAGCGAGACCTCGGGCAGGCCGATCTTCCCCGCGCCCTTGCGAGCGATGCGCAGATCGCACGCCATCGCGATCTCGAGCCCGCCGCCGACGGTGTGGCCGTTGAGCGCCGCGATGCAGAGCTTGGGCGTGTGCTCGAGGCGGCTCAGCGTCTCGTTCGCGTGCAGGCAGAAGTAGTACTTGAAGGTGGGGTCCGACTCCCGGAGCATCGCGATGTTCGCGCCGGCGCAGAAGAACCGCTCGCCGTGGCCCGTGATGACGATCACGTGCACGTCATTGTCGAAGCGGGCCTCGAGGATGGCCGCGTCGAGGTCCTTCATCATCTCGTGCGTGTAGCCGTTCACCGGCGGGTCGTTGAGCGTGAGCAGCGCGACCCCGGCGGAGGTGGCGTAGTCGACGAGAGCCATGTGACTTCTCTAGCAAAGCAGGGGAAAAAGTGCTGGCCCACTGGCAAAATGGGCGGAATTTGTGTTACCTCGCTTGCACGCGCCCATGGACGCCCACCAAGTAAAGCAAAAGCTCAAGCAACTGATGATCTCGGATCTGAACCTCGAGGGGAAGACGCCGGCGGACATCGACGACGCGGCCCCGCTCTTCGGCGGCGGACTGGGGCTCGACTCGCTCGACGCCCTCCAGCTCGCCATGAGCGTCGAGGAGCGCTTCGGCGTTCGCATCCCGGAGGGCGACGAGGCGAGGCCGATCTTTGCGTCCGTGGACGCGCTCGTCGAGCACATCATGAAAGCGACGGGGGCGGCCTGATCGAGGGCGCCGCGGGGAGCCGATCGAACGTGCGCATCTGGGTCACGGGAATAGGTGTGGTCTCACCGCTTGCGCGCGGCGCGGCGGCGACCATGGACCGGCTCGTCGCCGGCGACCGGGCCTTCGCGCCGCTGTCGCTCTTCGAGATCGCCGAGTCGCGCGTGCGGATCGCCGCCGAGGTCCAGGGGCTCCGCGCCGAGGAGGTCGCGCCGCCCGGCGAGGCCGAGGGGTGGTCGCGCACCGGCGCGATGGCGGTGCTCTCCGCTCGCGAGGCGCTCGCCGACGCGGGGGTCGATCCGCGCACCGCGGCCGTGGACCTGATCGTGGGCGGCACGACGGCGGGCATGTTCGAGACCGAGGACCTGCTCGCCTGGCTCTCGCGCGATCCGGCGGCGATCACGCCGCTCAGGCGAATGCTCTCGCACCCGCTCTCGTCCGCAGCCGATCATCTCAGGGTGGCCGTGGGCCCGTTCCGCCGCGTGAGGAGCGTGTGCAGCGCCTGCTCGAGCGGCGCGAACGCGATCCTGCTGGGCGCCGCGTGGATCCGGGCCGGCCTCTCGACCTGTGTCATCGCGGGCGGCGCGGACGGCCTCTGCAGGCTGACTTACTCGGGCTTCGGCGCGCTCGGCGCGCTCGATCCGGAGCCGTGCCGCCCGTTCGATCGCAGGCGCGCGGGCCTGAACCTCGGCGAGGGCGCCGCGTTCCTGGTGCTGGAGCCCGAGGGCGCTGCGCGCGCGCGCGGGGCGCGGCCGATCGTCGAGCTGCGCGGCTGGGCCGTCGGGGCCGAGGCGCACCACATCACGAACCCCGAGCGCGGGGGGCGGACAGCGGCGCGGGTGATGCGGGACGCGCTCCGCCGCGCCGAGCTAGACGCGTGTGACCTCGACTACGTGAACGCGCACGGCACGGGGACGCCGCTCAACGACTCGATGGAGGCGGCCGCGATCCACGCCTGCCTGGGCCCCGAGGCCGAGCGCGTCGCGGTCTCGTCGTCGAAGGGCCAGATCGGCCACACGCTCGGCGCGGCGGGCGCGATCGAGGCCGTGATCACCGCGATGGCGATCGCGCGCGGGGTGATGCCGCCGACCGTGGGGCTCGAGGAGGTCGATCCGGAGTGCCGCCTCGTGCACCTAACGAGCGCGCGCGAGGCGCCCATCCGCGCGGCGATGTCGAGCTCCTTCGGCTTCGGCGGCACCGACAGCGTGCTCGTCTTCGCCCAGCCGGAGCGGTTCCCGCCGCCCGGAGGCGCGGACCCGGCGCGCCGCTCGGTGGTGGTCACCGCCGCCGGGACCGTCGGGCCGCTGGGTGTGCTTGGCGCGCAGGGCGCCGCGGCCTACCTCGAGCCGGGGCCGCCGCCCGCCGACGGGCCGCTCGCGTGGAGCGCCGGCGAGCACCTGGACCTCGCGCGCGCGAGGCGGCTCGATCGCGCGGGCCGCCTCGCCGCGACGGCGATCCAGACGGCGCTCGCGGAGGGCGGGCTCGACGTGGGCGCGGACGCGGCGCCGCTGATCGGCGCGATCGTCGGCGCGTCCTTCGGCAGCGTCGACGCGTCGACCGCGTACATGCGCCGTATCTATGACAAGGGCGCGAAGTACGCGAGCCCCGCGGACTTCCCGAACCTCGTGCCGTCGTCGCCCGTCGGCCACGCGTCGATCTACCTCGGGCTCCGCGGCCCGGTCTTCTCGGTCGCCGACCTCGGCGCGACCGCGGAGGCGGCGATGGTCACCGCGATCGAGCTCATCTCCGCGGGCGAGGGGGAGGCCATCGCGGCGGGCAGCGTCGAGGAGGCGAGCCCGATGATCGAGCGCTGCCTCGGACCGATCTGCTCGGAGATCCTCGATCGCGGCGTGCGCGGCGAGGGCGCCGTCGTGGTGCTGCTCGAGAGCGAGGTGCTGGCGCGCGGCCGCGGGGCGCGGCCGATCGCCCGCGTCGCCTGGTGGAGCTCCTGGCGCGGAGACGGCGCCGGTGCGCTCGCGGGCGCGCCGCCCCCCGGGCCTCGCTCGGGCGTGCTCGTCGGCCGCGACGACGCGCGCCTCTCGCGCTCCCTCGACGGCTCCGCGTGGGCGGACGTGCCGCGCCGCGCACTCGCGCCGCGCGTCGGCGATCACGAGGGCGCCGGCGGCTTCGCCGTGGCGGCCGGCGTGTCGGCGATCGCGCGCGGCTCACTCGCCGGCGCGCTCGTCCTCGGGGGCGCCCCGGACCGCGGCTACGCCGTCCTCCTCGTGGCGCCTGGCGACGCGTGATCCCGCCGCGCCGTGCTCCACGCCCTGCGCTGCGGTGCCCGGTCCGTGCCGGCTGCCTGCTCGTCGCGCTCTCCAGCGCGTGCGCGCCGGCGGCGCGCCCACCCGCCACGGCGCTCGACCGAGACTTCGCCGATCTGCTCGGCGGCGCTGCCCCCTCGCCGCGCCCCGGCCAGGCCGCGTGGCGCGAGGCCCGCGCGCGCCTCGACGCGCTCCGTCGCGAGGCGGAGGGCGCCGGCGCGCGGACCCTGCGCGTGCGCCTCGCGCTGCGCGAGCCGCGCTCCGGCCATGTCCTCGAGGCCCGCGGCGCCGTGGCGATCGCGCCCGCGCCGAGCGGCGGCGCCGAGGGCGCGCTGCGGATGATCCTCCTCGGCCCGGGCGGCACGACCGCGCTGGACCTCTGGACCCGCGGCGATCGCTTCCGCTTCGCGATCCCCGCCGTCGATCTCCTGAAGCGCGGCGACGCGACCACGCCGCGCGCAGCGCTGCGCGGCCTCCCCGTCGAGTTCCTCCGGTGGTGGCTGCTCCGCCCCGCCGCCGGCGACCTCCTCTGGCACGGCCGCGCCGGCGCGACGGATGATTTCGTCCTGCGCGACGGTGATGCCATCATCGAGCTCCGCCTCGCCGAGGGCGGCCTCGTCGGCGCGCGGCGCACGACATGGGCGGCCGCGCCCAGCCAGCCGCCGCGCCCGGTCGACGAGGAGATCGTCATGGCCGGCCGGGTCGGCTGCGGCACCGTGCGCTACGCGCAGGCGTCGACGGGCCTCCTCGTGACCATCACCTGCGAGGGCGAGGAGCGCGATCGCGCGCCGGATCCGCGCGCGTTCGTCGATCCGGACGCGCTGCCCGGGGGCGCGTCGTGAGCGACGCGTGCGCGATCGCCGCCGGCGCCGTCTCCGCGCTCGGCCTGGGCCGCGACGCCTACCGCGCCCCCGCGCCGGGCGATCCGCCGCGCGTCGGCATCGCGCCCGACTCTGCGCTCGCCGGGGCCGGCCTCCTCCGCCCGTTCGCCGCGCGGGCGCCCGCGGATCTCGGCGTCGTCGCGAGCGCCGATCGCGCGGCCGACCTGCTCTCCGCTGCGCTCGCGCAGGTGATCTCGGGGCTCGCCGCCGTCCGGCCCGGCTGGCGCGCCGAGCGCGTCGGCGTCGCGATCGGCACGTCGAGCGGCGGCATGCTCGCCGCCGAGCGCTTCTTCGCGGCGCGCGCCGGCGGCGCCGGCGTCGCCGAGCTCGCCGAGCTCGCGCGCGGCGCGACGTACTTCGCGCCGCTCGACGCGTCGCTCGCTGCCCACGGCCTCGAGCGCGCGCCGCGCCGCACGCAGATCCTCGCGGCCTGCGCCGCCTCCACGATCGCGATCGGAGTGGGCCTCCGCTGGCTCGACCGCGACGCCTGCGATCTCGTCCTGGCGGGCGGCTACGACGCGCTCAGCGTCTTCGTCGCCGCGGGGTTCGAGGCGCTCCGCGCGACCACGGCCACGAGGCCGCGCCCGTTCCGGATCGGTCGCGACGGCATGTCGCTCGGCGAGGGCGCGGCCGTCCTCGCCCTCGTCCGCGAGGACCGCGCGCGCGGCGCCCCCATCCTCCTGCGCGTCGCCGGCTTCGGCGCCTCGACCGACGCGGTCCACATCACCGCGCCCGACCGCACCGGCGCCGGCCTGGCGCGCGCCGCCCGAGCGGCCCTCGCCGATGCCGCGTGCCCCCCGTCGCGCATCGGCCTCGTCAGCGCGCACGCCACTGCCACCCCCTTCAACGACGCCATGGAGGCCCGCGCGATCCAGGCCGTCCTCGGCGAGGCGCCCGGCGCGCCGCCGCCCGTGATCCAGCCTTTCAAGGCCCAGATCGGCCACACCCTCGGCGCCGCGGGCGCCCTCGAGCTGCTCGCCGCCGCGGATGCCGTCCGCTCTTCCGTCGCGCCCCCCGCCGCATCCGCGGGTGAGCCCGATCCGGACGCGCCCGCGCTGCTCCTCGACCGCGCGGAGCCCCGCCCGATCGACGCCGCCCTCAAGCTCTCCGCGGCCTTCGGGGGCGCCAACGCCGCGCTCGTCCTCACCGCTCGCCCCAGCGGCCGCCGGCCGCGCGCCCCGCGCCCGGTGCACCTCGGCCCACACGCCCACGTCATCACCTGCGAGCTCGACGCGCTCGAGGCCGCCACCGGCCTCGCCCGCGATCGGCTCGCCCGCCTCGACACGCTCTGCCGCCTCGGCCTCGCCGCGATCTCGGCGCTCGCGGCGCAGGTCGGCCCCGACGCCCTGCGCGGCGCCGGAGTCGTCGCCGGCCACGCGCTCGCCACGATCGACACCAACGAGGCCTTCGACGCCCGCCGCCGCGCGCGCGGCGCCCGCTTCGTCGAGCCGCGCCTCTTCCCCGCCACCTCCCCCAACGTGATCGCCGGCGAGTGCGCCATCGCCTTCCAGCTCACGGGCCCGAGCTTCGCCACCGGCGCCGGCCTCGGCGGCGCGCTGGAGGCGCTCCGCGCAGCGGCCGAGCTCGTCGCCGCCGGAGACGCCGACCGCATCGTCGTCGTCGCCGCAGACGACGCCGGCCCCGTCGCCCGCCAAGTCCTCTCCCTCGCCGGCATCCCCGACGCGGCCCTCGCCCGCGGCGCCGTCGCGCTCCTCCTCCAGGCGGATCCGGATGGATCCACCCTGCCCCACGTCGACCTCGACGCGCCCCTCGATCCCGCGGGCCTCGTGGGTCACCTCGCCCTGCTCCGATGGCTCGGCGACCGCGCATGAGCGCCTTCCTTCATCGCCGTGGGCCCGTCCGCTTGCCGGATTGCGCCTGCATCTGGCAAGGTCCCCTGGCTGGAATCACCCGCTTCCTCCGGGTGTTCGGCCACCTGCGTATGATCCGCCCGTCGATCAAAGCCCTCGCCCCGCTCCTCCTTGTCGCCTCCGCCGCCCTCGGCGGGTGCACCACCCACTACATCCCGAACACCGACGTCGAGGACAGCGAGGAGAACCGGAAGATCATCTCGTTCTGCGAGAAGTACCGGCACGCCGTCGAGAACAAGGACGTCGGCGCGCTCCTCCAGCTCGCGTCGCCGCAGTACTACGAGGACGGCGGCAACGTCGACGCCGCGGACGACCTCGATTACGCCGGCCTGCGCGACTACCTCACGAGCAAGTTCCAGGACGCCCGCGCCATCCGCTACGAGATCCGCTACCGCCGCGTCCTCAAGGAGGAGGAGGTCGTGTACGTCGACTACACGTTCAGCGCGAGCTACCGCATCCCTGGCCAGAAGGGCGAGGAGTGGCGGCGCAAGGTGGACGACAACCGCCTGGAGCTCGTGCCCCACCAGGACAGCTTCCGGATCGTCGCCGGGATGTGATCCGGCTCGTCGTCGCTGCCCCGGTCGCGCGAGCTCCGCGGGCAGGATGCTCGCTCAGTTCAGCGCCTTGTTCGGCGAGACGACGCCGTCGAAGAGCCCCTTCTCCTTCGCGGCCGCGAGCTCGCGCAGCCCCTCGCGGTAGCCGCGCAGGATCAGCGGCCTCGCGGCGAACCGGTTCATGTAGCTGTAGCCGCCGACGTCGGGCGCGACGTCGATGAAGGTCACGTTCGGGTAGAGCTTCGAGAGCAGCTCCACGCCGCGCCGCTCCTTCTCGGCGAGCAGGATGTTGAGCGACTGGCGCAGGATGCCGAGCGGGCCGCTCCGCGCGAGCGTGCGCTGGGCCTCGCCGCGCTCCTCGGGGCGGTAGATGTTGGAGATGATCACGACGCGCGCGCCCGCGGCCACGGCGAGATCGGCCGAGAGCGTCCTCGCGACCTCGCCGCTCAGGAAATACCGGCCCCCGATGCGGTACGGCCGGAAGACGCCGGGCACGCAGCAGCTCGCCGCGACCGCCTGGCTGATCGGCGTCGCCTCCTCGTAGCCCGGGCCGAAGACGACGCGCTGGGCGGTGTCGACGTCGACGGCCGTCACGTAGACCGCCTGCGGGAGCTGGCGGAAGTCGTTGATCGGGAGCGTCCGGCGGATGTAGCGCTCGAGCCGGTCGATCGAGAACAGCCCCGAGAGCAGGTAACCCGGGTCGAGCAGATCGCGCGCGCGCGGCGCGCCGAGGAACGTCGACACGTGCAGCCTCGGCCCGCGGTGCCGGCGCCGCCACGGCAACCGGTACGCATCCAGCAGCACGTCGAGCGGGATGTCCTGCCCGTACGTCGCGCTCACGAGCGCGCCCGCGCCCGCGCCGACGTAGATGTCCGGGTGGATGCCCAGCTCCTCGCAGGCCTTCAGCACACCGAGGTGCGCGAGGCCCCGCGCCGCCCCCCCCGAGCTCACAAACGCGATCTTGAGGCGGCTCATGGTAAGCCCGATCATGCGGGAGCTCGCCGCCGGCGCAAAGGGGGTCGGCGGCGCAGGGCGTCGGAAGCGATCCGGAACAAGAAGTGTAATGTGTATTACTGTAGCTGAAAATCCTCGAGCAGCCGGTAGATCTTGAACCGCATGCCGTCGCGCCGGAGCCAGATGACGATCTCGTCTCCGAGGAGCCGATCCGCCCCGATCCGGGCGGTGATGATCGGGACCCGGACGATCACGTCGTCCTCGTCGAGCGCGTCGGTCTGGATCGCCGGGTGGGGCGAGGCCTCGAGCACGTCCTCGCCCCGGTAGAGCTCGACCTCGGCATCGCGGTAGATCGTCTCCCCCGCGAGCTTGCCGTAGTCGAGCCGCCGGAAGCGCTGCTCCCACCACAGGCCCGCGCTCGGCGTCTGGCCCTGCCCGCCGCCGGAGCCGGGGGCGATCGCCAGCGCGTCGCGCGTGAGCAGCGCGCTCAGCCCGTCGCCGTCCTCGAGCACCACGCGCTTGAAGAACTCCGCGACGACGGCGACCGCCACGTCCACGCCGAGCGGCGCCCGCAGCGTGACGAGGCCGTCCGCGGCCACGCCGCGATCGGCCGCGGGTGGCGGCGCGCTCGCCGGATCGATCGCGACGCCGTCAGGCCGCCTCCGATCGGTGGGCAGCTCCGCGGCGGTCGGGAAGTCGGCGACCGGCGCGGCCGTGCAGCCGGCGAGGGCGCAGAGCAGCGCTGCGCAAGCGAGGATCGACGATTCGCGCGTGGCGCGGAGATCAGAAGGGCTCGACCGCAGGATCATCGGCGCGCGTGAACGTCACGATCGCACGCTCGCCCACCGGGGTCCACCCGGCCGGGAGCTGGTCGTCGTCGAAGTCCGACGCGACCAGGGTCAGGCGGCTCGCCGCGAAATCGGGCATCCGCATCCGGCCCAGCCCGCCGTCGCCCAGCACGCGCTCCATGTCGTGGTGCCCCTCGAGCACGCGGTACCCCATCCGCGCTCCCCCGCGCGCGGCCACCAGGTACTCGGGGTTCGACACGAGGATGTTCATCGCGCTCGGCCCGGCGCCCTCCTCGGCGCAGAGCCGGTCGACCAGCGCGATCGACGAGCGGAGCGCCGCCCGCGCGGTCGCCGCGTCCACGTTCGGCCGGTCGAGCTGGCCGCTGTCGTGCAGGAACGACAGGAAGAGGTGGAACAGGATCTCGCTGTCCGTCTCGCCGCGCAGGTCGCGCTGGAGGAACTGCGGCAGCGACTCGCTGAGCCGCGATCGAAGCCGGGCGAACGCCTCGACCGTGCCCGTGTGGGCGAACAGCCATTGCCGGTACCGGAACGGGTGCGTGTTCTCCGTGCGCAGGCTGCCGACCGTCGCGGCGCGGACGTGCGCCACGAGGATGTCCGCGCGCACGTCCCTGGTCATGTCGACAAGGCTGATCTCCGGGCGATCATCGATAGGTCGGCGCTTCAGGAGGATCTCCCCACCCTGGTAAAAGCCGACGCCCCACCCGGGCACGACGCCCGGCTTGCGACGGACGGTGAGGGCGCGCCCCTCGAGCTCGATGGCGCGGGCGCCGAGATCCGGACGGTTACCGATGAAGCCAACGAGACGGGCCATAGCGTTCTCCTCGCGGGGAGGGGCTCAGGGGAAACCCCGTCGTGGGTCGAGCGAGAGTGGGTCGAGATCCGCCCCCGGATCACTTCTTGATACGACAGAGCCGCCCCGCAAGCTCCGCAAAAATGGATCCGACATGGCGCCGATGTGCGCGTGCGCGGCGGGCGCTCATCGGCGCGCATCCGCGCTCACTCACGCGCGCACGCACGCAGGTACGCGCATCCGCACGTGCATCGAGCGAAATTTACTCTTCTCTATGATTTCTGCGCGCGGCTGGCCAGCTAGGGAGACAGCCGGTTCAGCATCCGCGCGAACGGGATCGTCTCGCGCACGTGCGGCAGGCCGCAGATCCAGGCCACCGAGCGCTCCACGCCGAGGCCGAAGCCGGCGTGCGGGAAGGTCCCGTAGCGGCGCAGGTCGAGGTACCACTCGAACGCGGCGCGCGGCAGCTTGTGGTGCTCGATCGCCCGCTCGAGCACGCCGAGATCGTCCTCGCGCTGCCCGCCGCCGATCACCTCGCCGTACCCCTCGGGCGCGAGCACGTCGACGCAGAGCGCGGCGCGCGTGTTCCCGGGATCGCGCTTCATGTAGAAGGCCTTCACCTCCGCGGGGTAGCGGTGGACCATCACCGGGCGATCGTAGCGGCTGGAGATCACCGTCTCGTCCTCGCCGCCGAAGTCGTCCCCCCACGGGAAATCCAGGATCTCCGGCTCCCCCGGCGCGGCCGCCTTGCGCTTCTCCGCGCGCGCCGCGTTCAGGATCGCGACCGCCTCGTCGTAGTGGATCCGCGGGAACGGCTTCTTCACGGCCTCTAGCTTCGAGACGTCGCGCTCCAGGACGGCGAGCTCCGGGCGGCGCCGCTCCAGCACCCGCTCGACGATGAAGCACAGGGTGTCCTCCGCGAGGTCCATGTCCCCCTCGAGGTCCATGAACGCCACCTCGGGCTCGACCATCCAGAACTCGGCGAGGTGCCGGCGCGTCTTCGACTTCTCGGCGCGGAACGTCGGACCGAAGCAGTAGGCCTTGCCGAACGCCGCCGCCGCGGCCTCCATGTAGAGCTGGCCCGACTGGGTGAGGTACGCCTTCTCGCCGTGGTAGTCGGTCTCGAAGAGCGTGCTCGTCCCCTCGCACGCGTTCGGCGTCAAGATCGGCGCGTCCACCAGCGTGAAGCCGCGGCCGTCGAAGAAGTCCCGGATCGCCTGGATGATCGTGTGCCGCACCCTCATGATCGCGTGCTGGCGCCTGGACCGGAGCCACAGGTGCCGGTGATCCATCAGGAAATCGGTCCCGTGCTCCTTCGGAGAGATCGGATACTCGCCGGCCGTCGGGGCGAGCAGGCGGAAGGACTTCGTCGCGATCTCGAAGACGCCCGCGCGCTTCGGGTGCGCCTTCACCTCGCCGGTGATCTCGACGGCGCTCTCCTGCGTGACCTTGTCGGCCGCGGCGAAGGCCTCCTCGCCGACGTCACCCTTCGACATCACGCACTGCACGATGCCGAACCCGTCGCGCAGCTCGATGAAGTGCAGCTTTCCGCTGGAGCGCTTGTTGTAAAGCCACCCGCGGAGCGTGACCGTCTGGCCGACGTGCGCGCCGAGATCATGGGTGGCGATGGCGGGGGCGTCCTTCATGGGGCGCGAATAGCACGGTTTTGTTGCGGTGGATGCGCGCTCCGGCCAAAAATGGGGAACCTTGCCCAGCCCGATCCGCCGCGCGCGCCACCTCGTGCTCCTCGCCCTCGCCGCGCTGACCGGCGCGGCGGGCTGCCCGGCCGTCTACCCCGAGCTCTCCACCCGGCTCCGGCCGCCGGCGGCCCAGCAGGCGCTCGACCCCCCGCCGCCCGATGACCTGCGCTGGATCCGCTTCGTCGACGGGCGCGTCCCGGAGCGCACCCGCGACGGGCGCACCTGGGACCAGGCGCTCGGCGGCGGCCTGCCGGATCCCTACGCGCGCCTGCTCGTGAACGGCAAGGAGGTGCTCCGGACGAGCGTGCAGAGCGACACGCTCGAGCCGACCTGGCCCGGCAGCCCGAGCGGCAATTTCCGCATCGGCCCTGACGACAAGCTCCGCGTCGAGCTCTGGGACGCCAACACCATCAACGACAAACCGATCGGCGTCCGCGAGATCGGCCGGCCGTCGGCCGAGGATCGCGAGGCCGGCCAGATCCGCGTCGAGCTCGAGGGCGGCGGGAAGCTCACGCTCGCGTTCCAGCCCGCCCACGCGCGGATCGGCCTCGGCCTCTGGTACGAGCTGCGCACGACCACGGTGTTCATCACCCGCACGATGGAGCGCGGCCCCGCCGAGCGCGCCGGCATCAAGAAGGGGGATCAGGTCATCTCGATCGCGGGCCGCGAGGTGAAGACGATGTCCGCGGGCGAGGTCCGGAGCGCGTTCAACGCGGTCCCGCTCGCCGGCGTCCAGCTCATGGTCAAGCACGCGGACGGCGCCACCGAGACCGTCAAGCTCGTCGAGGGCCCGATCTACCCCACCTTCGACCAGCTCGGGGCGATCGACTGACGCGTGAAGGTCCCGCCGTTCGGGCTGACGACCGAGGAGATCCGCGCGGAGCTCGAGCCGCTCCGGAGCGACTTCTCGATCGCGATCTGTCGCGCGAAGAACCCGTTCAACGTGGGCGCGATCATCCGCGTCGCGCACTCGTTCCTCGTGCGCGAGATCTTCCTGATCGGCACCGAGCCCTACTACGAGCGCGCCGCCATGGGCATGGCGAAGTACGAGACCATCGTCGAGTGCCCCGACGAGGGCGCCTTCCTGGACCGCGCGCGCGGCCGGCCGCTCGTCGGCGTCGAGCGCGACCACGCGCGCCGCACCCTCTGGGAGGCCCCGATGCCCCCCGGGCTCGTCTTCCTCTTCGGCAGCGAGAACGACGGCCTCCCCGGGCCCCTGATCGCCGCGTGCGACGACGTCATCGCGATCCCGATGTACGGGATCAACCACTCCTACCCGGTCGCGATCGCCGCGGGCATGGTGATGTGCGAGTGGGCGCGCCGCCGCGACCCGCGCGGCCGCGGATGACCGCGCGCTCCCGCCCGCGCGAGCTTCCCCACCCCGCGCGGGCGGCGTAGCATCGGCGCGATGAGGTCCCTCCTCCACGCGTCTGGCCGCGCCCCGGGTCCCCGAACGCTCCTCGCCTCCCTCGCGCTGCTGCTCGCGGCGGGGTGCAGCCTCGACCCGCTCACGCCGTCCTACGAGCCCGAAGTCAAGCCGCCCGCCGACGAGCCGCTCGGCGACGTCCCGCTGCTCGGCGTCGGCGTCGACTGCGACCCGATGGTGCCGACCGCGTGCGGCTACCCGTTCCCGTCGAGCATCTACCTGGTCGCCGACCCGACCACGCCGACCGGCAAGCGCGTCCACTTCGGCGCGACCACGCTGCCCACCTACGGCCAGGACGGCGCGCGCGTCGATCGATCCTGGTGGGACCGGAGCGACGGCTTCTCCGCGGGCCAGGCGCCGATGACCCACATGCCCGGCGCGACGGCCGCGGGCCTGCCCACGCAGGACGACATCGAGCGCTCGATCACCGGGGACTCCCCGACGGTGCTGCTCGACGCGGACACGGGCGAGCTCGTCCCGCACTTCTCCGAGATCGACATGAGCGCGAAGCACGACGAGGCGCGCGCCCTCATGATCCGCCCCGTCGTGCGGCTCAAGGACGCGACGCGCTACATCGTCGCGATCCGCCGCGTCGTCGACGCGAGCGGCGCCGAGATCGCGCCGAGCCCCGTGTTCCAGGCGCTCCGCGACGCCGCCGATCACGACGACCCCTCGGTCCGCCTCCGCCGCGCGCTCTACGACGACATCTTCGCCCGCCTCGAGGCCGCGGGCATCGAGCGCGGCGGCCTCCAGATCGCCTGGGACTACGTCACCGCGAGCCGCGAGAACAACACGCGCTGGCTCCTCCACATGCGCGACGACGCGCTCGCCGCCGTCGGCGACGAGGGCCCCGAGTACACGATCGTCTCCGTCGAGGAGAACCCCAACCAGCACATCCGCCGCCGGATCCTCGGCAAGATGAACGTCCCCCTCTACCTCGACGACCCCGGTCCTGGCGGCCGGCTCGTCTTCGGCGAGGACGGCCTCCCGGTGCGCACCGGCACCGCCGAGTACGAGTTCCTCGTGCACATCCCGAACAGCGCGGCGAACGGCACCCCCGGCGCGCTCCTCCAGAACGGCCATGGCCTCCTCGGCACCAAGAACGAGGGCCGGAACGGCTACCTCGCCCAGCTCGCGGACATGAAGGGCTACGTCGCCTTCAGCGTGGATCTCGTCGGCATGGCCGAGGACGACGAGCTCACGGTCACCACCGCGATCGCCGGCGACATCGGCGGCTTCCAGATCTCGATCGACCGGCAGCACCAGGGCATCCTGAACAGCCTGCTCGCGATGCGCATGATGAAGGGGCGCTTCTGGCGCGACCCGCTCGTGCAGTTCAACGGCAAGAGCGCGATCGACCCCACCCATTGCTACTACCGAGGCGACAGCCAGGGCGGCATCTTCGGCACCACGTACATGGCGCTCACGACGGACGTCACCCGGGGCCTGCTCGGCGAGCCCGGCATGCCGTACAACCTCCTGCTCAACCGCAGCACCGACTTCACCCCCTTCTTCCTGCTGCTCCGCGGCGCCTACAAGAACGACCTCAACATCCAGCTCGGCCTCGGCCTGATCCAGATGCTCTGGGACCGCACCGAGCCCAGCGGCTACGCCCCTTACATCCACGGCGACACCCTCCCCAACACCCCCTCGCACGACGTGCTCCTGCACGTCGCGATCGGCGACTACCAGGTCACGCCCCTCGGCGCGCACATCATCGCGAGGGCCGTCGGCGCGAAGAACCTCTCCCCCGTCAACCGCAGCGTCTGGGGCATCGACGAGCGCTCCGGCCCCTTCTACGGCTCCGGCATGGTCGAGTTCGACTTCGGCCTCCCCGAGTCTCCGAAGACCAACACCCCCCCGGAGGGCCCCGAGGACGACGACCCCCACGACAAGGTCCGCGTGCTCGAAGCCGCCCGCGCGCAGACCGACACGTTCCTCCGCACCGGCGAGGTCCGGCCCTACTGCGACGGCCCCTGCGATCCCGAGTAGCGCCGCCCCCTCCGCGCATTCGAAATGCGAAAGGGCCGATCCCTCGCGGGACCGGCCCCTTCACGCTCACGCTGTCAGCGAGGAGCCGCGATCAAAAATCGTGGCCGTGGCCCGCGTGCCCGCCGGCCGCCGGCTTCTCCTCCTTGGGCCGCTCCGCGATGAGCGCCTCGGTCGTCAGCATCAGGCTGGCGACGCTCGCCGCGTTCTGCAGGGCCGAGCGGACCACCTTCGCCGGATCGATGACGCCCATCGCGAGCAGGTCGCCGTACTCGCCGGTCGCCGCGTTGTAGCCGAAGGAGTCCTTGCCCTCGCGCACCTTCTGCACGACGATCGAGCCCTCCTCGCCGGCGTTGCCCGCGATCTGGCGGAGCGGCTCCTCGATCGCGCGGCGGATGATGTTCACGCCGAAGCGCTGCTCGTCGTTCACCGCGAGCTTCTCGAGCGAGGCCTGGGCGCGGATGAGGGCCACGCCGCCGCCGGCGACGATCCCCTCCTCCACGGCCGCGCGGGTCGCGTGGAGCGCGTCCTCGACGCGGGCCTTCTTCTCCTTCATCTCGGTCTCGGTCGCGGCGCCGACCTTGATCACCGCCA
>CAYQYG010000028.1:7805-36393 GCA_964421485.1 uncultured Polyangiaceae bacterium | reverse complement strand
CGCCGCGCCGGCCCTCGCCGCCGCGCTGCTGCTCGCGCCCGCCGCCGCCGCCGACGAGAGCACCGCCGCGCGCCGCGCCGCCGCCGCCCGCGAGCGCGGTCGGCCCTACACCATGTTCGAGCTCGGCGCGGGCCTGCTCACCCTGCCTGCCGCCGACGTCTGCCCCATCTCGCTCGACGACTGCGAGCAGGGCGAGACCAGCGTCTCCGTCGGCCTGCACAACCTCTACCGCATCCACGAGCTCGGCATCGGCGCCGGGATCCAGTGGGCGAACACGCTGCGCGCCGAGACCGCCCGCGGCGCCGAGGAGCTCGAGCGCGACCACGCGCGACGGTATTTCCTCGTCGAGGCTCAGTTCCGCTACTACGGCCTCCGCTCCGTGTCCTGGGAGTGGTGGGCCGGCGCGACGGTCGGCGGCGTCGTCGTGAGCGACTCCTGGTCCGTGAAGGCCGATCGCGAGCCCTACGCCGACACCGCGTTCGTCGGCCCGCGCGCCGCGACCATCGGCACCGAGGGCCTCGCCGCCGGCCTCGGCGTCGGCGCGGAGTGGTCCTTCGCCAGCAACTGGAGCTTCGGCACGCAGATCCGCTACTCGAGCTGGTTCCTCCCCGACGTGCCCGAGCAGCTCCCCACCGGCGACCTCGCCTCGCTCAAGGGGCGCGTCGATATGTTCGACTTCAGCCTCACCATCGCGTACCGGATCGCCCTGTAGCCCGCGGGCGCGTTGACGCGATCGCTCCGGCTCTGTACGCCTCCGCGGCGAAACCATCCACCACGAGGAGCCCTGATGGCCTTGGATCTATCGAGCGTCGGCTACACGACGAAGCCCTACGCGTTCAGCTACGACTGGAAGAACCTGGCCGCTTACACGCTCGGGATCGGCGCCAAGCGCGACGAGCTGCAGTACCTCTACGAGGGCGCCAAGGGCGGCATGAGGGTCTACCCGACCTTCGGCGTCGTGCCGGCGTACGAGGCGGTGATCGAGCTGCTCGGCAGGTCCGGCGGCGACCTCGCGATGGTGGTGCACGGCGGGCAGACCGTGCGCGCGCACCGGGCCCTCCCGGCGCACGGCACGCTGACCACCACCGGGACGCTGACGGGCATCTACGACCTCAAGAAGTTCGCCCAGGTGATCCTGGAGACGCGCTCCTCGATGAACGAGGAGCCGCTCTTCGACACGGTCTGGTCGATCATCATCCGGGGCGCGGGCGGCTTCGGCGGCCCCCGCCCGCCGGAGGCGCCCGCCGAGCCCTCCGCCCCCAGGGACCGCGCGCCGGACTGGACCGCCGAGGAGGCCACGACCCCCGAGCAGGCCCTGCTCTATCGCATCTCCGGCGACGTGAACCCGCTCCACGCCGACCCCGAGTTCGCCGCGATGGTGGGCTTCCCGCA
This sequence comes from uncultured Polyangiaceae bacterium, assembly GCA_964421485.1. Lineage (GTDB taxonomy): Bacteria > Myxococcota_A > Polyangia > Polyangiales > Polyangiaceae > CAYQYG01. The sequence continues at coordinate 35,001 of CAYQYG010000028.1, read as the reverse complement.
GGGCCCGATCCTCCACGGCCTCTGCACGTACGGCTTCGTCGCGAGGGCGATCGTGAAGCACGCGGCCGGCGGCGACGCGACGCGGCTCCGCGCCTACGCGGCGCAGTTCCGGAAGCCCGTGTGGCCCGGCGACACCATCGTGACGCAGGGCTGGGCGCTCGAGGGCGGCAAGGTCGCGGTGGTCGCGTCCGTCAAGGGTCGCCCGGATCCCGTGCTCACGGGCGCGTGGGCGGAGATCGGCTGACGCCCGGCGCGACTGCGTGCTAAGGGCGGGGTTCACGCGCAAGGGTGCGATCATGAGCAAGAAGAGCAGCGAGAAGGACAAGGGCAAGGACGAGCGGGACCTCGAGGACGAGACCGACGAGGAGGAAGAAGACGAGGACGACGAGGACGAGGTCGAGGCCGCCCCGGCGAAGCCCGTCGATCGCTCGCGCCGCGCTCACGACCAGCGGAAGCGCTCGCAACACCACGACGACCAGGAGGCCTCCGGCCAGGCCGAGGAGCCGGAGGATCCGTACTGGTGGACCCCGCACGCGGTGCTCGGCGCGCTCGTGCTGATCGGCGTCCTGGGCTTCTTCGGCCTCTTCAACAAGACGCCCCTCGCGCGGCTCGCGGCCCCGGTCGCACCCGCCCCGGCGGAGGAGCATCACCCGACCACCACCGAGGCCGCGGCCCCCGCGCCCAGGCCCGCGCCGCAGCCGCCGAGGCCGGGCGCCGAGGCCCAGCCCCGCGAGATGTTCGGGGCCAAGCACCTCCTGGTCATGTACAAGGGCGGCCGCCGCGCCCCGCCGAACGTCGAGCGCACCAAGGACGAGGCGAAGGCGCGCGCGACCGAGGCCATGAAGAAGGCCAAGGCCGACCCGAGCAAGTTCGCCGACCTGGTCAAGGAGTACTCGGACGAGCCGGGCGCAGGCGCGCGCGGCGGCGATCTCGGCAAGTTCCCGAAGGGCGCGATGGTCCCCGAGTTCCAGGCGGGCCTCGAGAAGATCAAGGTCGGCGAGGTCAGCGATCTCGTCGAGACCCCCTTCGGCTTCCACGTGATCCTGCGGACGCAGTAGCGCCCGCTCCCGCGGGGCGGCGCGCGCTCTCGCGCCGCCGCCTCGATGGACGCTCGGGGATCAGCTCCCGCCGAGCGCCTTCTTCAGCCGGGCGATCTTCTCGTCCTTCGAGAGCGACACCTTCGCGTGCTCCTCGGCGGTCATGCCGCTCCGGAGGGCCCGCGCCTCGTCGCCGACGCCGAGCACCGTCCTGTCCGCGCGCGCGAAGAACCACTCCGTCGGCGCGCCGTCACCCTCCTTGTGCATCAGCCGCACCGCCCCGTCGGCGCCGACGCCCTTCTCCTTGCTCGCGCCGGGCAGCTTCGCGAGGCTCGCCAGCACGTCCTTCGCCTGGTCCGCGTCGGCCCGCACGAGCGCGAGCACCCGGTAGCGCTCGTCGCCGCTCTGCTTGTAATAGCCGAACGCGCCGCCGCCGATCCCGTCCACGCCCAGCGCGTCCTTCACGACGTACCGGATCCCGAGCTGGATCATGCCGTCCTTCGGCAGCGCCGCCGCGGCCGCGGGCAGCGGCAGCTCGCCGGGCAGCTTCGATCCCATCTCCTTCACGAGCGGCGGCAGGAGCCGATCGCTCTGCCCCTTCAGCGCGGCCTCCGCGGCCGACTCGTCGCTGTACGTGATCTCGGCGAGGTAGAGCCCGCGCCAGAGGTACGCGTTGCCGAGCCCGAGCGCGGCCGCGCCGCCGCCCTCGATCGGGCGCGGCGTCGACTCGTCCGCGGGATCGCCGTCGCCGACCACGCGCTTCGTGAACATCGCGTACGCGCCCTCGGTCGTCGCGAACTTCGAGAGGTGCACGTCGATCGTCGCGGGCGACCCGCCCCCGTCGACATACCGCGCCTCGACGACGCGCCGCACCCCGAAGCCCTTGTAGATCTCGCACTCCCCGTCGAACATGTCGCAGATGTCGTCGAGCGGCAGCGCGCCCCCCTCGCCGAAGGTCTTCGCCGCGCCGTTCGGATCGACGCAGAACCCGCCGCTCGTCCGCGGGAAGAACGGCGCGCTCGCCTCGTCGCCGATCTTGCCGCCGCCGCCGGCGCACGCGCCCGGCGCGGCCGAGGGCGCGGGCGGCGGGGGCGCGCGCCGCGGCTCGTCCTCCTTGCACCCCGGAAGCGCCGCGAGCGCGAGCAGGGCCGCGGCGATCGCGCCGCCCGGAGCCCCGAATGTCGAAGATCGCATGGGCGTTCGCCTTGCACCTTTTTTCATAGCGCCGCAATCGTTAGCACCCCGGCCCCCCCGGACACACCCTTTCACGAACGATCCCAGCAGTTTGGGTCGAATGAAACAGGGCACAACGCTTGCCTTTCTCCGGTCCCTGGTGATGCCCACGTCCTCCTCCCGACCTCCGCGCCGCCGCGCGCTCGACGTCCGCGCCGCGCTCCACACTGGAGCGCGCCGCGCCGGAGCGCGCGCGTTCACGATCCCCGAGCTGCTCGCGGTGGTCATCATCATCGGCATCTTCGCCACGGCCGCGTCGCCGATGTTCGTCAACCTCATGCGCGACCGGCGCGTGAACCGCGTCGCGATGGAGATCACGGGCCTCTACCGGATGGCCCGCACCCGCGCGCTCGGTCGGAGCAACCCGGTGCTCGTGCGGTGGCGCGACGGCGGCGCCGGGTACGGCTTCGAGATGCGCGAGGGCGTCGTCAGCAGCAGCGGCCCCGTGCTCGCCACGGGCTGCTTCGGCATCACCGACTTCGACGACCCGAACCAGGCCCAGCGCGTCACCCACATCAGGCCCGACGTGACCTCCGCTCTCGCGGACCTCACGTTCTTCGACGAGGACGGCAACCCCCAGGGCTTCGCCGAGATGTGCTTCAGCGCGCGGGGGCGCACGTTCGTTCGCTACGTGGAAGGGGGCGCCTTCACGTCGCTCGCGGGCGTCCCGCGCGTGGACGTGGAGAACGGCTACACGAAGCTCCGCCGCACCGTGTTCATCCCGCCGAACGGCGTCGCGAGGCTCGCGCTATGACCACCCGCGGTTCGAAGCCCGCCGGCTACACGATGGTCGAGGTGATGGTGGCGCTCGCCGTGCTCGCGGTGGGCGCCACCGGCGTCATCGCGCTCCAGAAGGCGACGCTCATCGGCAACACGCACGCGAGGAACATCTCCATCGCCAGCGCCATCGCGCGCACGTGGGCGGAGCGGCTGCGCACCGACGCGCTCCAGTGGAACGACCCCGGGGAGGTGCCCGACCTCGCGAACGACACGGACTGGCTCAAGCAGCTCGGGAACCCCGCCTACCCTGACCGCGTGATCCCGACGTCGATCGCGGACCTCGGCAGCCCCGTCACCGACGTGCTCGGGACCGACGTCTACGTCACGGATCCCTCGGACCCGGCCTACGTCGAGACGGCGTTCTGCACCCACCTCAGGTTCCGGCAGTTCGAGGATCCGATCAACACCGGCGAGACGCTCTGGCCCCAGCTCATCCGCGTCGAGATCCGGGTACTCTGGGAGCGCAACGGGGATCCGATCGACTGCTCCACGCTCCCGTCGGTCGTCGATCCGCTCCCGGATCGCTACGGCGCCGTGTACCTCACGACGAGCGTGCTCCAGAACATGAGCTCCCATTGACGATGATGTACCGAGCCTCCTCCACCGCGCCGATCCGTGCCTCGCGCCCGAGCGCCCGCGCGTTCACGCTGGTCGAGCTGCTCATCGCCATGGCCGCAGGCCTGACGGTCGCGATGGCCGCGATCCTGCTCGCGAAGGGCGCGACGCGCTTCTTCCAGCACGAGGCGCGCGCCTCCAGCGCGCACATGGCCGCGCTGCTCGGCCTCAACCGGCTGAGCGCCGACATCCAGCGCGCCGCCTTCCACTCGTCGCCGAACGTGCTCAAGGAGGCCGCGAACAACGGCATCTGCGGCGACCCGACCGCGTGGCCGGAGGGCATGCGCCGGCTCGCCGGGATCAGCATCAAGCGCCAGGGCTCGGTGGCCGACCACGTCGGCGAGCTCCAGCAGAGCATCGCGAACGGCTTCGGACCCGACTCGATCGTCATCGGCGGGAGCCTCAGCACGACCGAGGAGTTCCACTACTCCTCCGACCCGGCGCCCGCGGCGGGCGGCTACCTCTTCATCCTGGACAGCGGAAGCGCCGCGATGAAGCGGACGCGCGAGCGGAACGCGGCGAGCGGGGAGACGTACGCCGACATCTTTCGCCCGCACCGCCTGCTGCGCATCCGGCCCTCGACCCAGGGCGGCAAGTCCATGTACGGCGTCATCAAGAGCGTCGACGTCGTCGGCGCGGCCCCGAACGAGACGGTCCGGGTCCTCGTCGAGCCGGTGCCCGCCCTGCCCGCGTTCAACGGGGACTGCGGCCTGAGGACCGTCGGTGGCAGCGGCGGCTACGTCAACCCGGTGTCGCGCGTCCGCTACGACCTCCGCAGCCTCCAGAGCGACCCGAAGTACGGCGCGGTCGTCGCGCCGATCAACCCGTCGGTGACCGGCGATGGCGGCAGGACGGAGCTCGTGCGCGTCGAGCTCGACGAGCAGAACGCCGAGATGGCCGACACGCTCGAGCTCATCGCCGAGTACGCGGTGGACCTCAAGTTCGGCCTCTCGGTGGCGGCCGAGAGCGGCACCGTGGGCACGCGGAACCCGACGATCACGCGGTACCCGATCACCTCGCCGGACAGCACCGACGTCTACAACACGGCCGCCGAGATCACCGATCCCAGCGCGAGGCCGGAGCGCATCCGATCGGTGCAGATCCGGCTCTCGACCCGCACGCGCGCGCCCGATCGCGGCGCCGACCTCGGGCGGCGCGACGACGGACGGAAGCTCCGCTTCCTGCTGCCCGGGATCGTGAGCGGCGTGAGCACCGACTCCGACGCGATCCCGGCGGGCGCGCCGGATGTCTTCGCCCGGATGCGGACCTTCTACGCCGACGTCTCGCTCCCCAACCAGGCAGGTGTCGAATGGTGAGCCTCGAGAAGCGCGCCCGCCGCGCCCGCGAGCGCGGCGCCGCCGTGTTCATCGTCGTGCTGGTCATCGCGATGCTGACCGCGATCGGCGTCTTCGCCGCCTCCTCGGCCTCGATCTCGACCAGCTCCTCGGGGCACGAGCGCCTCGCGACGCAGACGCAGTACCTCACCGAGTACGGCGTCCAGCTCGCGCTGGCGGAGCTCGAGCGCACGAAGGGCTGGGACAGGATCGACGAGGCGCTGAAGCGCGCCGAGGCCCAGAGCCAGCCCACGGGCTGCCCGGGCGGCGTGGACCGCTGCTGGGTGCTCACGCGCCACGACCTGGAGCTCACCAGCGGGACGCCGCTCATCGACCCCCCCTCCGCGTCGCCGACCAGCCCGGGCAGCCTCGGCTACGCCGATCTGGACTGGGACGTCCGCATCGAGCTCAACAAGACCCGCGCGGTCGAGGTCGCGGGCAACAGCATCGTGCCCGATCAGAGGGTCACCATGACCTACTGCAACATCAGCGTGAACGCTCGGGGCGTGGTGTGGCCCAAGGCCGCGAGCAACCAGGATCTCGTGATCGCGGGCTCCGGCAGCCAGTCGTTCCTCAGCGGCGGCGTCCAGGTGCTCTGCTCCGCCAACTGATCAGGAGGACATCATGCGAACCCTCTCCAAGCTCCTCCTCACGGCCCACGGAATCGGCGCGCTCGCGCTGCTCTCCTCGCAGAGCCGCGCGCAGAGCGACATCGACCCGCCGGCGCCGAACGTCCTGCTCCTCATCGACAGCTCGGGCTCGATGGAGCGGACCATCGCCGGCGGCGAGCCGGTGTGCACGCCGGGCACGGCGCCGCCCTCCGAGAGCGACAAGAGCCGCTGGACCGTGCTCGTCGAGGCGCTCACCGGCCCGGTGCAGGACTTCTCGTGCTGGGCGCAGCCGCGCACCGACACGGCCTTCGTGCAGGAGTACACGCTCGGCGCGGTGGAGCCGTACGACAAGAACTACTACCTCCCGTTCCACCGCCTGCTCTCGAACGGCTGCACGAAGGCCCCCGGGCTCACCGACGACACGCTCAGGGAGCACGCGTGGACGGGCATCAACGACGCGTGCGGGACGGCCTGGTCACAGCTCGACTCGGGCCTGCTCGACACGTACAGGGACCGCGTCCGCTTCTCGCTCATGACGTTCGACACGCTCACGAACGCGGGCACGGGGTGGAACGGCTCCGCCGACTACGGGAGCGGCGTCGCAGGGATGTGGAGCTACTTCCTGAGCTGGGACGGCGGCGGCGCGCCCGCGCAGGGCAACCCGCCGAACTGCGCCATCAAGGACCAGGAGGTCGGCGCGCGCAACCCCGCCGCGCCCCTGTGGGAGGGCCCGCTCGTGCCCTTCCCCGAGGACGCGGCGCCGCTCGCGGACGTGCGCGCGACGAACGATCGCATCCAGAACGCGCTCATCTCGATGCGGCCCTACGGCGCCACGCCGCTCGCGGGCATGCTGACCGACGCGCGGGACTACCTGCTGAGCGACACCTCGCAATGGAACGGCAAGCCGGTCGGGCCGAGGGACGACCAGTACGTCGCCGCCGGCTGCCGGAGCACGTCGGTCATCCTCATCTCCGACGGCGAGCCCAACCTCGACCTCAGGCCGGACTGCGCGGAGGCGGCGCCGCCCCCGCCCGGCACGCCGGGCGTCTGCCCCTACGACCAGACGTACGAGATCGCGCACGCGCTGAACACCAACGCCGATCCGAACCGGCGCGTGAAGACGTTCACGGTCGGCTTCGGCCTGCGCGCGCAGGCGCTCGCGCAGACGGGCATCGACTGCAACACGATCACCGCCGCGAGCGACTTCACCGGCGCCGGCAAGTGCGTCGGCGCGACGGGGGCGCTGCTCGCCTGCTGCAACCTCGCCCGGATCGCGATCGACGGCGGGACCGAGCGCGGCTACTTCCCGGACAGCGCCGGCGAGCTCTACTCGATGATGTCGCAGATCCTCGCGGTGATCAGCAAGTCGACGAGCCGCACGCTGCCCGTCTTCGCGACCGCCACGACCGCTGCCTCGGGCGACGCGGACGCGATCGCCTACCAGTTCGCCGCCTCGTTCAAGCCGTCGATCACCGGCGAGCTCTGGAGCGGCAACCTCGAGCGCAAGCGCTACACGTGCGGGTCCGTGAACGGCGCGCTCACCGCGACGCTCCAGGATGTCGACGAGACGAGGGGCGACGACTTCGCGCTCAACCTGACGACGAAGGCCGCGACGCGCGCCCGCAGCTTCTTCACCGTGATCGGCGATCTCGACGCCGGCGCGCAGAAGATCTGGTCCACGCGGAGCATCCGCCCCGGCGTGGCGACCGACGACGGGCTCGGCGTCTACTCCGGCGCCGTCACGAACAGCGGCTCGCTCGCCGGGCCGAGCACCTTCACGAGCGAGCTCAGGAACGCGCCGCGCGCGCTCGACCTCGATCCGAGCGCGCCGAGCGTGCCGTCGCAGTGCTCGTCGGGGCTGCTCGCGACGAGCGCGGCCGACTGCGCAGAGGCCGTGATCAAGTGGGAGATCGGCGAGCCCAGCGGGAACGCGTCGGTCCCGGATCGCGTCGGGACCGAGCTCGGGAGCATCTACCACTCGACGCCGGCGGTCGTGGGCCCGCCGCGCGATCCGGTCGACGACCCGGCGTACGAGATCTTCGCGCAGCAGTCGAAGAACCGCCCCGTCGTGCTCTACACGGCCACGACCGACGGGCAGCTCCACGCCTTCCAGGTCGCGCGCGGCGACGCGAGCGACACGCTGAAGGTCGATCATGCCGAGAACAACGAGCTGTGGTCGTTCCTGCCGCCGCACGTGCTGCCGCGCCTCGTGCCGACGTTCAACCAGCAGGCCTTCCTGCTCGACGGCGCGCCCGTCGTGCAAAACATCGTCTTCGAACGCACGCTCCTCCAGGCGCAGACCGCGACCTCCGAGTGGCACACGGTGCTGCTCGCGGGCGGCGGGCCTGCGGGGGGCTTCTACTACGCGCTCGACGTGACCGACCCGACGGCGCCCCGGTTCCTCTGGCAGCTCTCGACGGACTCGAGCGGCAGCCCGCTGTTCGGCGACTCGACGCCCACGCCGGCGATGGGCATGATCGAGGTCGAGATCGCGTCGGACGACGTGCGCGAGGTCGCGGTGGCGTTCCTCCCGGGCGGCTCGGCGCCGCTCGGCGCGGGGAGCTGCGCGCGGCAGGGCGGGGCGTCGCCGCCGATGTTCTCGCCGACGGCGAGCCTCTCGGTGCGCCCGTCGGCGCGGTGCTGGGGCGGCGCGGCCGTCGGCAACCCCGTGGGCCCGGCGCGCACGCTGACCGTGGTCCGGCTCGACACCGGCGAGGTGCTCCGCACCTTCCGCGGTGACGTGTCGGAGGGCCCCGGCGGGCTCGACACGAAGGGCAAGGTGACGCAGGTCAACTTCGACTCCCCGATCACGGGCACGCCGGTCCCCTACCCCGCGCTGCCCGGGCAGGTCGCGGACCGCGTGTACATCGGCGACGCGGACGGGACGCTGTGGCGGCTCAACCTCTCGCAGCCGAAGCCCTCCGACTGGACGGTGGACCTCGCGTGGGACGCGTACTCGTTCTCGGGCGACACCGCGGCGATGAGCCAGCCCATCGAGACGCCCCCGGTCATCAGCGTCGATCCGCTCGGGAACAAGGTGATCCTCTTCTCGACGGGCGATCAGGAGATGTTCACGACGACCGGCATCGAGACGCGCGTGTGGTCGCTGACCGAGAAGATGGACGCGAGCGTCAGCGCCTTCAAGATCAGCGAGAACTGGGTCATCCCGCTGGATGGTGGCAGGCGTGTCACCGGGCCGATCTCGCTGTTCAACGAGGTCGCGTACTTCTCGACGTTCACGCCGACGCCGCCCGGCACCTACGAGTGCGCCGACGGCTTCGGCACGATCTGGGGAGTCGACTACCTGCGGACCGGCGATCCGCCGCCCGGGTTCTCCCCGGGCCCGGCGCCGTTCCCGCTGAAGCGGCTCGTGCCGGACCTCTCGAACCCGACGGCGGTCCACTTCGACGACGAGGACCCGGGCACGATGGTGTTCGGCGTGGCGGTGACCAAGACGCCGACCTGCGTCGAGACCGAGACCTACAGCGACCCGCACTTCGGGACGCAGACGCGGATCTCGAGCTCGAGCGACTCGCAGTTCCAGCTCACCTACCAGGCGCCGAAGACGAACAACCCTGTCCCGCAGGACACGCAGGTGCCCATCAAGAACATCGAGCTCAAGCCGCCGCGGCCGGTGGTCAGGGTCGACTCTTGGGCGAGCGTCGTCGAGTGATCAGGGCCGGCCGCTCGGCTCACGCGCTCGCCACGATCGCCCTCCTCGCCTGCGCCGAGGGGGCCTGCCGGCGGAAGACGGAGGATCCACCTCCGCCGCCGGCGCCCTCCGCCACGGCGCCGCGGCCGCCCGTGGACGCGGTCCTGCCGGGCGAGCTCGCCGAGGGGAGCGAGCTGGCGTTCGGGCTGCCTATCCCGCGGCGAATGCGCGTGCGCGCGCGCTTCCCGGACGAGGTCTCCGCGGCGGGCGACGTGCCGCCGGAGCGGCTCTCGAACTACGTGCGCGAGCGCGTGCTCTCGCCGAGCGTGGAGACCGGGCCGGCGAAGACGGTGTTCGCGAAGGCGACCGTGAAGAAGGCGCCGGAGCGGACGCTCCGGATCGAGGTCGTGGCGCACCCCGGCGCGACGGAGCTCATCGTGCGGGATCTGACGCCGCCGCCGGCCGTGCACGGGCTCAGCGAAGAGGAGCGCTGGCGCAGGAAGGGGCTCAAGCCGGACGGCAGCCCCCTCGACCCCACCCGGCTCGAGTGACGCGGCGCCGGCAGGCCTCCCCCTGGCCCGAGCGCGACGCGCGGCAGCGACGCCTCCGGCCGGCCGCTCGCGCCAGTCGACATCCCCGGGCAATCGAAGTAAATCGGCGCCCGTGTCGACCACGCCCCAGCCCGCGACAGAGCTCCGCCGGACGCCCCTCCATGACGAGCACGTGCGGCTCGGCGCGCGCATGGTGCCGTTCGCCGGCTGGGTGATGCCCGTCCAGTACAGGGGCGTGACGGAGGAGCACCGCGCGGTGCGCGGCGCCGCCGGGCTCTTCGACGTCTCGCACATGGGCGAGCTCCTCCTGGGCGGGCAGCACTCCGCGCAGGTCGTCGATCACCTCATCACCAACAACGCCTCGCGGCTCGTGGACGGGCAGGCGCTCTACACGTGCGCCTGCAACGAGGCGGGCACGATCCTCGACGACCTGATCGTGTACCGGATCGAGGCGACGCGGTGGCTCATCGTGTGCAACGCCTCGAACCGCGAGAAGATCGCGGCGCACTTCGCGAGGGCCGCGGAGGGCCACTGCGATTTCGAGGACGCGTCGGATCGCACCGCGATGATCGCGCTCCAGGGGCCGAGGGCGCTCGATGTCGCCGCGCGGGCAGGGGACGACGGCCCGTCGCTCGGGGAGCTCGCGAGCTTCCATTTCCGCGACGCGACGCTCGCGGGGGTCCGCTGCCGCGTCGCGCGCACGGGCTACACGGGCGAGGACGGGATCGAGCTCTTCTGCGCGAGCGAGGACGCGGCGCAGGTGTGGCGAGCGCTGCTCGAGGCCGGCGCGCCGCTCGGGATCGAGCCGGCCGGGCTCGGCGCGCGCGACACGCTCCGCCTGGAGGCGCGCCTCTCGCTCTACGGCAACGACATCGACGAGACGACCAACCCGATCGAGGCGGGGCTCGGCTGGGTGGTGAAGCTCGACAAGGGCGAGTTCATCGGGCGCGCGGCGCTGCAGAAGATCAAGGAGCACGGGCCGACACGGAGGCTGGTCGGCTTCGAGATGACCGGGCGCGGGATCGCGCGTCACGGCTACCCGCTGCTCGACGCGACGGGGCAGAAGGTCGGCGTCTGCACGAGCGGCAGCCCGGCGCCGACGGTCGGCAAGAACATCGGCCTCGGCTACCTGCCGGCGTCGATGGCCGCGATCGGCACGCCGTTCCTGGTCGACTGCCGCGGCCGGACGATCGAGGCGGTGGTCGTGAAGACGCCATTCTACAAGCGGGCGTCCTAGAGAGAGCGCGCTGAGGCTCTGAGCGAGTCACAACGAGGACTGGACGACGAGAGAAGAGAGGCGACATGGCGGCAGACCACGTGCCGGCGGACCGGCAGTACACGAAGGACCACGAGTGGGCGAAGGACGAGGGCGACGGCGTGGCCATCGGGATCACCGCGTTCGCGGTGGACCAGCTCGGGGACATCACGCTCGTGAACCTCGACGTGAAGGCGGGCGACACCATCACCGCCGGCAAGGCGTTCGGCACGATCGAGAGCGTCAAGACGCTGAGCGACCTCTTCGCACCCGTGAGCGGCCGCGTGGAGCGGGTCAACGCCGAGCTCGAGAGCCGGCCGGAGCTCGTCAATGACGACTGCTACGGCAAGGCGTGGATGATCGTGGTAACCCCGTCGGACAAGAGCGAGATCGACGCGCTGCTCGACGCCGCGGCGTACACTGAGCTGCTCAAGAGCGCGGCGCACTGAGGCCTTCCGCGATCGCGGCGCGCGCCCTCTCCGTCGCGAACCCCATCATGCGTTACCTCCCCCACACGCCCGAGGAAATCCGCGCGATGCTCGAGGCCGCCGGCCTCTCGTCGCTCGACGAGCTCTACAGCTCCATCCCCAAGGAGGCCCGGCTCGATCGGCCGCTCCGGATCGAGCCCGCGCTCGACGAGGCGTCGCTGATGCGGCACCTGGAGGAGCTCTCGCAGCGCAACCGCGCGGCGCGCATGCTCTCGTTCCTCGGCGCCGGCGCGTACGAGCACCACTTCCCGCCCGCGGCCGACCAGCTCCTGCTCCGCAGCGAGTTCTACACGGCGTACACGCCGTACCAGCCTGAGGTCGCGCAGGGCACGCTCCAGGTGATCTTCGAGTTCCAGACGATCGTCAGCGAGATCCTCGGGCTGCCGGTCGCGAACGCCTCGATGTACGACGGCGCGAGCGCGGCGGCGGAGGCGGTGCTCATGGCGCGGCGGCTCACGGGGCGCGAGCGCACGGTGGTGTCGGCGGGCGTGCACCCGCACTACACCGGCACGATCGCGACCTACGTGCACGGCCTCGGCGAGGGTGAGCGCTCGCTGGATCACGTGCAGGTGGGGCGCGACGGCGCGCCGGACGCGGTCGCGCTCGCGGCCGCGATCGACGAGCGGACCGCGTGCGCGATCGTCGGTTATCCGAACTTCTTCGGCTGCGTCGGCGACCTGCGCAGGGTCGCGGACGCGTGCCACGCGAAGGGCGCGCTGCTCATCACGGTCACGCAGGACCCTTACGCGCTCGCGCTGCTCGAGCCGCCCGGCGCGCTCGGGGCCGACATCGCGGTCGCCGAGGGGCAGCCGCTCGGGCTCCCGCCGCAGTTCGGCGGGCCAAACGTGGGGCTCTTCGCGTGCCGGAACGACCGCAAGTACCTCCAGCAGGTGCCGGGCCGGCTCGTGGGCGAGACGGTCGACAAGCACGGGGAGCGCGGGTACGTGCTCACGCTCGCGACGCGCGAGCAGCACATCCGGCGCGAGCGCGCGACCAGCAACATCTGCACGAACAGCGGCCTGTGCGCGACCGCGGTCACCGTGCGGATGTGCATGCTCGGCAAGCGCGGCTTCGTCGAAGCCGCGAAGCTCTGCCTGGCCAAGGCGGAGCACCTGAAGCGCGAGATCGCGAAACTCGAGGGCTACACGATCCCGCTGTCGGCGCCGACCTTCCACGAGTTCGTCGTCCGCGTCCGCGGCGGCGACGCCGCACGGCTCAACCGGGCGCTCGTCGCGCAGGACATCATCCCCGGGCTGGACCTCGGCCGGATCGATCCGGCCCGGCGCGGCGAGCTGCTCGTGGCCGTGACGGAGCGCCACTCCCGCGCCGACCTCGACCGGCTCGTGCGCGCGCTCGACGCGTTCGCGCCCTGACACGAGGGGCGGCGCCCCGAAGGACCCCGCCTCCCGGCGCTAGAACCAGCGCGCGGGCAGCGCGCCGCGCGCCATCTGACCCGGCTGGAGCTCCTGCGCGGGGCTCGGGTTCGGCCACCAGTCGAGGAGCGACTGGCGGTAGACCGTGAGCCGGAGCAGGTCGATCCCGGCCACCGCGCCGAAGGCGAGGGCGTCGTTGGAGCCGACCGCGCCTTGCAGCGAGAGCGTGAGCCCGAGCGGCGCGCCGAGCGTGATCGAGCCGGTGAAGCCTGCGGAGCCCTCGCCCCAGAAGCGCGCGTACCCGCCCGCGTCGAGCGCGATCCCGAGCTGCGAGGCCTGGAAGCCATGGGTCGCGACGCGGGCCAGCATGGCGAGGTCGCTGCCGACGCCGACGACGGGCGTCAGCCGGAAGAGGCCGCCGAAGATGAACGACGAGTCCGGGGACGTGCCGACGCCTATGTCGAACGAGAGGACACCGTCGGTCGAAAAGTCGCGGTCGGCCTGCTTCCAGCCCATCACGCCGCCGCCGGTGAAGAGCCACGCGGACGCGTCGGCCCGCGCGGGCGCAGCCCAGGCGAGCGCAGCGAGCAGGCCGCACGCGGCGGCGAGTGAGGTCGGGAGAGGCGATCGCACGGCTGCGAGGTAGCACGAAGCGAGGGGCGTGGGTATCGCGGCGTGGGGCGGCGCGGCGCGGCGACATCTCGCGCCTTCCTCCCTGCGCGCCTCACTCGATCGCGGTGGGCGCGCCGCCCGGGCCGTGCGGCGGCGCGGGGCTCGCGCCGCGCGCGGAGGGCCGGAGATCGAGCACGCGGCGAACAATGAGCGCGGCGACGTCGGGGTCGAAGAGGAGGGTGTTGTGGCCGCACGCGGCCATCACCCGGACCTCGCCGGAGGGCAGCGCATGGGCGATCGGCGAGCGGATCAGCGTGTCGTCGGCGGCGACGATCGACAGGTGCGGGATCGGCGAGCGCGCGGCGCCGAGGAGGATCCGGCGCAGGACCGGGCTCGACGGATCGATGTCGCGCGCGCCGCCGAAGCCGAGGAAGCGCGCGCCGGGGATCCCGCCGAAGGGGGTCGCCATCGAGATGGTCTGCGCGACCCGCGCGTCGCCCGCCTCCTGGGCGTAGAAGCGGCAGACGATCCCGCCGACGCTGTGGCCGCAGAGGTGCAGCCGCGCACCCGCGGGGAGCGCCGACAGGGCGTCGCCGAGGCGCTCGGCGAGCGCCTCCACGCCGGGGCCGGGCGGGTACGAGATCGCCGCGGTCAGGATCGCGGCGGCGCCGCCGGGAGCGCGCGCCGGCCCGCTGCCCGATGCGCCCGGCGCCTGCCGCTCGATGGCGGCCCGCATCGGGCGCAGGACGCCCGCCGTCGCGAAGAGCCCGTGCAGCAACACGACGACGTCGTCGCCGTCGCGCGCATCGGCCGGCAGCACCGGCTCGGCGACGTCGTGACGGAGCAGCAGCGCCTGCCGCGCGAAGGCGGCCGCCTCCCTCCCGGCGACGCCGAGCGCGTGGGTGCGGAGCCGCTCGCGCATGCGGCACCATTACCACGGCGCCGCCGCGCGGAGCCCGCCTGCGCGCCGCGCAAAATGCTTCGCGCCGCAAGGTCGACAGCGCCGGCCCGGCGACTGCGCGGCGCCGTGGTCACGGGCGGAGCAACCAGGCGTGGAAGCTCCGGAACGTGCCGCGCGCGGCGCGGATCCGGATGCGGTCGCCCGGCGCCACATCGTCGAGCTCGACGCGGATCTCCGACCACCGCGCCTCGTCCCGCGCGGGGACAGAGACCCCGCGAGGCGCTCCGGGCGCGCCGCCTCGCTCCACCGTGACCTCGAGCGCGATCGGCCCGCCGCCGGCCGCGCGGAGCGCGAGCGCGGCGGGGCCGCGGGCGATCGGGCCCACGCGGAAGGACTGCTCGCGCCCCTCGGGGATGACGCGGCCCGCGTCGAAGCGCGGCGTGCCGGCCGCGTCCTCGAGCACCGCGCCGACGACCCAGCCCCCGCGCGGCGCGGGGAGCTCGTAGGCGTGGGCGCGCTCGTCGACGAGGTCGGCCACGTCGAGCTCGTCGATCGCGCCGGCGCGCCGCTCGCCGGGGCGCGCCAGCGCGGACCAGTCGGCCTCGTAGATCACCTTCTCGTCGGCGGCGCAGATGACATTGTCCTCGATCTTGACCGAGCCCACGCGGCGGCCGAAGACGTCGGCGAGGCCGATCCACCACGAGGGGTACAGGGCGAAGGCGTCGGGGCGCTCGGCCTCGTCGAGCCGCTCGATGAGCTCCACGACCGCGGGCACGCCGTGCACCGAGGCGCGCGCGAACGGGAGCCCGCGATAGCCGCCGAGGCCGAGGCCGTCGATCGCGGAGAGGCCCGAGACGTAGGGGATCGCGCCCGCGTCGCCGAGCAGGACCCGCCGCGGCGGCGAGGGCATCGCCGCGAGGCGGCGCCCGACCTCGACCTGCTGCTCGACGATGTTGCGCGACGCGCGGGCGAAGTGGTCGATCTGCCGCGGGAACCACCGCGACGGCGCCGCGAGCGCCGCGAGCGCGAGGCCGGCCGCGAGCAGCGCGGCCGCGCGGCCTCGGCGCGCGATCGCCTCGGCGCCGAGCAGCGCGGCGACGAGCAGCATCGCGAGCGCGGGCGCGGCGTAGCGGAGGTTCTGGTAGCGCGCGGTCGCGTTGAAGGAGACGAGCAGGAGCGATCCGTACGCGCCGGCGAGCAGCGGCGCGGCCACGCGGCGGGCGCGGCGATCGAGCGCGGCGACGAGGCCGAGGGCCGGGAGGATCCACGCGTGATCGGCGCCCCCGAGCGCCGCGTCGAGCGCCTGCGCGCGCAGCGCGACGAGGTTCTTGATCGCCTCCCCCGCGACGTCGAGCGGCGCGAGGTACGGGTTCGACGGGATGAGCTTGCGCACCGCGCCCGCCGCGGCCCACTCCCCGGTGAGCGCGCGGTTCGCCGCCGCCTGCGCGCCGAGCAGGGCCGCGGTCGGCCCGAGGCCGCGCAGCAAGAGGCCCGCGGCGCGGAGCGATCCGGCCGCGTGCGCGACCGCGACGCCGAGCGGCGCCGCGAGCGCGATCGCCTCCGGTCGCGTGGCGACGAGCAGCGCGCACCACACGCCGGCGCGGAGCGCCGCGCCCCTCCTCCGCGCGGGCTGCGCGCGCTCGACGCGGCGGACCGCGACGAGCGCGCGCCCGAGCACGGCGCCGAAGAGGGCCACCTCCATCCCCGAGAACCAGCTCCAGTCGAGCAGCGGCACCGCGACCACGAACGCGGGCGCGGCCCACGCGACCCAGCGCGCGGAGGGCGGCGGCCGCGGCCCGAGCGCAGGGCCCTCGGCCCCGGACCCCGGGTCGACGAGCAGGCGCGCCGAGCGGCAGAGATCGAGGAGCGAGGCGCACGCGAGGATCGCGGCGAACAGGCCCAGCCATGCCCCGCGGAAGCCGAGGAGCCAGCCCGGCGCGAGCGCAAGCGGGTACGTGAGGCTCGTGCCGCCGGACGAGTACCCGTTGCCCGGGATCCACTGGAACGGCCTGCCCAGCGCCGCCGAGCGCGCGAAGTCGTAATGGATGTAGACGTCGTCGAGCGGCGCCGGCCAGACGCCGCCCGTCCCCCGGAGCGCGGGCGCGTAGAACGCCGCGGCCGCGCCGCCCACCGCGGCCGCGGCCGCGCCGTGCCACAGCACCGCCCTGAGCCGCGCCGGGACCCTCACGACCGCCCGGTACCACGAAGGGCTCGAAGACGGCGCCAGGATCGTGGTTAGACTGCGCCCCATGGCACGGGCCCGAGACGAGAGCGCGACGGACGCCGCCCACTGGGAGGCGGTCGAGGAGGCGACCGAGCTGCTCGAGGAGGGCCGCATGGAAGAGGCGCTCGTCGCCCTCCGTGACGTCATCAAGGCCTCGCCCTCGAACCCGTACGCCTACTTCTTCCTCGGGCAGGCCCTCTTCGATCTCGACCAGCTCGCGCCCGCGCGCGACGCCTACCGCGCCGCGCTGCTCATCTCGCCCGACTACCTCGGCGCGCGCGTCGGCCTCTCGCACGCGCTGCGCCGGCTCGGCGACATCGAGGGCGCCATCGGCCAGGCCAAGGAGGCGCTCCGCCGCGTCCCCAAGGACGGAGACGCCATGTACGCGATGGGCCTCGCGTACGCCGCGCGCGGCCAGCGGCACCTCGCCAGGAAGCACCTCGAGGGGTTCCTCGCCGCCGGCCCCGAGCTCGAGGCGGCCATGGAGGTCCGGCAGATCCTCGAGTCCCTCGGTCTCGGCGAGGAGGGCGAGCCGTTCCGCGAGGGCGACGACTGACGACCCGGCCGGACGGCGGCCCGCGCGGGCGCCGGCGGACCTCCACGATCGGGACCGAGCATGGATCCGCGTGTGCGACATGCGGCACACGGACCGCGCCGTCAGGGCCTGCATGCGCAGAGCGAGCACGATTTACGAGCGCCGGGGCTGGCCAGCCGGCGCCGGTCCGGTGCATCCTCATTCCATGGCGGTGAATTCCTTGCGGGCGCCGCGCGAGCGACCCCGCGACGACGCGAGCGAGGTGAACATGAGCATGAAGCGAGCTTGGTTGAGGGTTCTTGCCGGTGGTCTCACGATCGCGCTGGGCGCGCTCCTCGGCGCGAGCTGCGGCTCCGACTCCGACGGCACGAACGGGGGTGGCTCGGGGAGCTGCACGGTCGGCGGCCAGCAATGCCAGCTCGGGTGCAACGACAACCTCGGCTGCGTCGACTGCCTCTCGGGGGCCGACTGCGGCGCGGGCGCGCCGTCGTGCGTGCACGGCGCGTGCGAGCAGTGCGCCGACAACGACGACTGCGGCGCGGGGCAGGCCTGCTTCCCGCGGCAGCACACCTGCGAGACCCAGTGCGCCACGAACGCCGACTGCGACGGCGACGCGCCGCTCTGCGATCCGGACACCCACGCCTGCGTGGGCTGCATCGACGCCCAGCAGTGCGGCGGCGAGCAGACGATCTGCGATCCCACGACGAGGCAGTGCGTCGAGTGCGCCGCGAGCTCCGACTGCCCGGCGTCCCAGCCCGTCTGCGACCTCCAGTCCGGCGAGTGCCGCGAGTGCATGGTCGACGCCGACTGCGCCGGCTCGGCCATCTGCGACGGCGGTCACCACTGCCACGCGACCTGCGACGCGAACGCCGACTGCGACAACCCCGATCGGCCGATCTGCGATCTCGAGGCGCAGGAGTGCGTCGCGTGCATCACCGGCGCCGACTGCCCGGCCAGCGCGCCGGTCTGCAGGAACGGCGAGCGGTGCGTTCAGTGCGTGATCGACGCCGACTGCGCCGCCATCCCGGAGCTGCCCGTCTGCAACAACGACGAGTGCGTGCAGTGCAACCAGGACTCCGACTGCGCCGATCCGGCCTTCCCCAATTGCCAGGGGCACACCTGCCAGGCGAACTGAGCCCGCCCGCGCCGGACCTCCGCGCGCGCGCTGGAGCTCACGGCTGCGGCACGCGCCCCGCCGGTTCGTCGGCGAGGTTCCGCAGGAACTGCGCCGCCTGGGCGGTCGCCTCCGGCACGTCGAACACGACGAAGTGCCCGTCGCTCCCGTCGGGCACGGCCCACTGCGCGAGCACACCCGACGCGGCCCCGTCCGCGAGGTTGCCCGACAGCCCCGCCGCCGAGATCGACACCGGCGGCGGCCCGCCGAACCGCGACTCGTAGATCGGGCGCTGCGAGGGCCGCTGCAGCGGCAGCCCCATCGCGACGCCGTGCACCTCGATGCCGTGCGGCGGCGCGTAGCTGTCGCCCGTCCCGTCGGGGTTCACGCCCTCTGTCATGTAGATGCTCTTCGGCGCGAACCCCGGCCGCGGCGCGGTCACGACGCCGCGCGCGTACTGGAGCGGATCGACCACGTCGACGATCGACTGCGCCAGCGCGATCGCCGGGTGGAGCTCGCTCATCTCGCCCACCTCGTCCCCCCGGAGCCCGAGGAAGATCGTCTCCACCAGGCCCGCCACGCTGGGCGACGGCTTCGTCTTCTCGAGCAGCGTGATCGAGAGCGACGCGGACGAGCCCGAGAGCACCCCGCCCCGCGACGAGTCGTCCGCCGCGAGGTAGAGCGGCCCGTTCAATCCGCCCTGCGAGTGCCCGAAGAACATGAGCTTCGAGCCGTCGAAGCGGATCTCCTGCCCCGTCACCGAGACCTTGGCCGGCACCGTCGCGTGCGCCTCCGTGAAGAGCCGCGCCCGCTGGATCTCGTCGATCGCCGACTGCCGCGTGTTCGTGCGCGCCGCGACCACGTTCTGGAAGTTGAAGAAGAGCACGTCGACCTCGGCCGGATCGTCCGGCGAGCCGCGGCGCCTCCCGTGGAAGATCTGATCGACCCCCATCGACGCGATGCACCTCTCCGCGAGCGCCTTCGCGGTGCCGTCGTAGACGTAGGACCGGTAGTCGCCGCCGGTCCCGTGCGCGTACATCACGATCGGGTAGCCGGCCTCCGGCATCGGGCAGGCGGCCGCGCCCGGCACGGTGAGCGAGAAGCGGAGATCGTAGAGCCCCGAGACCACGGGCTCGCCGTCCTGGAACACGAAGCCGCCGCCGTCGCCGTAGCTCGCATACGGGATCTTGCCGAACTGGTAGTCGGGCGACGGCCCGTACATGCCCACGTACTCGACGCGCCCCGAGTCCACGTTCCTGAGCTCCCACTCCGCCGGCCGGAACCGCGGCGCGACGACGCTCTCGTGGAGGTGGTCGCGGATCGCGTAGAGCTCCGCGGTCGGATCGCTCGTCGTGAACACGGTGAGGTGCGCGATCCGCTCCCTCGGGATCCCGGCGGCCTCTATCTCGGCGATCGAGGGCGCGAGCGCGTCGCGCGCGGCGGCGGTGCGATCCCCGGCCGCGTCGAGGCCGAGGGCCTGCCTGAGCTCGTCGCTCGCGAGCGCCGGCCCGCCGTCGGCGCTGCGGATCGCGTCGGTCACCACGAGCGCGTACCGCGTCCGCGGCCGGAGCGGGAAGCCGAGCGTCGGCATGAACGCGAGCGTGTTCGGCAGCCAGTAGACCCCGGCCGCCTCGCGCCAGAGCACCGTGACCGGGCGCCGCCCCCCGCGCCCCGGCGAGCTCGGATCGACGTCGATCAGCTGGACCGTCGCGAACGGGCTGAGCGTGAGCAGCGGGCTCTCCGGCAGCGACTCGGGATCGAGCGGCGCGGAGAACCGGAGGAACCCTGCGGCCGCGGGCGAGAAGCCGTCGAGCGCGCCGTCCATCGCCGCGATGTACTCGGCGAGCAGCGGCATCTGCCGCGGGTTATAGTACCCCGCGAGCCGCACCGCGCCGCCCTCGAGCCGGAGATCGCTCGGCCACGGCGCGTCGAAGAAATGGTCCTCGCGGAGCTCGTCGAGCGACGCCGGCACGGTCCACATCGACGTGACGCTCGTGGCGTCGCCGCATCCGAGCGCGAGGCAGGAGGCCGCCGCGGCGGTCCAGGGGAAGCGCATGCGCGGATACTGCCCGAAAGACCGCCCGGGATCGACGGCCGCGAGGCCGCCCCGCACGGCGCGCCGGGATGGGTCGATCCAGGCCGCCCGCCCGCGCCGCCCGCGAGGCGCCCGCGCGCGCTTTCCGGTTGAGCTTTACATATGAATCATTTACAGGCATTGCATGTCGCTGGCGGGCAAGACGGCGCTCGTGACCGGCGGAGGCCGGGGCATCGGCAGGGCCGTCGCCGAGCGGCTCGCCCGCGAGGGCGCGCGCGTCGCCGTCGCCGGCCGGACCGAGGCCGAGATCGAGGAGGTCGCGGCCCTGATCGGCGGCGTGCCCGTCCGGCTCGACGTCGGCGATCGCGCCGCCGTCGCCGCGGGGCTCGCCGAGATCGCCGCGCGCGTCGGCCACGTCGACGTGCTCGTCAACAACGCCGGCGTCGCCGGGAGCGCCCCGTTCGAGCGCACGCCGGACGAGCTCTGGGACCGGATGCTCGCGGTCAACGTGACGGGCGCCTTCGCGCTCTGCCGCGCGCTCATCCCGCCCATGATCGCCCGCGGCTTCGGCCGCGTCGTGAACGTCGCCTCCAACGCGGGCCTCACGGGCTACGCCTACTCGAGCGCCTACTGCGCCTCCAAGCACGCCATGGTCGGCATGACCCGCGCGATCGCCCTGGAGATCGCGCGCTCGGAGGTGACCATCAACTGCGTCTGCCCCGGGTGGGTGAGCACGAGGATGGCGGACGAGGCGGTCCGGCGGATCGCCGCGAAGACCGGCCGCGGCGAGGGCGACGCGCGCCGCGCGCTCGAGGGGATGTCGCCGCAGCGCAGGATGATCGAACCGGAGGAGGTCGCCATGGTCGTCGCGACGCTCTGCGCCCCCGAGGCGCGCAGCATCCACGGCCAGGCGATCCCCATCGACGGCGGACAGGTGATGGCATGAAGCACAGGCTCGAAGCGGTGCAGCCGGAGGGGTGGCCCAAGCCCAGGGGCTACGTGAACGGCATGATCACCCGCGGCAGGACGCTGCACATCGCAGGGCAGGTCGGGTGGAACGAGGCCGGGGAGTTCCCCTCGCCCGATTTCGCCGGGCAGTTCGCGCAGGCGCTCGACAACGTGCTCGCGATCGTCCGCGCGGCGGGCGGCGCGCCGGAGGACGTCGCGCGCATGACGGTCTACGTCACCGACCTCGACGCGTACCAGAGCTCGCTGCGCGAGGTCGGCGCGGCGTGGCGGGCGCGCTTCGGCCGGCACTACCCGGCGATGGCGCTCGTCGGCGTCGCGGGCCTCGTCGAGCCCGGCGCGCTCGTCGAGATCGAGGCCGTCGCGGCGCTCGACGACGGCGACGAGGCCGCGACGTGAGGCGCGGGGCGCCCGCGCGCCGGCCGGTCGCCCTGCCCGCGCCGCCGGGGGGCGCGCGCGCGGAGCAGGCCTCGGTCCGCGCCTGGGTGCGCATCCTCGCCGTGCACAAGCGCGCGCTCTCCGCCATCCGCGAGGACCTCGAGCACGAGGTCACCCTGCCGCGCTTCGACCTGCTCGCGAACCTCGTCCGCACCGACGGCCAGACGCTCGCCTCGCTCTCGCGCAGCATGCTCGTCACGGCCGGCAACCTCACCGGCCTCGTCGACCGCGCCGCGCGCGACGGCCTGGTCGAGCGCCGCGCGGATCCCACCGACCGCCGCGCCTGGCGCGTCCACCTCACGCCCAAGGGCCAGCGCGCCTTCCGCGACGCGGAGCGCCGCCACGCCGCGCGCATCGCCAAGGTCTTCTCCGGCCTCACGCCGGCGGAGCTCACCACGCTCACCCGCCTGCTCGACAAGATCCGCGCGACGCTCCGCGTCCCCGAGGCCGCCCCCGTCGCCGCGCGCGCCGTCGCCCCTCGCGCCCGCGCGGAGCGCACCGCCCGCGCCCCGTCGCGCCGCCCCCGCCCCAAGATCTGAACCGCGCCGCTCCGCGCACAGCCCCCGAGATGACAGGATGACCCTCAACCCCAGCACATTCGAGCTCGAGATCAGCCGCGGCGTCGCGATGATCACCCTGAACCGCCCCGAGCGCCTCAACGCGCTCACCTTCGAGGTCTACGGCGAGCTCGCGTCCACGTTCCGATCGCTCGAGCGGAGCGCCGCCCGCGCGGTCGTCATCAGCGGCAAGGGCCGCGGCTTCTGCTCGGGCGGCGACGTGGAGGGCATCATCGCCGAGCTCTTCGCGAAGGACGCGCGCGGCCTGCTCGAGTTCACCCGCGTCACGGGCGCCCTGATCCAGAGCATCTGCGAGCTGCGCCGCCCCGTGATCGCCGCGGTGAACGGCGTGGCGGTCGGCGCGGGCGCGGTCATCGCCTCGGCCTGCGACCTCCGCGTCGCCGGCGAGGGCGCGCGCTTCGGGTACATCTTCCCGCGCGTCGGCCTCTCGGGCGCGGACATGGGCGCCTCGTACCTCCTGCCCCGGCTGATCGGCCACGGCCGCGCCGCGGAGCTGCTCTTCTTCGGCGACCTGATCGGCGCCGCCGAGGCCCTCCGGATCGGCCTCGTGAACCGCGTCGTGCCCGACGCCGAGGTCGTCTCGACCGCGCGCGCGTGGGCCGACCGGCTCGCCCGCGGCCCGGCGTTCGCGCACACGATGACCAAGCAGATGATGGCGAGCGAGCGCGGCATGACGCTCGCCGCCGCGATCGAGGCCGAGGCCCAGGCGCAGGCGATCTGCATGGCCCACCCCGATTTCCGCGAGGCCTACGAGGCCAACAAGGCGCGGCGCCCGCCCCGCTTCGAGGGCGCCGAGATCTGCGACGAGCCGGCCCCGGACCGACCCGCCGACGCCGCGGCCCCCGCGCCGAGCACGGTCCGCCCGTGAGCGCGCTCTCCCTGTCCTCGACCGACCTGCCCATCTTCTTCGAGGACCGACACGCCGCGCTCGCGGCGCGGCTCACGCCCGAGGGGCTCGCGCCCCTCTCCGGCCTGCACGACGCGTCGCGTTCGGCCCGCGAGATGGGCGAGCTCGGCCTCTACGCGCACCTCGTGCCCGAGGCGCTCGGCGGCGCCGCCGCGGGCCGCCCCGCGGATCCGACGTACGTCGACGTCCGCGCGCTCGTGCTCATCCGCGAGGCGCTCGGCCAGGTCTCCCCGCTCGCCGACGCGATCTTCGCGGTGCAGGGCCTCGGCTCGTACCCCATCGCGCTCGCCGGCAGCGACGCGCAGCGCCGCGCCCTCCTGCCCGACGTGATCGCCGGCCGCCGCATCGGCGCCTTCGCGCTCACCGAGCCCGAGGCGGGCAGCGACGTCGCCTCGCTCCGCGCCCGCGCCCGCCGGGGCGACGGCGGCTTCATCCTCGACGGCGACAAGACGCTCATCTCCAACGTCCCGATCGCGGACCATTACGTCGTCTTCGCCAACGCGATCCCCGAGGCCGGCAGGAAGGGCATCACCGCATTCCTCGTCGAGCGCGGCGCGCCCGGCCTCACCGCCCTGCCGCTGCCGATGTCGATCCCGCACCCGATCGGCGAGCTCCGCCTCGAGGGCTGCCGCGTCCCGGAGGGCGCGCTGCTCGGCGAGATCGGCGGCGGCTTCCGGCTCGCGATGGAGACGCTCGACGCGTTCCGGATCTCCGTCGGCGCAGCCGCGAACGGCATGGCCTCGCGCGCGCTCCGCGACACCATCGCGCACGTCCGGCGCCGCCGCCAGTTCAATGCCCCGCTCGCGGATCAGCAGCTCGTGCGCGCCTACCTCGCCGAGATGGCGACCGATCTCGACGCCGCGCGCCTGCTCGTCGCGCGCGCCGCGCACCGCCGCGACACCGGCGCGGGCCGCGTCTCGACCGAGGCCGCGATGGCGAAGATGTTCGCCACCGAGGCCGCGCAGCGCATCATCGATCACGCCGTGCAGCTCCACGGCGGCGCGGGCGTCGCCCTGGGCGCCGAGGTCGAGCGCCTCTACCGCGAGATCCGGCCCCTCCGCATCTACGAGGGCACGACCGAGATCCAGAAGCTCATCATCGCGAAGGGCCTCCTCGATCGCGCCGCCGCCGAGGAGCGCCCGTAACGTGTGGCGGCCGCCCGAGCGGATCCGCCACCCGCTCCCCGAGGAGCGCGCCCCGACCGCCGAGGAGGCCGCGCGCTCCCTCCTCTTCTCGCCGCTCCGCCTCGCCGCGGGCCTCGAGATCGAGGCGCGCACCTGGGTGCCGGCCATGGTCCCCTGGCGCGCCACCGAGGAGGGCTTCGTCACCGAGGACGTCCTCGACTGGTACGGCCGCTTCGCCGACGGCCAGCCCGGCGTGCTCGTCGTCGAGGCCACCGGCATCCGCGACGTGCCGAGCGGCCCCCTGCTCCGCATCGGCCACGACCGCTTCCTCCCCGGCCTCCGCCGCCTCACCGACATCGTCCGCGCCCGCAGCGGTGGCAGGACCCGCCTCTTCATCCAGCTCATCGACTTCCTGCGCGTCCGCCGCCGCCCCGAGCGCGCGCGCTTCCTCTCCGACTTCCTCGCGATCACGCCCGCGCACCGCGCCCGCCTCTCCGAGCGCCTCGGCGACGCGCGCCTCCTCGACGCGCCCGAGCCCGACGTGCGCGGCGCGCTGCTCGCGATGGACGACCGCGCGCTCGCGGACGTCCTCGAGCCGCGCGAGCTCGAGGCGCTCCGCTACGGCGCGCGCGAGCGCGTCACCGACGTGCACCTCCCCCACGTCCGCGACCTCCCGCGCGTCCTGCCCGACCTGTTCGCCGGCGCCGCCGCCCGCGCCCGGGCCGCCGGCTTCGACGGCGTGGAGCTCCATTACGCCCACGCCTACACGATGGCCTCGTTCCTCTCGGCGCTGAACACGCGCGACGACGGCTACGGCGGCCCCCGCGCGCACCGCGCCCGCCTCCCGCTCGAGGTCTACGCCCGCGTGCGCGAGCGCGTCGGCGCGGCCTACCCCGTCGGCTGCCGCTTCCTCTGCGACGACATCATCGAGGGCGGCAACCGCGTCGAGGACGCCGCCTGCTTCGGCGTCGAATTCGCGCGCGCCGGCATGGACTTCCTCTCGCTCTCGACCGGCGGCAAGTTCGAGGACGCGAAGCAGCCGAGGGTCGGCGAGGCCGCGTACCCCTACACCGGCCCGAGCGGCTACGAGTGCATGCCCACCGCCGTCTCCGACGCGCGCGGCCCCTACGCGCGCCAGGTCCCCAAGCAGGCGCTCATCCGCCGCGCGGTGCGCGAGGCCGGCCTCGAGACCCCCATCGTGGTCGCCGGCGGCATCTCGACCTTCGCCGAGGCCGAGGCCATCCTCCGCCGCGGCGACGCCGATCTCATCGGCGCGGCCCGCCAGACGCTCGCCGATCCCGACTGGTTCCTGAAGCTCCGCCTCGGCCGCGGCGCCGAGGTCCGGCGCTGCACCTACACGAACTACTGCGAGGGCCTCGACCAGCGCCACCGCCCCGTCACCTGCAAGCTCTGGGACCGCGAGGGCCTCGACGAGCCCGGCGCGCGCGCGCGGACGAGGACGACGGACGGCGGCAAGCGCCGCCTCGTCGCGCCGGCGTGGGCGCGGCCGACCCGCTGACCAGGACCCGGCCCGGCCCGCCCGGAGGCGCCGGCCACCACGAATGAAATCGCGGACTTGGCCGGCTCCGCCCCCGCGCGCCCACGCCCTCCACGCCCGAAGCGGCCCGTTTCCGGGCCCACACACCCGCAAAAGGCCCCCCGCCGCGCAGTACGGGATGGACAGGCGCCCATGAACGGCGCGATGATGAGCGGCTTATCGTTCCATCTCCATTCGAGAGATCGCGGCTCGCGCCCGGCGCCCCCCAAAAACGAGACTCAAACGAGATTCAAGCGAGATTCGATTGACGGGCGCGCGGCTCCGACTTATGATGGATTCGTTTTTGTCGAGCGGCGATCCGGGGCCCCGCGGGCCCGCGGAGCACGTCGCCGCTCCCACGGAATGCGGGCGGAGGCTCGGAGCACGATTCGCAGGGCGGCGGCGCCCCGGCGGTCATTGAATGGATCTGCTCGTGACGCGGCGCTTCGCGCGCCGCGGCGAGGGATGGGAGATCACCATGAGAAGGCACGCGTTCGTGAGTTCGTCCCGGCATCTGTTCCTGTTCGGCGTGACGGCCGCCGCGGCCTCGGCCGTCGCCGCGTGCACCGGCGCGCCGGACGCCGGCGTGGAGGACATCGGCGAATCGGAGCACGCCGCGATCCAGTGCGTCACGATCCAGCGCGGGCTCGCCGGGATCGCCAGCACCGACGTGCAGGACACCTTCCTCAACTCGTCCATGCCGACCTCGCCGCTCGGCGCCAGCACCGACATGAACGTCGGCATCCACCCGTCCTCGGGCGCGACCCTGTACGCGATGCTGAAGTTCAACCTCGTGGGCGTCCCCGCGAACGCGACGATCACGTCCGCGAACCTCACGGTGAGGATCGGATCCAGCACGGCCGACGTCGTCCGGTTCCACAAGATCACCTCCGCCTGGGCCGAGGGCACCGCGACGTGGAGCACGCACAGCGCCGCCTGGAACCCGACCGTCGAGGCCACGTTCACCGCGGGCGACTACAGCGACCGGACCATCGACGTCACGGCGGCGGTGCAGTCCTGGGTGAACGGCGCCGAGAACCATGGCCTCCTGCTCGAGCAAACAGCCAACCGCACGACGCTGAAGGCGAGCGAGTACAGCACCGCGAGCGTCCGGCCGAAGCTCGTCGTCTGTTATGACGACGCCACCGGCTCCGGCGGCGACGGCGGCGCAGGCGGCGCAGGCGGCGCAGGCGGCTCGAGCTCCAGCGGTTCCAGCTCCAGCAGCTCCAGCACCTCCAGCAGCTCCAGCAGCTCCGGCTCGGGCGGCTCCGGCTCGGGTGGCTCGGGTGGCTCGGG
>CAYQYG010000028.1:0-7705 GCA_964421485.1 uncultured Polyangiaceae bacterium | reverse complement strand
GGCTCGGGTGGCTCGGGTGGCTCGGGCGGCTCGGGCGGCTCGGGCGGCTCCGGCACCACGCCCCCGAGCTGCCAGAGCGGCGCGCTCGGCGCGGGCGACAACTGCGGCACGACCGGCACCGACGACTGCTGCGCGAGCCTCGAGGTCCCGGGCGGCACGTTCAACCGCCTGAACAACGCGAGCTACCCGGCCACGGTGAGCACCTTCAAGCTCGACAAGTACCCCATCACCGTCGGCCGGTTCCGTGCGTTCATCGAGCAGAACGCCCCGACGCAGGCGAACCCGCCGGCGGCGGGCGCGGGCGCGCACCCGCTGATCCCGAACAGCGGCTGGGATCCCAGCTGGAACTCCATGCTCGCGGCGGACACCGCGGCGCTCAAGACCGCGCTCGTATGCGATCCGTACGGCTGGCCGACCTACAGCGCGGCCGTGGGCTCGAAGGAGAAGAAGCCGATCGTCTGCGCGACATGGCTCGAGCTCTTCGCGTTCTGCGCGTGGGACGGCGGCCGTCTCCCGACGCAGGCCGAGATGAACTACGCCGCGGCCGGCGGCGACGAGCAGCGGATCTACCCGTGGGGCGGCACGAGCGTGAGCGACATCAACGTGCTCCCGGCCACGCAGCAGGCCTCCTGGTGCTGCCAGGGCGATGGATCGGTCGCGGGCTCCTGCATCACCTCGTACCCGAGCCTCTACCCCTGCGCGCACACCGACATCACGGACGTCGGTAGCTTCCCGCTCGGCGCCGCGAGGTGGGGCCACCTCGATCTGGCCGGCAACGTCTACAAGGCGACCCGCGACGGCTCCGACAACTACACGCCGCTCATGCCCTGCAACAACTGCTCGCGGCTCGATAACACGTCGACCGGCCGCGTGATGCACGGCGGGAGCTTCCTCGCCGCGGCCTACAAGCAGACCACGGACTACAGGGCCGGCTACGGCACGAGCGCGCGGCGCTACTACATCAGCGCGAGCTGCGCGCGCGACCTGTGATCGAAAGCTGACGCGGCGCCCGCGCGGGTCGCGGACGCCCGGGCGCCCGGCGGCGATCCTCGCCTCCGGGCGCCTGTCTTTTCCAGCCGCCGCCCTCGAACTTGGCCCTCCGCGCCGCGCCCTGATAGCGGCGCACCATGCGCGCGCAAGGCCCCCTGCTCCTCCCGGTCCTGGCGCTGGCCGCGCTCCACCTGAGCTGCCCCCGCCCCGACGACGCTCCCCCCGGCGCCCCGGCGCTCCCCGCGCCCGCGCCCGCGGCCGCCGCCGCGCCCGCCCCCGGCGCCGCTCCCGATTCCCGCCCCGCGACCGGATCCGCGGCCGCCCCCGATTCCGTGTCCGGATCCGCGGCCGCCCCCGATTCCGTGTCCGGATCCGCGGCCGCCCCCGACGCCGATGATCCCGGCGCCTCGCCGCTCGATCCGACCTCGCTCGCCGCGCTCGATCCCTCCGCGCGCACCGGAGTCGCGCCCGCGGTCGCCGATCCTGCGGCCCTCACCGCGCTCCCGCCCGAGCTCATCGACGACGGCTCGGACGACACACCTGACGGCGCCCTCCGCCCCGAGACGCCGGTCGACATTCGGGGCTCCGGGTCGCCTGACGGCGCCCTCCGCCCCGAGGCCCCGGTCGACGAGCTCGCCAGCACCGCGCGCGAGACCTGGATCTTCACGGAGCCACGCTGGGGCAGCCGGCGTATCGGCTACCTCCGGGCGGGCGCGATCACCCGGCGCAGCGCCCACCCTTCGGGCTGGACCGGATGCCCCGGCGGCTGGTACCGCATCGAGCCGCGCGGCTACGTCTGCGTCGGCCCGACCGCCACGCTCGACGTCCACGCGCCCGCCGTCGAGGCCTCCGCGCGCCGGCCCGTGCGCGACCGCGGCCTCCCGTACACGTATGTCATGTCGCGCTTCCCCACCCCGCCGCTCTACGCGCGCCTCCCGGACGCCGCGCAGCAGCGCGACGCCGAGCCCGACCTCGCGGGCCACCTCCGCAAGGCCGCCGCGATCGCGCGCGAGCCCGACTTCTTCGCCCCCCCGCCGCCCGATCCCACCCCGGGCGCCCTGCTCTACGACCGCCCCGCGCCCGCGCTCGGCGGCGCCCCGCGCGACGAGTCCGCCGTCCTGCTCGGCCGCGCCCGCGTCCGCTCCGGCTTCGCGCTCCTCTCGACCTTCGATCACGAAGGCCGCCGCTTCGGCCTCACCACCGAGCTCGCCGTCCTCCCGATCGACCGCACCCGCGTCGTCCGCCCCAGCACCTTCTCCGGCCTGAAGCTCGACGCCGGCGCCTCCCTCCCCGTCGCGTTCGTCCGCCGCCGCCACGCCGCCCGCCTCGTGCCGGGCGACGCGGGCCCGGGCGCGCGGCGCGGCCTCACCCGCGGCGCCCCGCTCGCCTTCCGCGAGGCCGTCGCCGTCGCCGCCGAGCCGCTCCGCATCTCCGGCGCCGAGTACCTCGAGGCCCGCGACGGCACCCTCCTCCGCGCCGACGACGTCGTCCGCGTCGACCCCCTCCGCACCCCGCCTGCGTGGGCCACGACCGGCCGCAAGTGGATCGACGTCTCGATCCTCCGCCAGAGCCTCGTCGCCTACGAGGGCACGCGCCCCGTCTACGTCACCCTCGTCTCGACCGGCGCCGACGGCCTCGGCGATCCTAAGAAGACGCACTCCACCATCCAGGGCGCGTTCCTGATCCACACCAAGCACGTCACCGTCACCATGGATGGCGACGACGACGACCAGTTCGACTTCCGCGACGTCCCCTTCGTCCAGTACTTCACCGAGGGCTTCGCGCTGCACGCCGCCTACTGGCACGACGACTTCGGCACCCCGCGCAGCCACGGCTGCGTCAACCTCGCCCCCATCGACGCCGCCTGGCTCTTCGCCTGGACCACCCCCGAGGTCCCCCCCGCCTGGCACGCCGCCCTTTCTCTGAAGAAAGGGACCCTGGTCTACATCCACCCCTGACCCGGCAGGGCCGGGCGCCGGGGAGGGGGCGTCGCCTTGGCCCTGCCCCCTTCCAGGCGGGAGCGAGCCGCGCTACACGGCGCGCATGCCCACGCACGAGGAGCCCCTCTCGCTCGACAAGCTCATGGCGATCGATCCGCTGCTCTCCGACGAGGAGCGGATGATCCGCGACACCGTCCGGCGCTTCGTCAAGGAGCGCTACCTTCCACGCGCCGCGGAGCTCTTCGCCGAGGAGGAGTTCGCGACCGACATCATCCCCGAGATCGCCGCCATGGGCCTCCTCGGCGGCTCCCTCACCGGCTACGGCTGCGCCGGCATGGGCTCGGTCGCCTACGGCCTCGCCCTCCAGGAGCTCGAGTACGGCGACAGCGGCCTCAGGAGCTTCGTCAGCGTCCAGGGCTCCCTCGCCATGTTCCCCATCTGGAAGTACGGCTCCGAGGAGCAGAAGCAGCGGTGGCTCCCCCCCATGGCCCAGGCCGAGATCATCGGCTGCTTCGGCCTCACCGAGCCTGACAGCGGCTCCGACCCGGGCTCCATGAAGACCCGCGCCCGCAAGGACGGCAGCGACTACGTCCTCACCGGCACCAAGATGTGGATCACCAGCGCCCCCATCGCCGACCTCGCCGTCGTCTGGGCCAAAGTCGGCGACGGCGGCCCCGAGAGCATCCGCGGCTTCGTCGTCGAGCGCGGCATGAACGGCTTCGAGACCCCCATCGTGCACGGCAAGATGAGCCTCCGCGCCAGCCCCACCGGCGAGATCGTGCTGAACGAGGTCCGCGTCCCCGAGGCCAACGTCCTCCCCGGCGTCGTCGGCCTCAAGGGCCCGCTGAGCTGCCTCTCGCAGGCCCGCTTCGGCATCTCCTGGGGCGCGCTCGGCGCCGCGCGCGCCTGCTTCGACGCCGCCCTCTCCTACGCGCGCGAGCGCGTCCAGTTCAGCCGCCCCATCGCCTCGAAGCAGCTCATCCAGGCCCAGCTCGTCGAGATGGCCACCGAGATCGCCAAGGGCCAGCTCCTCGCGCTCCATTTCGCGCGCATGAAGGACGCCGGCGGCATCTCCCCCGTGCAGGTCTCCCTCTGCAAGAAGAACAACGTCGCCTGGGCCCTCAAGATCGCCCGCGCCGCCCGCGGCATCCTCGGCGGGAACGGGATCCTCCTCGAATACCCGGTCATCCGCCACATGCTGAACCTGGAGAGCGTCTACACCTACGAGGGGACCGACGAGGTCCACACGCTCATCCTCGGCAACGCGCTCACCGGATTCAACGCATTCTAGAGCGGTGCTCAGCCGCGTGTGATACGGGCTCAGCCGCTGGGCAGGCGAGTGAGGCGTACAAATGTACGTCGCAGCGAGCCAACGACGCGGATGAGCCCGTAGCGCGCGGATGAGCACCGCTCCGGCGAGGCGTCCCGGCGACTCGCCCCCGCACCACGCGCCGCGGCTCGCGGTCGTTCCTGCCTGCGCCCTGCCGCCGCGATGGTATGCTGGCCCCCATGTTCCGGCCCGGCCGATCGATGGCCCAAGGCGTGCTCGAGCGCCCCGAGACCGACCTCTTGCTCGCCCTCCACACCACGGAGGCCCCATCGCATGTGGAGTGGGATGATTGGTGCGAGCTGACCCGCCGGTACGCCGAGGCGGTCCAGTGGGACCTCTCCCGCGTGTCCTGCCTGGTGATCACGGACGGCGGCGCCCCCACGAGGGAGCAGCGCACCCAGGCCGCCCGCGTCGTCGCGCAGGGCCGGAGCCTGCCGCGCATCGTGATGATCACCGACTCGACCGCGGTCCGGATGCTCACGCTCGCCTTCGCGATCTTGACTCCCAGCTTCAAGGTCTTCTCGCCGAAGGACCTCAGCACGGCGCTGAGCATCCTCGGCGTGCCGCGCCCCTTGCGCCGCACCCTCTTCGCGGCGCTCGATCGGATGGAGGAGGAGCAGCTCGGGCGCGGGGCGGTGAAGACCCTGAATGTGCTGCGGCAGGCGGTGCGCTGAGGTCAGGAGGCTGAACGCGCCCGGGGCGGCGATCCGGCGCGGTCAGCGCCGGCGCGCGAGGACCACGATGGCGTCGCGGAATGGCGCCTCCACCCTCACGCGGGCGCGCCTCACCCGCGCCGCGGCGATCGCGACCTCGCCCGTGTCCAGATCGATCGCGATCCGATCGTAGTCGCCGTCGTCGAGGCCGGTCACGGTGACGCGGGCGCCGCCGGCTTCGCGGGCGGAGAGCCGGATCATCATCCACCGGGACTCGCCGAGCGCGCGCGCGGAGCCGCCGCCGGGGAGGCGCAGCAGGCGCGGGCGGGCCGCCGCGTGCCCGGCGATCCCGCTCCGCGCGATCACCTCCGCCGCGATCCGGAGCTCCCTGTAGAGATCCTGCCGCTCGACCGTGTCCCAGGGCCAGAACATCGGCGTCCCCGCGTGATTGCTCAGCAAGCCCGCATAGAGCCCCTCGCGGAGCACCTCCCTGGCGCTCGCCGCGGCCGGTTCCTCGGCGCCGAGCTCCCCGAAGAAGGCCGGCTTGCCCCGCGGCATCGCGGCGCCCCGGACGGCTCCGGCCACGTCGGCCGCGTAGACGTGCGGCTGGAGATAATCCATCGCCCTCCAGAGCTCGCGCCGCGAGAGGACGGAGCTCGTGGTCACCAGGTGATCATGGGGGTCGATGGATCGGAGATAGCTCGCCATCTCCGCGTGCCACCGCGAGATGTCGGCCCACCGCCCCTTCTGGCCGGCGTCGGTCAGCTCGACCTCGTTGAACAGCTCCCAGGCCATCACGCTCGGCGAATGAGCGAAGCGGGCCACGGCGTGACGGAGCCACATCTTCGCGCGCCGCCTGGCCTCGCGGTCCGTGAAGAAATCGACCGGATCGCGGAGGAAGCCCCCTCGCGCCGCGTTCCACGGGTGCCCGGGCCAGTCCGGGTCGACGGTCGTGCTGAACGCGCCGTGGTGGAACAGCACCATCTGGAACGCGACGCCCGCGCGCTCGCAGGCGTCGACCACCGCCCCCCACCGGGCGAGCGCGGGCGCCCAGAGGCGGTCCGCCGGCCCGCCCGCGCCTCCCTGCGGCCACCAGGGGTTCTTGCCGTCCCAGCCGCTCGCCCAGACGCGGGTCCAGTTGATCCCGTGGCGACCCATCTTCTCGATCTGCTCGACCATCGGCAACAGCCCGCTCACCTGCCAGCCGAGGTTGATGCCGACCGGGTAATAGGGCTCGCCGTCATCCCAGACGAATCGATTGCGGCGCGCCGGCCCGGCGCGGATGAACCCCCGGGGCAGGCGCCGCTCCAGGACGACGTCCCCTTCCCTCGCGCTCGCGGCGACCGGCGCGCCGTTCCGGAGGAGGACGGCCCGGTAGCGCCCGGGCTGCGGCGCGACCAGCGTCGCCTTCCAGCCCCCGCGCTCATCCAGGTACGCGATCCGATCGAAATGGCGCTCGCCGTCGCCCACGAAGCGGACGCGGACGTCGTTCTCGTCGGGATCGTAGGGATTGCCGGGGAGCTCCACCTCGAAGGTCACGGTGGCAGGCCCGAACCAGACGGCCTCCGCCGCGCGGGCCCGGCCGGGGCGCGCGGGCGCGCGGACGGCCGCCCCCCGGCTGGACGCCGGCGCCGGCGCGCTGCCCCGGAAGAACCGGGCCTCGTAGGCGATCTCGCTGAAGGGCGCGGGGGATCCCGAGGCGTCCACCTCCACCTCGATCGCGCCGCCCGCGCAGTCGCCGGGCGCGAGCTCGATCCACGCCGCGCTCTGCGCGAGCCGCCGCGCGCGGTTCGGCGCCGCCTCGAAGGAGATCCCCGCGGGCCTGCCGCGCACGCGGATCTCCGCCCGCTGCCCCCCGCGCTCGGCGCTGTAGGTCCGTGACAGGAGCAGCCCGTCGGGCGGCGGCCCGGGCGGGCACGCGAAGCGCAGCGCGGTCCTGCCGCGGTGGGCGCGCTCCTCCACGCCTCGCGGCGCCGCGCCGTGCTCCGCGTCCCACGCCGAGCGCAGCGGCGATCCCTGGGCGCCCTGCCGCTCGGAGCCCACCTCCACCGGCGCATCGAACGCGTACGCGAGCGCGAGCGATCGCACCGTGAGCGGCGCATAGCCGCCCGTCGGCCCGGCCTCCATCTCGAAGCGCGCGCCCGCGCGGCCCACGATGGGATCCGGCAGGTGGTGCCGGTAGAGCGCGTGCGTGAAGCGCGCCCGGCTCCAGTCCTGCCCGGGATCGCGCACCACGAAGCGCGGCTGCCCCGAGAGCGGATTGGCGTGGGCGCCGCGGAAGTACCATCCACCATTGAAATAATCCTCGGTTCCGGTGCCGATCTGGACGGGGTGCGCCATCCCGTCGACGCGGACCAGCTCGTCGCCCTCGAGATAGGTGCGATCTCCGGGCTTGCCGCCGGAGATCGCCTCGATGAGGGACACGAGCTGCACCGGGCCCGGATGATCGAAGCGCGTCAGCGCCGGCTCGCCGCCGGCCGCGCGCTGCTCGCGGAGCTGCGTGACCATCCGCACGCCGGGCCGCGGCGCCCCGATCTCCGCCGCCCAGGCGACCTCGAGCCCCGGCGCGGCGCCGGGGCCGGCCAGGAGCCTCAGCTCCTCGCCTCGCCGGAGCGGAATGGGCAGCCGCCCGAAGAGCATCCCGCGCGCCGGATCCACGGCGTGGACGGCGCTCCGGAGCGGGGCCCACGCCGCGTCCTCCGCGCCGTCGCTCGCGCTCGCCAGCCCGAAGAAGAACGAGAGCGGCACCGGCGGCTGATCGCCGACGCGCACGGAGAGCCCCGCGAGCGACG
>CAYQYG010000027.1:2500-36639 GCA_964421485.1 uncultured Polyangiaceae bacterium | reverse complement strand
CCGTTGACACTCGGGGCTCCGGGTCGCCTTCGGCGCCCTCCGCCCCGAACCCCGTCGCGCGCGCCGCCTCGCTCGGCGCCGATACGATCAATATCGACGGCCGCGGCGACGACGCGGCCTGGGCGCGCGCGGCGGTCGCCTCGTGGGAGACCGATTACGCCGGCCAGCCGTCGGGCATCAAGACGAGCGTCCGCTTCCTCTGGGCGAAGGACGCGCTCTACGCCCTCTTCGATGTGTCCGGCGCGGGCCTCTTCACCGATCGCTCGAAGCCCACGGCCGTGGAGCGCCAGAAGCTCTACGACGAGGACTGCGTCGAGATCTTCCTCACACCGGATCCGGCGGCCCCAAAGCATTATTACGAGATCGAGATCGGCCCGTTCGGCCATTTCTTCGACCTCGGCGTCGACCTCGAGAAGAAGAAGTACTCGACCACCTGGTCGAGCGGCGCGCGCATCGGAGCGACCCAGCGCGCCGGCGCGCGCGAGGCGACGATCGAGGTCGCGCTGACGGCGCCCGAGATCGTGAAGGGCCTCTCGGCCGGCGCCCGCCTGCCCATGGGCCTCTTCCGCATGGAAGGCCGCTCGCCGCGCCACTACCTCGCCTGGAGCCCGCCCCGCACGTCGAAGCCCAACTTCCACGTCCCCGAGGCGTTCGGCGCCCTGGTGCTCGATCCCTGAGGTGCCCCCTGCGCGCGCCGCCCCCCGGCTGTCCTGCACGTCCGCCGTCTCGCCGAGGGATCTCGGAGCAGAGAGGAGAGAGGGATCAGAGGGAGGCGGGGAGACGGGGAGGAGAGAAAAGACTCGAGAATTTTCTCTCTTCTCTCTCTTCTCCCCGCCTCCCCGCCTCCCTGTGAATTTCTCTCGAGGATCCCTGGCGAGACCTGAGAAGCGCAGGCCCGGCGGGCTCTCCTGAACCGGTCCCCGGGCGAGCGGACGGGCCTGGACTTTTGCTTGCGCATCCACAATAGTTGCATCTATGCAAGCAACTCGGCGGGAGCGGCGGGAGCTGGCCGAGAGCCTCCGGACGGCGCGGAGCGCGATGGCGCGCGACTTCCTGATCGGCGCGGCCACGGAGCTCGGCCAGAGCGACCTCACGCTCGTCCAGCTCGGGGCGCTCATGCTGCTCGAGGACGGGACGGAGCGGACGATCAAGGAGGTCGCGGAGCAGCTCGGCCGATCGATCTCGGCGGCGAGCAGGCTGCTCGACAACCTCGTGAAGCGGCGGCTGGTCCGGCGGTGGGAGGACCCGAACGACAGGCGCGCGCGGCGGGTCGCGCTGGGTGAGCGGGGCAAGGCCGTGCTCGCGGCGCTGCTCGACCGGCGCGCCGGGGCGCAGCTCGAGCTCATGGAGTGGCTCGAGCCCGACGAGCGCGCGACGGTCGCGCGCGGGATGTCCCTGCTCGCGGAGGCCGCGAGGCGGAGGAAGGCAAAGGAGGAGGAGCGATGAGCATCGACGCGGCTCTGGCGGAGAGGACCGGCGAGAGGGCGGCGGGGAGGATCGACGCGGGCGCGCTCGTGGCGCCGCTCGAATCGCTGGATCGGACGCGGATCGCCGTCGCGGGCGGGAAGGCCGCGAACCTGGGCGAGCTGATCCGGGCGGGGTTCCCCGTGCCGGCGGGCTTCTGCGTGACGACCGCGGCCTATTCGCTGGCGGCGCAGGGGAGCGCCGTCGGGGAGGTGGTCCGGGAGCTCGTCGGGGTGCCGGCGTCGGAGGTCGCGCGGCTGGAGGGGCTGGCTGCGCGCGCGCGCGCGGCGATGCTCGAGGCGCCCATCCCGGAGCCTGCGGCGCGGGCCATCGCCGCGGCCTACCAGGCGCTCGGCGGAGGGCCGGTGGCCGTGCGGTCGTCGGCGACCGCGGAGGACCTGCCGGACGCGAGCTTCGCGGGGCAGCAGGACACGTACCTCGGCGTGCGCGGGCAGGAGGGCCTCCTCGAGGCCGTGCGGCGCTGCTGGGCGTCCCTGTGGACCGATCGGGCAGTGGCCTACCGGGCACGGGAGAGGATCGATCCGCGGTCGGTGGAGCTCGCGGTCGTGGTGCAGCGAATGACGGACGCGGCGGTCGCGGGGGTGCTCTTCACCGCGAACCCATTGACGGGGACGCGGGGGCGCGCGGTGATCGACGCGAGCCCGGGGCTCGGGGAGGCCGTGGTCTCCGGGGCAGTGAACCCGGACCATTTCGAGGTCGACGCGCGATCCGGCGCGGTCGTCGCGCGCAGGATCGGCGACAAGCGGGTCGCCGTCGAGATGACGGAGGGCGGCGGGACGCGGCGGGTCGAGCGGGAGGACGCGAGCGGGGCCGCGTGCCTCTCGGACGAGGAGGTGCTCTCGCTGGCGCGGCTCGGCGAGCGGGTGGAGCGCCATTACGGCGCCCCGCAGGACGTCGAGTGGGCGTTCGACGGGGAGAGGACCCTCTGGCTGCTGCAGGCGCGGCCGATCACGACGCTGTTCCCGCTGCCGGAGGCGGCGCCGCCCGCCGACGTGGAGCTCCGCGCCTACCTGAATTTCAACGTCGCGCAGGGCGTGCTGCGGCCGCTGACACCGCTCGGATCGGAGCTCCTGCGGCGGTTCGTGGGCAGCGTCGCGGCGGTGAGCGGGTATCCGCCCGAGGACGCGTCGAAGGGGCCGCCGCTGCTCGACGAGGCGGCAGGGCGGCTCCTCATCGAGCTCACTCCCTTCGTGCGGAGCGACATCGGGCGGCGCGTGCTCCGGTTCGTGTTCCCGCGCATGGAGGCGCGGAGCGCGGCGGCGCTGGGCACGCTGCTCGAGGACCCGCGGCTCGCGCCGCGGCCGGTATCGAAATGGCGGCTCGGGCGCGCGGTGCTCGGGGTGATGGCGCGGACGAGGGCGCCCGTGACCATCGCGAAGGCGCTGCTCCGGCCCGAGGACGCCCCGGCCCGGTGCGAGCGCGCAGGGGAGGAGGCCCTCGCGGCGGGCGAGGCGCCGCCCGGCGCGCGCGGCGAGGCGCTGCTCGACGCGACCCTGCGGCTCCTGCGCGAGGGCCCGCCGCGGGTGTTCCTGACCTGCGCGCCGACGTTCGCGGCCGGCATGCTCTGCCTCTCCGCGTCGCGCGCCCTGCTCGGCGATCTGGCGACGCGCGGGGAGGTGGACGAGATCCTCCGCGCCCTGCCGCACAACCCGACCACCGAGATGGACCTCGACCTCTTCCGGCTCGCGGCGAGGCTGAAGGAGGACGCCGAGGTCCGGCGGCTCGTGCTGGAGGCGCCGCCCGCGGAGCTGTCGGCGCGCTATCGCCGCGGCGCGCTGCCGGCGCCATTGCAGGAGGGGCTGGGAGCATTCCTCGCGCGGCACGGCGCGCGCGGGGTCGCGGAGATCGACGCGGGGCTTTCGCGATGGGGCGAGGATCCGGCGCACCTCCTCGGGAGCCTCGCCAATTACATGGTGATCGAGGACGGCGCGATCGCGCCGGACGAGGCGTTCGAGCGCGGCGCGCGGGAGGCCGACGCGGCGGTCCTCGCGCTCTCCGCGCGGGCGCGGCGCGCGGGCGCCCTGCGCGGCGCCGCGGCCGGGCTCGCGCTCCGGCGGGTGCGGCAGCTCGCGGGCCTCCGGGAGGCGCCGAAGCTCCACATCGTGAGGGTGCTCGCGCGCGCGCGGTCGATGCTGCTCGAGATCGGCGTCGAGCTCGCGGCGGCCGGGCGGATCGCCGCGGCCGAGGACGTGGCCATGCTCCACGTGGCCGAGATCCGCGCCGGGCTCCGCGGCGAGGACCTGCGCCCGCTCGCGGCGGCGCGGCGCGCGGCGTACACGCGCGAGCTCGGGCGGCGGCGCCAGCCGCGGCTCCTCCTCAACGACGGGACCGACGTGGAGGCGGCCGGCGGCGGCGCCGGGGCGGCGGGCGGGGCGATCACGGGCACGCCCGCGTCGGCCGGCAGGGTGACAGGCCGCGCGCGCGTGGTGCTGGATCCCATCGGCGCGCGGCTCGAGCCGGGAGAGATCCTTGTCGCCCCGTCGACCGATCCGGGCTGGACTCCGCTGTTCCTGACCGCCGGCGGCCTGGTGATGGAAATGGGCGGCTCGATGTCGCACGGCGCGGTGGTGGCCCGCGAGGTCGGCATCCCGGCCGTCGTCGGCGTGCCGCGCGCGACGGAGCGGATCGCGACCGGGCAGGTGATCACGGTCGACGGAGCGCGCGGAGCGGTGTCCATAGCCGAGGGCTGATCCGGCGCCGGCGGGGTGTAAGGCCCCGCCGAGCGCGCCGTTCTCCCCTGCGGCTCCGCGAGGCGGACTGGAGGGACAGATGAACCGGACGCGTTGGATCGGGATGGCGGCGGCGGCGATGGCGCTCCTTTCGGGCGCGGTGGGGTGCGGCGGCGCGTCGATGAAGTCGGGGGCGAGCGCGCCCGCGTACGATGCGGGCGAGGCGCAGGGCTACGGCCAGCCGGCGCCCGCGGGGTACGGCCACCCGGCGCCGGCGTCGCAGCCGGGCATGTTCGACGGCGACGCCGCGCGATCCGCCGAGGCCCCGAGCGCCGCGCCCGAGCCGTTCGACCGGCCGGGGCTCGGCACGCAGTGGGGCGAGACGCGGATGTCGTCGATCTCGACGGTGTCATTCCTGCGCGCGACGCCGGACAGCCCCTTCGGAATGGCGAGCCTGTTCTATAACGACGAGGACGGCGCGCGCGCGATGGCCCAGAGCTTCGGCTTCCGCAGGACCGCGCCCCAGGCGTTCACGCTCGCGGGCGGCGCCGTGGCGCTCGGCCTGCGCGGCGAGGGCGGGGGCTTCCTGAGCGGGTTCGTCGCCGGCGAGAGGAGCTTCGTGATCGGCGAGGCGGGGCAGCGGTACAGCATCGTGCTGCAGAACCTCACGCCGAACCGGATCGAGTGCGTCGTCTCGGTCGACGGGCTCGACGTGATGGACGGGCAGCCGGCCGCGTTCGCGAAGCGCGGCTACGTGCTCGACCCGCACGATCAGGTGGAGATCGACGGCTTCCGGCAGAGCATGGACACGGTCGCGGCGTTCCGGTTCGGCTCGGTCCGCGGCTCCTACGCGAACCAGAAGCACGGCGAGACCCGCAACGTC
The DNA here is from genome assembly GCA_964421485.1 of uncultured Polyangiaceae bacterium. Lineage (GTDB taxonomy): Bacteria > Myxococcota_A > Polyangia > Polyangiales > Polyangiaceae > CAYQYG01. The sequence continues at coordinate 31,602 of CAYQYG010000027.1, read as the reverse complement.
GGCGTCATCGGCGTGGCCCTGTTCCACGAGCGCGGCACCTTCCCCTGGACCCCGGATCAGGTGATGCGCCGCCGCGACGCGAACCCCTTCCCCGGCCAGTTCGCCACCCCGCCCGGCCAGTGATCTCGGCCGGACGCCGGCCCTCCGGCGCTAGCTGGAGGCGCGCCGGCGGCCCTCGCGGCCCGCGGGGCGCGCCGCCTCGGCGACGAGGATCAGATCGCGGAAATGGCGCTCCACGGGGGCGAGATCGATTCCATCCATGAAGGACGTGAACGCGAAATAGGGCAGGAGGGTCTGCCATTCGAGCAGCCAGGCGGGCAGGTAGCGTGGCCGCTTGAGCACGCCGGCCGCGCGGAGATCGGCGAGCACGGCGACGTCGTCGAGCGCGACCCGGCCGCACACGACGAGCTCGACCTCGTCGCGGAAGCCGCCGCGGATCACGGCGGAGAGGAAGGCGTAAACCTCGAGCAGGCCGGCGAGGTAGGTCGCGTCCTTGGTGAAGGGCGCGCCGCCCTCCGGGAGGCCGCCGCGGCAGATCCGCTGGGCGTCGAGGTACGCGTCGCGCCGCTCGGCGCCCCGCTCGAGGAGGTATCGATAGAGGTCGAGGAAGCTCGCGCCCTGCTCGGCCATGTCGACGAGGCGGACGCGCTCGGCGAGGCGCGTGAGGCGCTGGATCGAGAGCGACCTCGTGTAGAGCTCCGAGAAGAGGGCCAGGCCCTCCTGGGTGCGCGTGGCGCGGGGGCCGCCGGAGCGGAGGAAGGGGGCGCGCGGCTGGGCGGCGCCATTACACGCGGTGAGCGCGTGCGTCTCGATTTCATGGTGCCACAGGCCCTCGGCCTCCCAGGGGGCGAAGGTGGCGTCGGGGCGCACGCGCACCCGGGTCATCCCGGCGACCACCTTGGCATTGATGCGGTCGTCGAGCTCCACGCCGATCTCCATGCGCGGGCGGCGGGCGGCCGCGCGGGCGGCCAGGAGGTCGCGGAGCGCCGCCGCGTCGAGGGGCGCGGCGGCCGGATCGCGGGCCTCGTCCCAGCCGCGCACGCGCATGCGATCGGAGAGGTGCTCGGCGAGGTCGAGGTTCGTGGCCGGGCCGCCGAAGAAGCGGGTGCGCGCGCTGCCATAGAGGTCGACGGAGCGGGCGTGGAAGTCGCGCGTGCCGGCCGCGATGAGGAGCTCGACGCCCTCGGCCCGCGAGCGGACCAGGGCGCGGAGCCAGTCGAGCGCCGGGGCGTCGCCGTCGATCGAGCGATCGAGGGCGCGGAGCTCGTCGGCGCGGGCGCGCAGGGCGTCGCGATCGAGGTCGTAGGTGACGTCCGGGATGCGGTCCTCGCCGCCGGCGAAGAAGCGCTCCTCGACGGCGCGAGGCCAGGCGATCCCCTCGAGGAGCTTGGCGCCGTTCAGGACCTCGAGGCGGCGCCCCACCCGCCTGAGCTCCTGGAGCACGATGCGATCGATCTTCATGCGGGGCGAGATGATCTCCGCTCGGCGCCCGGAGCGCCAGCGGGAGCAGCGCGGCCCGCCCCCCTCAATCGACGCCGCTCACCGTGGTCATGGCCAGGGTGTACGCGCCGGCACGATCCACGGGGAAAGTCTTCTTCGCGCCGAGGGCGCGGAGCTCGACCTCGGCGCGGACCGCGGGGTCGGCGCGGGAGATGACGACGCGGTAAGTGCCGTTCGAGAGGCCGGACAACGCAATGGAGCGGCCGTCGGCGCGGGAGGCACCGGGGGTCCAGGGGGACACCACGTTGCCGGTGGGGCCGATGATCGCAATGGAGGGGCAAGCGTCGCCCTCGGCGGCGCAGGCGACCTTCGCCTCGAGCTGGCCGGCGGGGGCGGTGGTCGGATCGAACGCGGGCGCGGCGCCGGCCTGGAGGGCGGCGGCGAGGTTCACGATCGACGGGGTCTGCGGGGCGGACCGGGCCTCGCTCTGCGCTGCGTCGCGATCGCCGAGGACCCGGGCGCGGCAGCGGAGGGATTGATAGAGGGCCGCCTCGTCGCGCGGCGCGAGATCGGCGAGGGAGCGCCAGTGGGCGCAGGCGCGGCGCTCGTCGCCGGCGGCCTCGAAGGCGCGGGCGGCGCGGGCGTGGCGGGAGGCGTCGCGCGCGCCGGTCTCGGAGAGGGCGTCGACGGCGGCGAGCGCGGCGTCGGCCTGGCCGCTCGCGGCCGCCGCGAACGCGAGGAGCTCGCGGGCGGCGTCGAGATCGGGGTCGAGCTCGGCGAAGCGGGTCGCGGCGGCGAGCGCCTCGTCGACGCGGCCGGCGACGAGCAGCTTGCGGACGAGCGACTCGTGCTTCTTGCGGGTCGCGTCCGGCGCGGCGGCGGCGGCGCGGAGCCTGTCGAGCGCGGGATCGTCGGCGGGCGCGGCGGGCGGCGCGCGGTGGATCGCGCTCGGCGCCACGGGCACGCCGAAGCCGAACGGCCGCGGCGGCGACCAGCTCGGCCGCGAAGCGGGCGCGGACGGCCAGCTCGAATCGGAAGGCGAGAACAGGATCGGGTAGGTCACGGTGACGATGCCGCCCTCGGGCTGCGGGAACCTGAGCCCCTGGAACGCGCCCACGACGCACGAGACGACGCCGCCGTCGGGCATGTCGCTGCCGCCGTTGCCCACGTTGCTCACCTCGCCGTCGCGGCCGATCACGAAGCGCACGGCGACGCGGCCCTGGAGGTTCGGGTTGTTCGCGAGGCCCCGCTCGTAGCAGAGGCGGAAGCGCCCGAAATTCTGCCGCACGATGCGCTGGATGACCTCCGGCGGGAGCCGGCCGCTGACGCTCGAGGCGCCCATTCTGACCTTCGGGGGATTCGTACGGTGCGAGCCCCCGAGCCGGCCCTTCCCGGAGCCGAAGCCCTGGCCGGTGCCCACGCCGGCGGCGCGGCCGATCGTGCCGATGCTGCCGAGGCCGATCCCCTCGCCGCGACCGCCGCCGCCCTCGCCGATCCCGGTGAGGCCGAGCCCGCCGGCGCCGAATGAATCGCCGATATCATGGCCCCACATGCCCCCCTTGGCGCTCGGAGGATCGGCGCCCAGCGAGCCGTCGCGACCCCAGGGCGCGGCCGCGCCCTGATCGAGCAGGCCCAGCATGCCGAACTCCGCGGCCGGCGGCGAGGCGGGCCCGGCCAGGGCCGGAGCGCGCGGCGCGGCCGGCGCGGCGTTCGCCGCCGGGGCGCCGGGCCGCCCGGTGCGGGGGATGCCGAACTCCGCGAACATCCGATCGTTCTCGAGCACGAGCAGCGCGGTGCCGCGCGCCATCACGTGGTGGTCCTTCGAGAGGCGGAGCGCCTCCTTCTCGGCGGCGGGATCCCCTGCGCGCTCGAGATCGGCGATCTTCGCCCTGGCCCAGAGCCGCGGGACGAGCGGGTTCCGCGCCTCCTCGCCGCTCGCCCACCGGATCGGCTTCTCGATCGTGACGGGCGCGTCGCCGATCGTGCCCGTAAGCAGGAGCGAGGGGCGGGGCGCGCCGCCGGCGGGCGCGGCCGCAGGCTCGGCGTGCGCGGCGGGGACCACGTCGCCCGCGCGCGGCGCGGCGGCCTCGCGGAGCGCGCCGGACAGCACGCGGCCCGTGACGACGATCTCCTGACCGGCGCGGAGGTTCGGGAGCGCGCGCGGATACACGTCGTGCAGGCCCGCGGGCAGCACGAGCTGCGGATCGCGGATCACCGGCGCGCGCAGGCCGCGCGTGATCTCCAGGCTGCGGCGGGCGAGCGGCTCGCCGGTCGCGACGCGCTCGTACGTCGCGCCCACCGCGCGCGCGAGGCCCGTGAAGACGACCTCGTCGACGGTGCGGCCGAGGCCGAGCAGGCGGAGATCCACGGATCGCCCCTTGAGCGCCGGCGAGAGCCGCGCCGCGAGCGTCGCGACCGACAGCTCCCCGGACGTGGGCGCGCCGTCGCCGATGTAGACCACCTGGCCGCCGCCCGCGTCGAGCCGCTTCGCCGCGGCCGCGATGGCGCCGCCGAGGTCCGATGACCCGCGCGGCGCGCGCTGCGCGAGCCACTCCTCCGCGGCGCGCTCCTCGGGGCCGCCCGCGGGCGCGAGCCCGTCCTCGGGATAGCTCGCGCACGCGCTGTCGCACGCGAGCACGACGAACCGCTCCCCCGGCGCGAGCGACCGGATCACCGACGTCGCGAGCCGCGCCTCGGCCAGCACGGTGTCCTTCGACTGGCTCTGGCTCACGTCGATCACGATCGCCCTGTCGCGCCGCGGCGCGGGCGCCGGCGCGCCCTCGGGCAAGTCCGCCCGCACGCGGACCGCGAAGTACCCCGGCGGCTCGGCGCCGCCGGCCGCCCGCTCGCCCGCCGCCGGCGGACAGGTCGCGACCGTGGCCTCGCGGCCCGCCTCGCGCGAGTACCCCACCACGAAATCGGAAGCCGGCGTGAACGCGTGCGCCGCATAGCTCACGGTCGCGCTCCGCTCCTCGGACCGGATCGTCGCCGAGTACCCCGGCGTGTCGATCCCCGAGATCCGCGACCCCGAGTCGCTCAGCATCACATTGATGGAGAAATCATCGATCCTGGTCGCCCGGTCGTCACCGAGCGACATTGGATAGACATAGCGGAGCGCGGCGCTGTCCACCTCGGCGAGCGGCTGATCATAGGCCAGCACCACCTTCCGGCGGCCCTTCGCGGGGATGGGGAAGATCTTCAGCGAGAACTCCGACGCGCTCACCCACTCGAGCAGCGCGGGATCGCGCGGCCGGACGGTGTCGTCGACGATCGACTTGAAGATCCGCGCCGCGCGCGGCCGCTCGACGACCTCGCCCTCGACGAGCTCGTCACCCACGTACAGCGCGAGGCGCGAGATGCTCGCGTCGGGCGGCAATGGAAACGCATAGCGGCCCTCGAGCACCGTGCCCGTGTCGTTCTGGAACGCCTCCTCGATCGTCGTGCGCGCGAGGCCGTCGCGCACGTCCACGCGCACGTGGTGGGCGACGAGCCTGACGCCCGAGACCACCGCCTCGGTCCCCGGCACGCGCGCGCTCATGCTCCCGAACCCGCGCGGCACGACCGGCTGCGCCTCCCCTGCCCCGCCGCCCTCGGGCCACACCCACGCGGCGCGCTGCTCCACCGCGCGCGCGGAGATCGCGCGGGCCGCCTCGCCCGCGCCCCCCTGCAGCGCCGCGGGCGGCGGCGCCTTCGCGCACGCGCCGAGCGCCGCGGCCCCGAGCAGGACGAGCGCGGCCCGCGCGACGAGCTCGAGCGGCCTCGCGCCGCGCGAGGGCCTCTGCGCGCCGGGCTCCTGGAGCGCGCTCGCCGGCGCGCCGCTCGAGGCAGCGACCGGCGCGCGCGCGGCCCGATCGCCCTCGCCGCCTTGATCACGAGCCCGATCGCGCACGGATCCCTCCACGATGCCCTCCTTGTGGTCGCGGTCGCGTGAGACCCTCCGCCCCCGGGGATGTTCCCGGCGCGGATGGCGGGGCGGCCCCTCCCCGCCGCTCAGGCGTCGCGCAGGCCGAGCCGCCGCGCGAGGTGGTGCAGGTTGCTGCGGTGCATCCCCAGCTCGCGCGCCGCGGCGGCCCAGTTCCCGTCGTGGCGCTCCACCGCGTCGCGGACGAGGGCCCGCTGGTATTCGCGCACGCGCTCGCCGAGCGGGCGCGGCGCGGGCCCGGGCGCCTCGCACCGCGCCTCGATCCCCGGCGCCGCGGGCGCGGCGGGCGCAGGGCCCAGATCGAGGTGCCCCACCTCGACCGCCACCGGCGCGCCCGGATCCCGCCCGACCGCCGCCCGGAGCACGGCGCGGCTGATGACGTTCTCGAGCTCGCGCACGTTGCCCGGCCACTCCGCCGCCGCGAGGCGCGCCCGCACCGCGGCGGACAGCCGCACGGGGCCCAGGCCGAGCCGCCGCCGCGCGGCGTCCGCGAAGTGCGCGGCCAGGAGCGGGATGTCGTCCCGCCGCGCGCGCAGGGGCGGCACGTGCAGCGGGAAGACGGCGAGGCGGTGGTAGAGATCGGCCCGGAAGCGGCCCCGATCGATCTCGCGACCGAGATCGCGGTTCGTCGCCGCCACGACGCGCACGTTCACGCGGTGCACCCGGTCCGAGCCCACGCGCTGGATCTCGCCGCTCTGGAGCGCGCGGAGCAGCTTCGGCTGGAGCGTCAGCGGCAGCTCGCCCACCTCGTCGAGGAACAGCGTGCCGCCGTCGGCGATCTCGAATTTGCCGGCGCGCTCGCGCGTCGCGCCGGTGAAGGCCCCGGCCACGTGCCCGAACAGCTCGCTCTCGGCGATCGACTCCGGCAGCGCGGCGCAGTTCACGTGGATGAGCGCCTCGTCGCGCCGCGGCGACAGGGCGTGGATCTGATGCGCGACCCGCTCCTTGCCCACGCCGGTCTCGCCGGTGATGAGGACCGCGAGGTCGGAGCCGGCCACGACGGAGATCTCGCCGAGGAGCTTCGCGAGCGCGGCGCTCGCGCCGATCATGTCGCCGCTCGACTCGACCGCGCGGCGCTGGAGCTCGCGCGCCACGCGGCCGCGGTGCTCGGCGCGCCGCTCGAGCGCCTCGATGAGCGCCGTCGTGCGCATCGCCGCCCCGGCCAGCGCCCCGAGCGTCGCGAGGAAGCGCGCGTCGAGGTGGTCGAACGCGTGCGGCTCGAGCGCGTCGGCCGTGAGCGCGCCGACGACCTCGCCGCCCTCCGTCAGCGCGCAGCCGAGGCAGGCGTGGATGTGCTCGAGCGCGCGCGGATGCTCCGCGAGCAGGCCGTCGAAGGGATCCGCGAGCGGGCTGTCCGGCGGGAAGCGCACCGGCTCCTTCGCGCGCAGGATGACGTCGAGCCGCGGGTGCGCGCGCCGATCGAAGCGGCGCGAGAGCGCCGCGGGCGCGAGGCCGTACCCCGCGACCGGCACGAGCTCGTGGCCCTCGAGCCGCAAGAGGCACGCGGCGTCGCACGGGATCGCGCGGCGGATCGCCTCCAGCAGGCGCGCGTAGCGGTCCCCCGCCGCGAGCGAGGCCGTGAGATCGCGCGCGATGTCGAGCAGCGGCGCGAGCGCGGCCGCCCCGTGCGGCTGACGCTGTTCATCCGACAACTTCGTTGCTCTTTTCATAACAAATAGGTTGTTGTTCAAATCATAACACGTCCGTTTCTTGCGGGCCACGAGCGGCGAGCGGGCTGGCATCGCTGATGCTCTTCGCGCGGGGCGTGCCACCCCGCGCCCTCGCGGCGTGACGGCCGCCGCACCCAGGAGAACCGTTCATGAATGCCATCCCTCGAACGAACCGTTACTGGTGGGGGCTGGGGCTCACGCTCCTCTTCGCCTTCACGGTCCTCGGCTTCTTCGGCCGCGAGGTCTACCGCCAGGCCCCGCCCATCCCCGAGCGCGTCGTCACGGCCGGCGGGGAGACCTTCGCCACGCGCGACGACATCCTCACCGGCCAGGAGGTCTGGCAGTCGACCGGAGGCCAGCAGCTCGGCTCCATCTGGGGGCACGGCGCCTACCAGGCCCCCGACTGGTCGGCCGACTGGCTGCACCGCGAATCGGTCGCGCTGCTCGACCTCTGGGCCGCCCGCGACCACGCGAAGCCCTACGCGGAGCTCGCGCCCGAGCAGCAGGCGGGCCTCCGCGAGCGGCTGAAGCGCGAGATGCGGGCGAACACGTACGACGCGGCCACGGGGACCGTGACGATCTCGGCGGATCGGGCCGAAGCGGCGCGCGCCGCGGCCGCGCACTACGACGCGCTCTACGGCGACGCGCCGGCGCTGCGCGAGCTGCGCGAGGCGTACGCGATGCGGGAGGCGACGGTCCCCGACCCGGCGCGCCGGCGCGCGCTCACGCGGTTCTTCTTCTGGACGAGCTGGGCCTCGGCGACGGAGCGGCCCGGGCTCGAGATCACGTACACGAACAACTGGCCGCACGAGCCGCTCATCGACAACCACCCCTCGGCCGCGAACGTCGTCTGGTCGATCGTCAGCGTCGTGCTGCTCCTCCTCGGCATCGGCGCCCTCGTCTGGTGGCGCGCCTTCCGCGGCGGCGACGAGGAGCCGGCCATCGAGCCGCCCGCCTCCGACCCGCTCGGCTCCCTGGTCCTCACGCCCTCGATGAAGGCGACCGCCAAGTACCTCGCCGCGGTCGTCGGCCTCTTCGTCGTGCAGGTCGGCCTCGGCGCGCTGACGGCCCATTACACGGTCGAGGGCCAGGCGCTCTATGGCTATGACCTCTCGCGGCACCTCCCGTACAGCCTCACGCGGACGTGGCACATCCAGACGGCCGTGTTCTGGATCGCGACGGCCTTCCTCGCGGCCGGCCTGTTCCTCGCGCCCGTCGTCGGCGGCCGCGAGCCGCGCTTCCAGCGCCTCGGCGTGAACGTCCTCTTCGGCGCGCTGCTGCTCGTCGTGGGCGGCTCGCTCGCCGGCCAGTACCTCGCCATCCACCAGGACCTACCGCTCGGCCTCTCGTTCTGGCTCGGCCACCAGGGCTACGAGTACGTCGACCTCGGCCGCGCCTGGCAGATCGCGCTCTTCGTCGGCCTCCTCCTCTGGCTCGCGCTCATGCTGCGCGGCATCTGGCCGGCCGTCCAGCGCCGCGACGACAGCCGCACGCTCGTCCTCATGTTCACGGGCGCCACCGTCTCGATCGGCCTCATGTACGGCGCCGGCTTCTTCTTCTCGGCCCGCACGCACCTCTCGGTGATGGAGTACTGGCGCTGGTGGGTGGTGCACCTCTGGGTCGAGGGCTTCTTCGAGGTCTTCGCGACCGCCGCGCTCGCGCTCATCTTCGCGAAGATGGGCCTCATCGAGAAGCGCCACGCCGGGATCGCGGTCATCGCCTCCTCCGCGATCTTCCTCTTCGCCGGGATCCCGGGCACCTTCCACCACCTCTACTTCAGCGGCACGCCCACCCCCGTGCTCGCGGTCGGCGCGAGCTTCAGCGCGCTCGAGGTGATCCCGCTCGTCCTGATCGGCCTCGAGGCCTTCCGCACCAGCCGGCTCTCGCGGGCCGCCCCGTGGATGGCGAAGTACCGCTGGCCTATCCGCTTCTTCGTCGGCGTCGCCTTCTGGAACTTCGTGGGCGCGGGCGTGTTCGGCTTCCTCATCAACCCCCCCATCTCGCTCTATTACATGCAGGGGCTCAACACGACGCCGGTCCACGCGCACACCGCGCTCTTCGGGGTCTACGGCCTCCTCTCGCTCGGCCTCGTCCTGCTCGTGGCCCGCCGGCTCTCCGGCGACCGCGCGTGGAAGGAGGGGCCGCTCGCGATCGCCTTCTGGTCGATGAACGTCGGCCTGGGCTTGATGGTCGCGCTCAGCCTGCTGCCGATCGGCCTCGCGCAGACGGTGGCCAGCGTCGAGCGGGGCCTGTGGTACGCGCGGAGCGCCGAGCTCCTCCAGCGGCCCTGGATGCAGACGCTGCGCTGGATGCGGTTCCCCGGCGACGCCCTGTTCCTGATCGGCGTCGCGGCCTTCGCGTGGTTCATGGTCGGCCTGTGGCGCGGCCACAGCTACGAGCCCGAGGCCGAGGCCAAGGCCAAGGGCGCGCCCGACCGCGAGCCAGCGCAGGTGCCCGCGCAGATCGGCTGAGCCCCCTGATCGCGAAGCGTCCCGCGACGCCCTGGCGTAAGCTCAGGGCGTCCGGACGCGAGCAGGGCATGGACCAGAGCCGAGATCATGGAAGCAGCGAGTGCCGCCCCGGGGCCGCGCGCTGGTTCGCCAGGGTGTTCCTGACCCTGCGAGGCCGCCTGATCCTGCTCGTCTGCTTCGCCACCGTCCCCGCGCTCCTGTTCATCTTCTTCGTGGCCGCCAGGGAGCGCGAGTCGGCCCTCTCGCGGATGGAGACCGAGGCCCGCCACCTGGGCAGCCTCGCGTCGCGGGAGCACGCGCACCAGATCAACGGAGGCAGGAGCCTCGCCCGCCGCCTCGGCGACGGCGTCGCGTGCCACGGCGAGGCCGCGCTCACGGGCGGCTGTCCGGACTACCTCCCCGCGCTCCTGAGCGGCTTTCCGCAGCTCGCCAACATCGGCGTGGCCGACCCTCGCGGGGAGGTCATCTGCAGCGCCGCGCCCATCCAGCACCCGGCCAACCTGACGTCGAACCTCGCCTTCGAGCGCGCGCTCCAGTCGGACGACGTCGAGGCCGGGACCTATGTCATGGGCTTCATCGGCCGCCCGGTGCTCCACCTCGCCTACGCGATCCGCGGGCAGGGCCGGGCGACGTGCGGGGCGAGCTTCGTCGCGCTGGAGCTAGGCTGGCTCGATCAGCTCGCCCGCCAGGCGAACCTCCCCGCCGACTACTCGCTCCTCATCACCGATCGGCTGGGGCGCGTGCTCGCGCGCTCCGGCGTGGAGATCCCTCACCTCGCGGACGAAGCGGAGCGCCCGATCCCTGCCCTCGCGGAGGTGCTCGGCCGCCCGCGCGGCGCCGTGCTCGAGCTCGGCGTCCCCGCCACCTCGCGGTACCTCGTCGCCACCCCCATGGACGGGATCCCGGGCGTCTTCGTCGTCGCCGGCCTGCCCTACGAGCGGATGCGGCAGACCGCGAATCAGGTCTTCTATCGGACGCTCGCGGGCCTCAGCCTCATCACGGTCTTCACGATCGTGTGGGCGGTCCTCGCCGCCGAGCTCTCCGTGCTGCGCGTGCTGCGCGCGCTGACGCGCACCGTGCGCAGGTTCGGGGCGGGCGACCTCTCGGCCCGGGCGCCGCTCCCCGGGACTCACGGTGAGCTGCGCGAGCTCGCCACCTCGTTCAGCCGGATGGCCGACGCGCTCGCGGCCCGGCAGCGCGAGGCCCGCGAGGCCCAGGAGCGCCTCCGGGCCCTCTCCCATCGCGTGCAGGTCGCCCGGGATCAGGAGGCCGGCCGGATCGCGCGCGAGCTCCACGACGAGCTCGGCCAGATCCTGACCGGGCTGAAGATCGAGCTCGCCAGGGTGCGCCGCCTCTGCACGGGCCCCGGCGCGGAGGGCGCCGAGCGGCGAGGCGGGGCCGGCGCGGCGCACGCCTCCGCGGATCAGGCCCTCGTCCAGATGAGCGAGCAGATCGACTGCGCCATCGACTCGGTCCGGCGGATCTCCTCGGAGCTGCGCCCCCCCGTGCTCGATCGGCTCGGGCTCGCGGCCGCGCTCGACTGGCTCGTCCACGATTACGAGGCCAAGGCGGGCATCGAGATCGCCTTCAATGCGAGCGACCTCCGCGAGCCCATCGACGCCCTGGTGTCGACGACCGTGTTCCGCATCGTCCAGGAGGCCCTCACCAACGTGGTCCGGCACGCCGCGGCGACCGAGGTCGCCATCGATCTCGTGGGGCGTGAAGCGACCTTTTCCCTCACGATCCACGATAACGGCAGGGGGATCGACCCGGCCCGAGCCGAGGGGCCACACGCCTTCGGGATCCTGGGCATGCGAGAGCGCGCGCACCTCCTCGGCGGCTCCTGTCACATCCAAGGAGCGCCGGGCCAGGGGACCACGATCGTCGTCGAGGTACCGCGGAAGCCCCCGCAGGCCGAGGACCCCGAAGCGGGCAAGGAGCAGCCGTCATGAAGATACTCATCGCCGACGACCACGCGATCGTCCGCACCGGGCTCCGGCGAATCCTCGAGATGGAGTTCCCGGACGTCACCGTCGGCGAGGCCGCGACCGGCGCGGAGCTCCTCACGAAGGCCGGGGCGGCGCGCTGGGACGTCGTGATCCTGGACGTCGCGCTCGGCGCGGAGAGCGGCCTCCACATCCTGCCGGCGCTGAAGCGGGCTTGCCCGAGCGTCCCCGTGATCGTGCTCAGCATGTACGGAGAGCGGCAGTTCATCGTCGGCGCGCTCGCGGCGGGGGCGTCCGCTTATCTCACGAAGGAGCAGGCCGCGGACGAGGAGCTCTTCCGGGCGATCCGGACCGTGATCACCGGGCGCCGCTACCTGGGAGAGGCCCTGGCCGAGACGCTGGCGGATCACCTGGCCCACGACCACGAGGGGCCGCCCCACGAGGCCCTCTCTCCCCGGGAGCTCGAGGTCTTCCTGCTCCTCGCCGCGGCGAAATCGGTGTCGGAGATCGCGGAGCGCCTCGCGCTCAGCGTCAAGACGGTGAGCACCTATCGAACCCGCATCCTGGAGAAGATGTCCCTGGGATCCAACGCAGAGATCATCCAGTACGCGCTCCGGAACGGCCTCGTCGGCTGACCTCGTAGGACGGACACCGACAGCCGCCCGTCGCCTCCTCCTACAGGGGCGTCGGACCGCGGCCGATGCCGCAGCGCTCGCCGCTCGGCCATGCTGTCGATCGCATGGAGGCGACCGGCACCCAGCTCCAGAGGCCGAAGACGGGCCGCGCCCGACGCTACCTGAGCGAGCGGATCGCGGCGATGCACCCCGCCTACTTCGCGATGTCCATGGCGACAGGGATCGTCTCCATCGCGTGTCACCTGCTGGGCCTGCACGATCTGTCCCTCCTGCTCTTCTGGATCAACACCCTGGCGTACTGCGCGATCTGGCTCGCGATGATCGCCCGGGCGCTGTTCTTCCCGAGGGCGTTCCTCGGGGACTGGACCAGCCACCAGCGCGCCCCCGGGTATTTCACGTCGGTCGCCGCCACCTGCATGCTGGGCACTCAGCTCATCCGGCTCCGCCACGCCCCGGAGCCCGCGATGGGCCTGTGGATCCTCGCCCTGGTCCTCTGGGTGATCTGCACATACAGCGTCTTCGTCGCGCTTAGCATCCGCGAGCAGAAGCCCTCGCTCGCCGACGGCATCAACGGCGGGTGGCTCCTCGCGGTGGTCGCGACGCAATCCATCTGCGTCCTCGGGTGCGCCGTCCTCCCCGATCGCCTGGGAGACCGTGACCTCGCGCTCTTCCTCCTCACCTCGTTCTGGCTCTGCGGCGGCGTGCTCTACATCTGGATGATCTCGCTCATCTTCTACCGGTACACGTTCTTCCGGTTCTCCCCGTCGGACCTCATGCCGCCGTACTGGATCAACATGGGCGCGGTCGCGATATCGACGCTCGCGGGCACCTCGCTCATAGCGGCCTCCGGCGACTCCCCCCTCATGAGCTCGATCCGGCCGTTCGTGAAGGGCTTCACGATCCTCTACTGGGCCACCGCGACCTGGTGGATCCCGATGCTGGTCGTGCTCGGCGTCTGGCGACACGCCGCCCGCAAGGTGGCATTCGGCTACGATCCCCTCTACTGGGGCCTCGTCTTCCCGCTCGGGATGTACTGCGTCAGCACCTACCGCCTGGTCGAGGTATTCGAGCTCCCCTCCCTCGCCTGGCTCTCGAGGGGCTTCATCGTCGTGGCCATCATCTGCTGGATGTTCACCTTCTTCGGCCTGATGTCCCGGGTGCTCTACCTCGGGCTCATGGCCGCGAGGCGCCCCCGGCGCCCGTCTCCCTCGACCCCACCCCCCATCACTCCATTCCCCGCGCTCGAGCGCTCGAGCGTCGACCAACCGTCCCCTGGAGGTCCCGGATGAACACCGATCCGTCGCAGTCTCTGAGCATCGATCCCGTCCAGACCGCCCTGCCGGTCTCTCCACACCTCGGCGAGGCGCCCCCGGCGGAGGTCGTCGAGACGCCCGCGATGCGGGCGGAGTCCGCGCAGCGGGCTGGCAAGAGGATGATCCTCGCCGGGTTCGTCATCATCGTCATCGGCGTGGTCCTGTATTGCGCGGCCTGCTTCGCCGGCGGGATGGACGCCGACATGGGAGACGCCCTCTTCAGGAACGCCGCCCCGTTCGCCCGGGCGACCCTCTGCGTCCTCGGGCTCGGGACGGTCGTGTGGCTCGTGGGCTCGTACAGGTACCTCCAGGGGGTGATGGACGCCGACGACCGCGCGGGCGACACCGAGTGAGCCGTGCGCGCGTGAGCTTCCCGGGTTGACAGCGCAGGCGGGCCAAAGCAGGCTCCGCCGCCGTGGACGACCCCCCGGTCGAATCGCTCGGTGCGCGGGCCGCCGCATCGCGCATGGAACCCCCTCGCCGCGTCGAGGCGCCGCACCGATCGGTGCTCATCTGGCTGTGGGCCGTCTACGCCATGATCTGCGCGATGGTGACCCTGGGCGGCATCACCAGGCTGACGGGCTCGGGCCTGTCGATGGTCGAGTGGCGGCCGCTCATGGGCGCCCTGCCCCCGCTCGGCGAGGCCGGCTGGCAGGAGGTGTTCGCGAAATACAAGCAGACGCCGCAGTACGTCCAGGTCAACGACTGGATGACGCTCGCGGATTTCAAGCGCATCTTTTTCTGGGAATACCTCCACCGGCTGTTCGGCCGCTCGATCGGCCTCGTGTTCATCGTCCCCTGGATCGTGCTGCTCGCGCGCGGGCGGCTGCGCGGCAGGCTCGCGATCCGGACCGTCGTGGCCTTCGTGCTCGGCGGCCTGCAGGGCGCGCTCGGCTGGTACATGGTCAAGAGCGGCCTGGTCGACGTGCCGGCCGTGAGCCATTATCGGCTCGCCGCGCACCTGTCCCTGGCCTTCTTCGTCGGGTGCTGGATCCTGTGGATCCTCTTCGACCTCCACGAGGCGCGCGCCGGCGCCCCCCCCGGCGCCCCCGCGCCGCCGCGCTGGCCGCACCGATCGGCGCTCGCGCTGCTGGGCCTCGTCGGCCTGCAGATCGTCTTCGGCGCATTCATGGCCGGGACGCGCGCGGGGTATCTCTATCCGACGTTCCCGACCATGGCCGGCCGGTATTTTCCCAGGGCCGCCTTCGCGATGGATCCCCTCTGGATCAATTTCTTCGAGAACATGGCCGGCATTCACTGGATGCACCGGATGCTCGGCTATCTGGTCGTCGCCGCGGCGGTGGCCTTCTCGGTCGCCGCGCTGCGCGCGGCCCGGACGGCGAGGCAGCGCGCGGCGGCGAAGCTCGTGACGCTGGCGGCGCTCGTGCAGGTGACGCTGGGGATCCTCACGGTGCTCCTCAGGGTCCCCATCGCGCTCGCCGCGGCGCACCAGCTCGGCGGCCTCGCCTTGACGAGCGTGGTCCTCTTCGCCGCCCACGCCTACCGCCCCGCGCCGCAGGAGCAGGAGCGGCGCGCCGGGGCGACGGCCGCCGCGCCGGTTCCCGGCCACGGCTGACGATCCCGCGGCAGGCGCCGCGCCGGCGCGCCCCCGCCGCTCAGGCGGCCGCGAGCGCCGCCCCGAGGTCGTGCAGGATGTCGTGCGGCTCCTCGATGCCGATCGACAGCCGCACCCCGCCCGGCGTGATGCCCGTCCGCCGCTGCTCCTCCGGCGGCAGCGCCGAGTGCGTCATGAGCCCCGGGCTCTCCACGAGGGTCCTGATCTGCCCGAGGCTCACCGCCAGCGTGATCGAGTACGCGTTCGTCGCGACGTGATCGCAGAACCGCTGGGCCGCCACGCGCGCCGCGTCCGGCTCCCCCGCGAGCTCGAAGTAGATCATGCTCCCCGGCGCGAAGTTGCCGTCATAATCGATCATCTGCCGCCGCGCGATCTCGTACCCCGGGAACGTGTGCAGCCCCGGGTAATGGACCCGCCCGACCTTCGGGTGGTCCGCGAGGTACTCCGCGACCCGCAGCGCCGTCTCCTGCTGCCGCTTCATCCTGAGCGAGAGCGTCGGCAGCCCGTGCGTGAGGATGGCCCACGCCACGGTCGGCGCGAGCACGCCTCCCAGGTCCTTGCGATAAAGGAGGATGGAGTCCTGGTATCGCGCCTTGGCGATGACCGCGCCGCCCATCTCGGTGCCGAACCCGCCGAGCCCCTTGGTCAAGCTATGGACGGAGATGTCCGCCCCGAGCTCGAGCGGCCGCTGGCAGAAGGGCGTGGCGAAGGTGTTGTCGACGATGATCTCGATCTTGTGCTCCGGCGCGCGCTCTCGGTTGAAGCCCTTGATGACGCCGTGGATCCCCGCGATATCGACGATCTCGAGCGTGGGGTTGGCCGGGCTCTCGAGGTACACGGCCCGGGTCTCCGGCCGGACGGCGGCGGCGAGCGCGTCGAGGTCGGCCATGTCGACGAAATCCACGCCGACGCTCATGCGGGGCATCCAGTTGGTGAAGAGCGAATAGGTGCAGCCATAGATCGGGTGGTGCGAGAGGATGCGCTCGCCTGCCTTGACGGTGACACCGAGCGAGGCCGACACGGCCGCCATGCCCGTCGCGAAGGTGACGCAGGCGTCCCCCGACTCGGCGAAGGCGAGGACCTCCTCGAGCATGCCCCGGGTGGGCTCGTCGAGGCGGTCGTAGATGTAGATCGGCGAGTGGGCCCCTGCGATCTTCTTGTTGGCGAACTCGACGAAGCCCTGCGCGCCGCGGGCGGTGGACTCGAGGCGATAGGTGGTCGAGGATGAGATGGGGGGGACGACGTGGTGGTTGTAGTCCCACCGCTCCGACCGGAAGCGGCCGTGCAGGAGCGCGGTCTTGGGGGAGTAGAGCCCGGCGCGTACTTTTGCGAAGATGTCCTTGGGGTCCGGCATGGGGGGATCCTGTAGTACATCCGAGACGGGGCGGGTGAGAATGCGGGCGGAGAGGAGGTGGGCGGGGTCGACGGCGCCGCGGCCGGGGGTGGTGGGTGCTCGGGCCGGAGCGCCTTCCCGCGCACTCGTCGCTGCCAGGCGGACTTCGGGGCGGTGGATGCGCCAGGGGGGGGGTGAGCTTGATGCATTGAGCTTGGCCGGCTCATCGACGAACGGTTCGTGTCCGGGCTCCTCGAGCCACAAGAGCCTCTTCGACAGCGAGGTCAGCGCGTCGACATAGGCGACGCTCTTCTCCGGGGGGACCCAGTGATCGATTGCGTGCGGGTCGACGAATCTGACTGACGAGCAGGGACGCGCTATTTTCCGGGCGGCGCGAGCCTCGCCAGCGTCGCGACCGCCGCGGCGGAGAGCGCGTCCCGCTCGGCCGTCAGCTTCGCGGCGCGGGCGCGCAG
Source organism: uncultured Polyangiaceae bacterium (assembly GCA_964421485.1). Classification (GTDB taxonomy): domain Bacteria; phylum Myxococcota_A; class Polyangia; order Polyangiales; family Polyangiaceae; genus CAYQYG01. The sequence continues at coordinate 14,823 of CAYQYG010000027.1, read as the reverse complement.
CGACTTCAGCGTATCCTCGGCCGCGAGGATGCGCTCGACGAACGGCTCGGCCTCGTCCGAGCCCTGGCGCGCGGCGGCGAGGTGCGCGCGCAGGCGGGTCAGATCGCCCTGCGCCTCGGCCGTCGCCGCCGCCACCTTCGCGAGCGCCTCGCCCCGCTGCGCCGCGTCGCGCCTCTGCTTCGCGGCCGCGCGCAGGAGGCCCCGCTGATCGGGGGAGAGCTTCGCCTCGGCGGCCAGCGCGTCGAGCGCCCTCGCGTCGAGGCCGGCGACCGGGTGCCGCCGGCTCAGGCCCTCCTCCACGTCGAGCTTCCTCGCCCGCTGTGCCCGGCCCTCCACGCTGAACACCGCCTGCGCCTTGCCGGCCGTCGTGTCGAAATCCAGCTCGTCGGCGCCGGTCACCCGGGCATTCGTCACGTAATGCAGCGTGAGGAACACCGTGCGGCCGCTCGAGCTCCTGTTCACGAGGTCGTACTCGATCGCGCGGCGGCGGACGAAGTGCTCCACGAGCGCGTCTCGCTCGAATACGACGAGGCGGGTCTCGTCCTTCACGGTCTCGCTCTTCACGGTGAGCTCCACGTCGAGGTCGACGCCGAAGCTCACGATCCGCTGCTCGCCGGGGGTCATCCGGTCGAGCGTGCCCTCGCCGGCGAAGCCGCCGTCGGCGAAGAAGGCGATCGTGCCCTCGGGCAGGGTCTGGCCGGTGTCGTTCTTGATCCGGGCCGCGCTGCGCGCCGGGTCGCCGGGGTGATCGAAATAGGCGATGCGGCGCGCGCTGAACGCGCGTTGAACGAACGGCACGAGCGCCGAGCCGTGGGCGCGCAGATCGATGGGCGACGGCAGCGTGTAGCGGAACAGCGCGCCGGCCTCGACGCCCTCGGCGGGCGCGATCGCCGCGAGGTTGCCCACCGAGAGCGCCGTGCTCGCGCCGGTGCCGGCGCCGTGGCCGACGGTGCCGATGGTGCCGAGGCCGATCCCCTCGCCGCGGCCGCCGCCCCCCTGACCCACGCCGGACAGGCCGAATCCGCCGGCGCCGAACGATTCGCCGATCTCGTCGCCCCACATCGAATCGACCGTGCGGCCGAGGAGCTGGGGGACGGTGGAGAGCTGGTTCTTCGGGGTGACGATCTCCCGGCGCCCATAACGAGGCGCGGCGAGGGGGAACAGGAACGAGGCCGGCTGGCCGTTGACGAGCTCCACGTTGACCTTCTTCCAGTCCTCGTCGGTGTCGTTGTGGACGAGGGCCCAGCCCTGCAGCACGCCGCCGCCCTTCGCCTTGTCGTCGAGCAGGAGGCGATAGCTCGATCGCCAGACCGGGGCCTCGGCGACATAGCCGAGCGTCACCTCGGACGTCCCCGTCGCGAGCACGCGGAGCTGCTTCTGCACCGCCGCGCCCTGCGCCGAGATCGCGTCGAGCCCCGAGCCGATCCGCGCCGCGAAGCCGGGATCCGTCGGGCGGATGGCGGTCACCTCCGCGGCGCGGAGCCGCCGGACCTCGCCGCGATCCGTCAATACGAGCAGCGTCATCTGCCGCGCCGCCGCGCACGCCGCGGCCGCCCCGCCCGGCGGGGCGTGCCTGTCGCCGCCCGCGGGGCCCTGTACCTCCGCGCACTCGGTCATGTCGCTCTGCGAGGGCTCGATCGTCTCGATCAGCCGGCCTCGCAACGACTCGCGCTCGGTCCTGAGCTCGACCGAGGCGCCCTGCAGGCTCCGGAGCAGCTTCGGATACGTGATGGTATCGTCCTGGGCCGGCAATCCCGCGAGCGCGCGCCCCATCTCCGGCGAGACGCTGCTCGCGAACTCGACGCCGGCGACGCTGGCCTTGCCGTCCGCGGCCAGCACGACCAGCGTCTTCAGCGCGTCATCGAGGTGCGACGTCGGCACGGGCAGCGTGAGGTCCGATCCCTTGCCGAGCCGCCCGGTGCGCTCGAAATATCCGAGGCCCGCCTCGTAGAGCCGCACCGTCCTGAGCGGCAGCGCCGCGGCCGCTCGGTCCGGCGCGCGCGCGGCGCCCCCCTGCGCGCGCGGCGCGCTGGGCTGCGCGAGCGCCTCGCCCCCCCATTGCAGAAATACGGCGAGCGCCATTGCGCACGCAGCGGAATGCTTCCGGAACGCTGGATTCATCGCCTCTCCTGGCTCTCGCGGTCCGCGCAGGGACACCGGCAGGCACGGCCCGGTTCCCGGAGAGGGATTCACAGGGAGACGGGGAGGCGGGGAGAGGGAGATTTCTCGAAATTTTCTGGGCTCCCCGCCTCCCCGCCTCCCTGTGAACCTCTCTTCTCTCCTCTCCGATCCGTTCTCCTGCAGACGGCGCCGGTCGATCTCAGGCGGCGCGGGCGGGTCGCGGCGAGCGGCGCGGCGGGGGCGGCGCGTCGCGGAGGTCGAGCGCGGCGCGATCCCACCCCGCGAGCGCGGCGCCGGCCTCGTACGTGCTGTCGAGGAGCTCGAGGATGGCCGCCTCCGGATCCGGGGCGGCGCGCGCGTCGTCATAGGGCAGGAGGACCTCGCGCAGCGAATCGCTCCACCCCGCCGCTCCAGGCCGGAAGCGGGCGTGCTCGAAGCCGTGGGGCTTCGGATACACGTAGGCGAAGAACGCCGGCCGGGGGTATCGCTCGTCCCCGGGCCAGAACCCGCCGGCCACCTCCTCGGCGTCCATTGCATAGCGGAGGATGCGCTCGCTCGCCGGCGGAGGGTCCGCGGGGCGGCCGCTGAAGCGGGTGACGGTGAGGTCGAACGTGCCCCACCAGAAGCTCACCGGCGTCGTCCTGCCCCGGAACCCGGCGCGCCACCTCTTCAGCACCTGGTCCACGCGCGAGATCACCCGGAAGAACCGCTGGACGGGCTCCGGCTCGTAGGAGGAATGGGTGACGTCCTCGGAGAACGGCGCGGGGTTGGGGATCTCGACCTCGACGTCGGAGACGCTCAGCGAGATCCCCATCTCGTCGAGCGCGGAGAGCGCGTCACGATAGAAATCGGCGACGCTGCGGGGCCCGAGCGGGAGCCGGCGGAGGTTGCCGTCGGAGGCCGCGAGGACGAGCTCGTGGTCGATGAAATCGAAGGCGGCCTCGAACGCGACGTCGCCGTACGGGATCGGGCCGGTCGTGAGCCCCCGCGCCGTGACGAGCAGCGGGACGTTCTGCCACTCGGGCTCGAACGGGGCCTGGGCGAGGCGCATCTTGCCGACGACCTGCGTCCACCGGTGGAGCGTCTCGAGCGTGCTCTTCCACGCATGGTACGGAAGCTCGGGCCACGCGACGTCGCGCGGGAGCCGCCTGCCCTCCGGCGGGGCCTCCTCGCCTGCCGAGCTGATGAGGCTGTCCTTGGGCGCGCCCGCGCCCGGCACGGTCCGTTCGTCGGCCATTGCTTGGTCCCCCCTCGCCGACCGGTACCTAGCGCCGCGATCCGGACCCGTCATGGGCGGCGGGGGCGTCCCCTGGGCCCTTCTGGCCGATCGCTCGGATCCGGCCGCCTCAGCCGCGCATGCCGGGGTGGAAGTAGATCGGATAGATGATCCGCGTCCCCACGAAACGCTTGAAATCGAGGCCCTCGGCCTGATCGATCACGCAATCGATCGCGTCGCGGTCGCCGAGCGTGCTGCCGTGATCGCGGGCCTCATCGACGTCGCCGTCCTCGTCGACGTCGAGCCGCACGACCACGCTGCCGGCGAGGGTGGGGTTGCGGCGCAGGGCCTTGCGATAACACTTCAGCATCTTCGGCATGCGGCGCTCGAAGGCCGCGACGACCGCCGGATCGACCGGCGCCGCAGGGGGCGGGGGCGCGACGACCACGGGCGGAGGGGGCGCGGCCGCAGGGCACGGGGAGGCAGCCGGACACTGGACCACGATGATCGTGGGCGGCGCGACAGGAGCCGCGGGCGCGACGACCACGGGCGGAGGGGGCGCGGCCGCGGGAACCGCCTCGTCCGCGTCGCGGGCGGCGCGCGCGTCCTCGACGTACGGGGCGGGGCCGCACGCGGAGATGGCCATCGCTGCTGCGCCGAGAATGATCCAGCCGAGCCGCATGACTTGTCGCATGGTCCTCCTCCGATGCCTCGCCACGGTACAGGAGCGCGCGCGGTCGGGGGAGCGGGAGCATTATTTGGACGGCGGGCGGGATGAGGTAGCATCCCGGGCCGTGGAGCCGCCGGCGTTCGTCCTCGTCTGGGATCTCGACGACACGCTCGGGAGCTTCAACTCGCTCACCGATACGCGGCGCTGGTCCCAGCGGGCCACGGTGCACATCCGGCCCGGGATCCGCGAGGCGCTCGAGCGGCTCTCGGCGGAGGGGTTCGTGCACACCGTGCTGACGCTCGCGAGCCCGGCGTACGCGGAGCTCGCGCTGCGCGGCACGGGGCTCCGGCGCCATTTCGCGGAGGTCGCGGGGGTGGGGCAGCGGAAGAAGGGGGACGTGGAGGGCATTGCGAGCGCGTTCGGCATCCCGCCGGAGGAGTGGCCGCACAGGATCCTCTTCATCGGCGATCACCCGATGTACGATCCGCCGAGATCCCCGGAGGTCGTGTTCCACCTCGAGGTGCACGCCCTCGACCGCCCCGCCGGGGACCTCGCGGAGCTCATCCTGACGCTCCGGGATCACGGCGGCGGATCGCTGCGGCGCGGCTTCGACGTGCTCGCCGGGCGCGGCGAGGTCCAGGCCGCCGAGCAGGGCGTCGAGCTGCGGCGCCTCGAGCGCGACGAGCAGGATCCGCTGCTCTTCCTGACGCGCGGCCACGCCTGCCCCGTGGTCCTGTTCCACGACGAGCACACGCGCTCGGGGGCCGGTGAGCCGGTCAGCTTCGTGCCCGAGGAGATCTTGGGCCCGCTCTCCACGGGCGGGCGGCCCCTCCCCTGAAGCTCAGCGATCGCCGGGCGCCGCCACCGAGACGCGGAGCGCCCCGATCCCCGGGTCCCCCTCGGACGCGCCAGCGATCTCGATCGAGAGCGCGTCGCCGGGCTCGAGCGGGCCCACGCCCTCGGGCGTGCCGGTCGCGATGAGGTCTCCGGGCTCGAGCGTCATCACGGCGCTGATGAACGCGACGAGCTCCGCGACGCCCCAGATCATGCTCGTCGTCGGCCCGTCCTGCCGGCGCTCTCCATTGACGTAGGCCTGCACGCGGAGGCGCGCGGGATCGAGATCCGCCTCGATCCAGGGGCCCACCGGGCAGAACGTGTCGAACCCCTTTCCGCGCGTGAACTGCACGTCCTTTCGCTGGAGATCGCGCGCCGTGATATCGCCGAGGCAGGTGTAACCGAAGACGTGCCGGAGCGCGTCCTCGGGCTTGACGCGCCTCGCGCGCCTGCCGATCACCACGCCGAGCTCCGCCTCGTGCTCGACGCGCCGGCTCTCGGGGGGCACGACGATCACGCCGCCCGGATCGAGGAGCGCCGAGGGCGGCTTGAGGAACAGGATGGGCTCCGCGGGCACCTCGTTGCCGAGCTCCCGCGCGTGCGCGGCGTAGTTGCGGCCGACGCACACGATCTTCGTCGGCTCCACGGGGCAGCGGAGGTCCTCTTCGCGGATCTCCGCCGCCTCGCCCGCGGGCGCGCCGCCGAGCCACGGGGCTCGATCGAGGAAGAGCGCACGAGCGCCCTCGAGCTTGGCAAAGCGTGTCTGTCCCGCGGTCGCGATCCGGGCGATGCGCATGCGCCGAGCAGAGTACGGATGGGCCCGCGGCGCAAGGCCCTAGAAGAACCCGCCGATCGTGAACTCGAAGCGGCTCTTCTCCTCGTAGGGCAGCCGCTTGATCGGGAAGCCCCATTCGAAGCGGAGCGGCCCCATCGGCGACAGCCAGCGGACGCCGAAGCCCACGGACGCGCGCACGTCGAGCAGGCTCTTCGGCGAGAAGCAGGGGCTCGTGACCGAGAACGGCGAGCTCGGCGCCGCGCGGCAGTAGAGCGGCTCGAGGTTCCAGGTGTTGCCGAGATCCGTGAAGAGCACCCCGCGGACGTTGATCGCCTTGATGAGCGGGAACTCGAGCTCGAGGTTCTGGCGATACATGAGGTTCCCGCCGATGTTCGCCCCGTTCGGCACCGCCGGCGCGTTCTCGTCGAGGCTCGACCGGAGCGGCAGGCGCGGCCCGATGCTCCGCGTCGGGAACCCGCGGATATCGTTGATCCCGCCGAGGAAGTACCGCGCGAAGATCGGCACCCCCTCCGGGCTCGGGCTCAGCACCAGCCCCGCCTCGGCGTTGAGCTTGAGCACGACCGAGCCGTCCGCCGTCACCGGGTAATAGAACCGCCCGAGGCCGTGCCATCGAACGAACTCGTTCTGGCTCCCGAGCCACGACGACGCGAGCTCCACCGACGCCTGGAGGAGCATGCCCGCGCTCGGAAACAGCCGGTTGTTCCGGGTGTCGTAGCTGATGGAAGGCCGCAGGCTGGACGTGATCCCGTCATTGAAGAGGTTCGCGAGCGGGAGCCGCTGGTAGACGGACGCGTCGCTCGCCGTCCCGAGGATCGTGGTGCCCGTGGACGCCGTGACCCGGTCCGACGACAGCGAGTACGCCAGCGACGCGTTCAGGTTCGGGTACCGGATCGGATACCCGAGCGAGATCGAGCCGCCCTTCGTCTTCTGCGAGAACGCCTCGTACGTGCGGATCTGGTTGTACCCGTTCACCCCCAGCGAGAACCGGGTATCCATGAAATACGGATCGTAGTACGAGAAATCGACGAGCTGGCGCAGCGCGGAGATCTCGGCCTGGAGCGAGAGCGACCTGCCCGTGCCGAAGAGGTTCTGCTGCTGGATCTTCGCCGTGAACATGAAGCTCTCGGCGCTGGAGAAGCCCGCGCCGACCTGGAAGGTGCCCGTCGGCTTCTCGCCGATCTCGACGGCCACGTCGATGAGGCCCGGGCCCGCGCCCTGCTCGGTGGAGATGTCGGCGCGCTCGAAATAGCCCAGCGCGAGGATCCGCGCGCGCGACCGCTCGAGCTTCGTCTCGCTGAAGAGCGCGCCCTCCTCGATCTCCATCTCGCGGCGGATCACCTTGTCCTGGGTCTTCGTGTTCCCCCGGATCTCGATCCTGCCGAAATGCACCGGCGCGCCCCGCCGGATGGCGATGTCGATGTCGACCTCCTCCTTCGCCGGATCGAGCTGCGTGTCCGGCGGCACGTCGACGTTCGCGTACCCCGCGTCGCGGTACATGGTCTGGATGCCCGCGATGTCCTTCACGAGCTCGGCGCGGTTGAAGTACTGCCCCGGCGCCGCCCGCACCATGTCGCGGAGGTGCCGCCGCCCCCCGAGCGGCTCTACCTCGACCCCGTCCCTGTCGACCTCGCGCACCTTGAGCCTGCGGATCCGGTACCGCGGCCCCTCCTGGATCGGGATGGTGATCTCCACGCCGTCCCGGTCCGGCGTGAGCTGCACGCGCGGCGTGTCCACCTGCACCGAGAGGTACCCGCGATCGTAATACATCGCGTTGATCGCCAGGAGATCCCGCTCGAGCACGTCCCGCCGGAAGGGCCCGCCCGTGCCGAATTCGAAGAGGCCGGGCGTCCCGGAGATCATCACCTCGCGCAGCTCCGGCTCCTTGACGTGCGCGTTGCCCACGAAGGTGATGCGCCGGACCTTGAGCTTCTGGTTCTCCTTGATGGAGATCTTGACGACGACCTTGTCCCCCTTCTTGACCTTGACCTCCTCCGAGATCTCGGCGAGCACGAACCCCTCCTCGGCGTATTTGTCGCGGATCTTCTGGACCGCGCGGCTCACCGCCGGGTAGCTCAGGACCGACCCCACCTTGAGCTCGGCCGACGCCGCCTCGCGGAGGTCTTCCTCGTCGATCTCGTGATTCCCCGAGAATTCGATGGCGTCCACGCTCGGCCGCTCGCGGACGAAGATCCTGACGTGCACGCCGTCGTCCCGGGGCGAGATCTCCGCCTGCACGTCGTCGAAGAACCCCGACGCCCAGAGCTCGCTCACGTCCCCGGCGAGCCCCTCCGGCGTGAAGGGCAGCCCCCGCCGCATGGCCCGGAGGTACCCGTCCATGTCCTCCCGCAGCATTCGCCGGAACCCGCCGATCTCGACCTGCGCGATCGGCTGCCCCCGCGCCGCCTCGGCATCGTCCGGCTCGCGCTGCGCCGGCGCCGGTCGCAGGGCGTCCTCCGTTCGCGCCGCGTCCGTCGATTCCATCGATCCCGGCGATTCCCCGTGCCCCGGCGGATCCGGCGCGGCGAGCGCGGGCCGCCCGGCCGCCGCGCCGATCAGGGAGACACAGAGGAGCAGTGGTCCGGAGCGCCAGATTCTCGCGAACACACGATTGGGTCGGCGGCTGCTGCGTCCTCGCAATGGATTGGTCGAGAGCTTGCCGCGCCGCTCTGTCCGGTCAAGCGGTATGAATTCGATCGATCCTGGCAATCACGCGGCCGCGATGGTCGAGCGCACGCCCCGCGGGCGGAGGCGCGCGCCCTCCGGCCCGATCGCGCAGGGACCGCGCCGCGGCGCACGGCGGGATCAGCGCTCACCCGGTGATCGCGCTCATGTTATGAAAGGGATTCCCTTCCGCCCCGCGCCGGTGGTAGGCTGGCGCGCCATGGAGGCGGGCATGGGCAAGCACTTCGTGCTCATTCACGGCGCCTGGCATGGCGGGTGGTGCTGGGACGGGGTCATCGAGGAGCTCTCGAGGCTGGGTCACACCGCCGAGGCCCCGACGATGCCGGGGCACGGACCTCGCGACGATCGGGGCGCGGTGACCTTCGAGGACTACGAGCGCGCGCTCATGGCCGCGCTCGACCGCCAGCGCGGGAAGGTGGTGCTGGTGGGCCACTCCGCCGCCGGCCTGCTGCTCCAGGCGGTCGCGCCCCGCGCGGCGGCGAGGATCGAGCGCGTCGTCTTCCATAACGCGTTCGCCTTGCCGGACGGCCGCTGCCTCCTCGACGTGGCCGCGCCCGAGATGGCCAGCCTGATGCGCGAGCTGGCGAGCCGGCGCCCCGACCGCAGCGTCCCGGTGGTCGAGCAGCTGTTCCGCGGCCAGCTCATGGTCGGCGAGCCCCTCGACGTTCAGGAGCGCATCCTCTCCCGCCTGCTCCCCCAGCCGCTCGCGCTGTTCACGACCCCGATCTCGACGAAGGCGTTCATCGAGGCGCCCATTCCGCGCTCGGTGGTCCTCTGCACCGACGACCACGCCATCCCCTGGATGGACCTGGCCCGCGCCGCGCTCGGCGAATTCAAGCTCGTCGAGCTCCCCGGCTGCCACGAGACCCTGCTCACGCAGCCCGCCGCCCTCGCCGCCGCGCTGCACGCCGCGGTCTAGCGCGCCCGCGGGCCGGCGGGGGCGGCATGGACCTGAACCACCTGCGCTATTTCCGCACCGTCGCGCAGTATGGCAGCATCACCGCCGCGGCGCGGCGCCTCGGGATCAGCCAGCCCACGCTCACCGTCGCGGTGCGCCGCCTGGAGGAGCAGCTCAAGACCACCCTCCTCCTGCGCGGGCGGGACGGCGTCAGCTTGACGCGCACAGGGCAGGAGCTGCTCCGGCACGCCGAGGAGATCCTGGGGCTCCTCGATCACATGGAGCAGCGGATCCAGGGCCTGGAGACCGGGGAGATCGGGCGCTTCGTCATCGGGTGCCACGAATCGCTGGGGGCCTATTTCCTGCCCTCATTCATGCTCGATTTCATGCGCGCGGCGCCCGGCATCGAGGTCACGCTCTGGAACGGCACATCCGCCGCCGTGGGGGAGGCGGTGATCGGGCGGGAGGTGGACTTCGGGCTGATCGTCAACCCGCACCCCCACCCGGAGCTCGTGCTGGTGGGGCTCTTCGAGGACGCGGTCGATCTCTTCGTGGCCGCGCCGGATGACGCCGCGCCGCTCGAGCGCCAGGCCGCGGCGGCGCGGCTCCGCGAGGGCCCGCTCGTCTTCGCGGGCCGCGTCAGCCAGTGCCGGGAGCTCATCGAGCGCCTCGCCGGCGAGCGCCTCCTCCCCGAGCGGCTCCTGTCGTGCGGGGACCTCGAGCTCGTCAAGAGCATGGCGCTCGCCGGCGTGGGCGTCGCGCTCCTCCCGCGCCGCGTCGCGGCCTATGGCCAGCCGGGGAGGCTGCGGCGGCTGCACCCGTCATTCCCGTTCTTCCCCGATACCATCTGCCTCGCCTACCGCGCCGACCTCCACCGCACCCGGGCCGCGATGCGCCTCAAGGACGCCCTCGTCGCCCATGGACATGCATTGCGCGCCATCGGCGCGCCCTGAGCGCGTTCGCCCCGGGCGCAGCGCGGCGCGCTGACCTTCAGATCCGGGCCTGGGCGCTCCCTCTGGGCATAGACAGGATCTATGGCAGCCATGCCTCGCGCCCGACTGGCGAGATGGCCGGCTCGGGCGCAGAAGCTCATCATGGATGGATACCTCGACATCTACCCCGTCTCCGGAGCCGCGCCGGCCTGGTCGCGCGCGCACCGGAAGATCCCGACGCAATCCGAGATCGCGGCGATCCTGGCCACGAGCGATCCGGTCCTCCGCAACCTCCGGATCACCCAGACCTATCACGAGCTCACCCTGGCCCTGGCGGATCACCTCGGCCGCGATGATCTCAACTGGTGCGCCTATGCGACGTGGGCCTCGAAGTCTGCCGGCCGCTTCATTCGCGGCGAGCCGCTCGACGTGCTCCCGCGGCGGGCGCTCTCCGCGGGCGGCCGGCTCGCGCCCTGGCTCGCGGACCTCGCGGCCGGGGTGCGCGCCGGCGCGACCGAGGGCAACCTGATGGTCTTCGCGGAGCTCGCGCCCTTCTATGCCGCGCTCGTCGAGCTCCTGCGCGCGACCCCCAGGCCCGACCACGCGCGGATCGACGCACTCCTCGGGCGCTTCGCGCGCGGGCCGGTGGAGCGGGGCGGGCAGGACATGCTCCGCCGGGCCTTCGCCGCCTACCTCGAGATCGCGGCGCTCCCGCGGTGCAAGGCGAGGGCCGAGCGGATGCTGCTCGCCAATGCCCTCGTGGGCTATCACGAGCAGACGCGGCTGCAGGGTCCCATCGAGCGCGCGCTCGGCGCCCCCCTCCTCGCCGCCCGGCTCGGCCGCGTCGCGCGCGCGGCCTCGACGCGCTGGCTGATGGTCCTCGAGCTGCCCGGGGAGAAGGTGCGCCTCGGCGAGGACGTGCACGCTCCGGGCGGTGAACCGATGTTTCCGGACGAGCTCCGCGCCATCGACGATCGCGAGCTCTGCGCGCTGCTCTACCGGCTGGACCGGACGCCGAACACGACGGCGGGGAGCGCCGCCGGGGACTGGGCCGATCTCGGGGATAGAATGAATTTCATCGTCGACCTGTTCCGCTCGCGCCAGCGGGACGCGCGGCTGTACCGGGCGCCGTTCAGCCCGGCGCAGGTGACCGCGATCCGGGCGGGGCGGGTGCCGCCGGGGCCGCTGTAGGAAGCGACGGGCGGCCGCGATTCGAGCGATATCGCGCGCACGCGCTCTTCAGAGCGTGCGCGGCCGGGTGACGAGCAGCGCGACCCCGCCCAGCGTGGCAAGGAAAGCGCACCGCGCGCGGTCTGCCCCGGAGAGCACGGCCCCGAAGATCACGCACAGAAAACCGAACGCAAACGTCGCCGTCCGCAGCCGCCCGCGGTCCACCGTCCGAGGCGGCGGGCTCTTCGGCCGGATCCTGTACGGGCTCGCCACAGCGTGATTTTACTCGCGGCCCACCCCGGAGCTCAACCGATTTCATCTGGAGGCCCACCGGGAATCGCGCCGGCCTCCGCGGCCCGTGCGGCCCTCCGGCGGCGCCGCGCCGCCGCGGCGAGCGCCGCGCCGGCCGCGGTGAGCAGCGGCAGGGGCAGCCCAGGCCCGGCGGGCGGCGCCATCCGGCAGGAGCTGTCCTCTGCGCCGGCGCCCTGCGAGCCCCCGCCCGCGCCCGAGCCGCCCGCGCCCTCGCCGCCCTCGCCGCCCGCGCCGCCGGAGCCGGGGTACGCGTCGCACGCGTCGCCGATCCCATCGCCGTCCGTGTCGGCCTGGTCGGGGTTCACGAAGCTGTCGCAGTTGTCGCATTCATCCCCGAGGCCGTCGCCGTCGTAATCGGCCTGGTCGGAGCTCGCGACGCTGTCGCAGCTGTCGCACTGGTCGCCGTGGCCGTCCCCGTCGAGATCGCTCTGGTCGGCGTTCTCGACGTCGGGGCAGTTGTCGCATTCGTCCCCGAGGCCGTCGCCGTCGGCGTCGGCCTGGCTCGCGTTGGGAGCCTGCGGGCAGTTGTCGTCCGGGTTGACGACGCCGTCGCCGTCGATATCGCTGTCCGGATCGCAGGCATCCCCCAGACCGTCGCCGTCCTCGTCCGCCTGATCTGGGTTGTGCTGCAGCGCGCAGTTGTCGCTCGGATCGAGGATGCCGTCGCCGTCGTCGTCCGGATCGCACGCGTC
>CAYQYG010000027.1:0-2400 GCA_964421485.1 uncultured Polyangiaceae bacterium | reverse complement strand
GCCGATACCGTTGCCGTTCAGGTCCTGCTGGTCCGGGTTCGCGACGAGCGGGCAGTTGTCGGTCTGGTCGAGGACGCCGTCGCCGTCGTCGTCCGGATCGCACGCGTCGCCGATACCGTTGCCGTTCAGGTCCTGCTGGTCCGGGTTCGCGACGAGCGGGCAGCTGTCGGTCTGGTCGAGGACGCCGTCGTCGTCGTCGTCCGGATCGCACGCGTCGCCCGCGCCGTCGACGTCGGTGTCAAGCTGGTCCGGGTTCGCGACGAGCGGGCAGCTGTCCAGCGCGTCGGGCACGCCGTCATTGTCATCATCCGGATCGCATGCGTCGCTCATCGCGTCGCCGTCGGTGTCGACCGGGTCGCCGGGGCACGAGGCGTTGTTATCGTCCGGATCGCAGGCCGCGCCATACCCGTCGCCGTCCGCGTCCGTCTGCGCTGCGTTGCTGTCTGCGGGGCAGTTGTCGCACACGTCACCCGCACCATCGACGTCGGTATCGATCTGGTTCGAGTTGGGCACGAAGACGCAGTTATCGATGCTGTCCGGCGCGCCGTCGCCGTCGGTGTCGTTGAAATCGCACACGTCGCCGATGCCGTCGCCGTCGGTGTCGGCCTGGTCCGGGTTGGTGTCCGCGGGGCAGTTGTCGCACACGTCGCCGATCAGGTCGGCGTCGCCGTCCTCCTGGCCCGGGTTCGCCACGGAGGGGCAGTTGTCGACCCCGTCGTCGACCCCGTCGCCGTCGACGTCCGCGCTCGCCCGCCCCGGCGCGAGCAGCATGACGAGCGCCGGCGCGATCCACCAGCGCGGCCTGCGCGAGCCCAGCCGGGCGCCTCGAAGCAGCGACGAAAGCAGCGTGTTCATGACGTTGGCTCCGCGATCGCCGGGGACATCCCGGACGTCTCTGCCCCGATGCTACGCCAGAACCCGCTCCGGGTGCGCCTTTTCCGCTCCGCGCCTCGCCCCCGCCCCCCTCGAGATCTGCGGTGATCAGCGGGTGCAGAGGACACCGCCGCCGGTGTCCTGCACCGCCTTTGCATTGCGCGCCGCCTCAACGACCTCACCCTTGTCGCAGCCGGCGAGGATCCACGTACCTGAATGCGAGGTGGACGCTGCCACGGGACAGCGTGGCAGTGCCACGGACACTGCCACGGGACAGACACCGGCTCCGGGCCGGTCCGCGCGCCGCGGGCGGCGGGCGGCGGTCGGATCCGGTCCGGAGCGCGCGCACTTGGAAGATAACGAGATCCATGAGCTTTTCGGCATGAGCAGCCCGCCGGCGGGACGGAGCCGGGCACCTCGGAGGAGCCGTGAGGCGACCTCGCCGGCGGCTGGTCCGCCGCTTGCGTTTGCCGTGCAGACGGATGGCGCGGCGGAGACGCGCCGTCCGCGTGCCGGCAGCACGCCGGTCATCCGAGTCGAAGCCCGGTCGAAGACACCGACCATCATGTTGCAAGGAGACGACCATGAACGCTCATATGATTTCGCGCGCCGTCCGCATCGCGTCCCAGCTCGTCGGACTCTCTCTCATCGCCGCGAGCGCCGCCTGCGTGGCGGACACGAGCGAGCCAGGCATCGAGAGCATCGATGTGGACGCGGACGAGGTGTACACCCGCACCATCGTGCACCTGGCGGAGGACGGCACGGAGCGCGTCGTGCAGGTCCAGATCACGCGCGCGGAGCAGCTCCGCGAGCAGGCTGAGCTCGCGGCGATCGCCTCGGGTGAGCGCGAGGGGCTCGGCACGGCCGCGCAGGCCATCTCGCAGGACTTCTCGTGCCTCGATACGAGCATCCAGATGTACGACCAGACAAACTTCACCGGCAACGAGATATGCTTCTCCGGCTCGGGCGCCACGTACCTGTACAACTATTGTCGGACGGGTGATTGCATGTTGCGATGGAACCAGGCCGTGAGGAGCTACAAATCGGGCACCGCAAGCGGGCTCTTCAGTTACCGCCCATACTTCACCTGCGGGTCGTCGCAGGGCACGTGCAACCAGTTCGCCTCCAATACGGACTATAATTCCGCCACTTCGTGCGAGCAAAACGCGAATTATCTCGGCTTGGTCATGCAATGCAACCCCGCGTGAGGGCACCGGCACCGCAGGGGAAGAGGTGCTGAAGCGAGTCGATGCCCGCGGCGAGCAGCCCGAGCGTGGCGACGTTCCCTGCGGGCTCGACGCGAGCGCGGTCGGTCCCCAGAGAGCGCGGGCCATGGCCAAGCCGAGATCGATCCGACCGACCACCTTCAGCCGTCCTCATTATCACGAGCTCTCGGCGGACGAGACCGAGGCGCGCGAGCGCGGCTTCGAGTCGCGCGGCGCCCCGATCGATGGCCCGTCGCTCCGCGAGGCGGAGCAGGAGGCCGAGCCCGCTCCGCCCCCGCCGGCCGCCGCGCGCGCCGAGCCG
>CAYQYG010000026.1:20770-37085 GCA_964421485.1 uncultured Polyangiaceae bacterium | reverse complement strand
TGCGGCGCGGCGGGGGGCGCGGGCTGCGGCGCGGCGGGGGCGACCGGCGCGGGCGCGGGCTGCTGGGGCATCGCCGGCGGGGGCTGCGGCTCCTGCGCGAGGGCGAGGCCCGGGGAGGTGAACAGGACGGCGACGATGGGAAACAAGCGAAGGGAGCTGCGGGCCATCATTCCTCTTCTTCCTCGTCGGGGCTGGGATCGCGCGGCTCGCCTCCGCGACCCGTGGCCCCGGGGGTCGAATCCATTCCGAGCGAGGACTCCACGGGTGGGCCGGGCACGCGGTACGTGCCGTCGAGCCAGCGGCCGAGATCCACGAGCTTGCACTGCGGGGAGCAGAACGGAAACGCGGCGTTCTCGGCCCGCGGCTTGATCCCTCTGCTGCAGATCGGACAGGTCGGGCCGGGAGGCGCCTCCATGGGCCTAACGTAGCAGCCTCGAACCTCCGCATGTAGCCTACCGGCCATGCGGGCTCGCTTCTGGATCTCCTGCTCGATCGCGATCGCGCTCGTCGGGTGCGCCGGCCGCTCGGACCTGGAGGGGCCCGACGGCGGCGCCGGCGCGGGGGAGGGAGGCGCAGAGGACGCCGGCCCGCCGCCGATCACGAAGAGCGACAAGATCGACCTGCTGCTCGTGCTCGACAACTCGAAGAACCTGGAGGTCGCGCACGCCCTGCTCGCGGAGACCGTGCCGTACCTGCTCGAGCGCCTGGCGCGGCCCGCGTGCGTCAACGGCCTCGGCAACGTGGTCGCCACGACGCCGGGCCCCGACGACCCCTGCCCCGTCGGGGAGCGCGATTTCCGGCCCGCCACGGATCTCCACCTCGCCGTGATCTCGACGAGCATCGGCGGGCACGGCGCCGACATCTGCTCGCCGGGGACCACGTCGTGGGACCCGCAGATGAACGACGCGGCGCACCTGCTCTCGCGGAACCAGGCGGGCGGCGTGGTCCCCACGTACGGCGGCCAGGGCTTCCTCTGGTGGGATCCGGGCCAGGTCGCGGCGCCTCCGGGGGAGAGCGATCTCGGCGCGCTCTCCGCCAAGCTCGCCGAGGTGGTCCGCGGCGTCGGGCGCGACGGCTGCGGCTTCGAGTCGCAGCTCGAGAGCATCTACCGCTTCCTCGTGGATCCCGACCCGTACGAGTCGATCACGATCGAGGGCTCGAGCGCCGTGCCGGTGGGCACCGATCAGGTCGTGCTCCAGCAGCGCGCGGACTTCCTCCGCCCGGACTCCGCGGTCGTCGTCGCGCTGCTGAGCGACGAGAACGACTGCTCCACGCGCGAGGGCGGGCAGTTCTACTTCTCGAACCAGCTGCACAACCCGGACGGCAGCTCCTACCACCTGCCCCGCGCGCGGAGCGAGTGCGCGGCGAACCCGCAGGATCCGTGCTGCGCGTCGTGCGGGCAGACGCCCGCGCAAGGGTGCCCGCCGAACTCCGCGGACTCGGGCTGCCTCTCGCCGCCCTTCACCGACGCCGAGGATCCGGTGAACCTCCGCTGCTTCGATCAGAAGCGGCGCTTCGGCATCGATTTCCTCTACCCGGTCGATCGCTACGTCCGCGCGTTCACCGAGGCGACGGTCGCGGATCGCACGGGCGAGCTCGCGCCGAACCCGCTGTTCGCCGGCGACCGCTCGCCGGAGCTCGTGCTCTTCGCCGGCATCGTCGGCGTGCCCTGGCAGGACATCGCCGCGGATCCGCACAGCCTCTCGGTCGGCTACCGCCCCGCGGCCGAGATCGACTGGGCGCTGATCGTCGGCGATCCGGCGACGGGCGCGCCGCCTCTGGATCCGCTCATGATCGAGTCGGTCGCGCCCCGCGAGGGGACGAGCCCGGTGCTCGGCGTGGAGCTCGCGCCGCCCTCCGCGCCGCTCCCGACGTCCAACCCGATCAACGGCCACGAGCGCATCCTCAGCGGCGCCGACGACCTCCAGTACGCGTGCATCTTCCCCAGGCCCTCGCCCAAGGACTGCACCGTCGAGGTCGACGACTGCCACTGCGCCGACGATGACGTCGGCACGAACCCGATCTGCCAGGCGGCGGACGGCTCCTACGGGCCCGTCGAGCGGTGGGCCCGGGCGCTGCCGGGGACGCGCGAGCTCCGCGTGCTGCAGGGGCTCGGCGATCAGGCGATCGTCGCCTCGATCTGCGCGCCGGTCGTCTCCGGATCGAGCCAGGCGACGTTCGCGTACAAGCCCGCGGTGGACGCGATCCTGCGATCGCTGCGGCGGCGGCTCGAGTAGGCGCTCACGGGGCCCGGATCGCCACGAAGCGGGGTGAGCCCTCGCGGCGGAGGCGAACGAGCAGGTCCGCGCCCCTCGGCGCGCCGCGGAGGCGCGCGGCGAGGCCCGCCGCGTTGCCGACCGGCGCGCCGTTCACCTCGAGCACCACGTCGCCCGCCTCGAGGTCGCCGACGAGGGCGCTGCGCGGATCGACGCCGTCGATGCGCGCGCCGCCGGGCACGTCGCTCGCGGACAGGCCCATCGCGCCCGGCGGGGCCTGGGGCCGCGGCAGCGGCGGCGGGGCCCCGCGCGCGTCGAGCCGCACGGTGGCGCCGCCCTCCTCGCCGCCGCGGAAGTACGCGAGCGCGACCTCCTCGCCTGGCTTTCGCCGGCCGATCTCGCGCGCGAGCTCGCGCGCGTGATCGATCCGCGCGCCGTCGATCGAGGTGATCACGTCGCCCGGACGGAGCCCCGCGCGCGCCGCCGGGCTTCGGGGCTCGACGTCGGTCACGAGCGCGCCCGCGCGCGCCGGCAGCTTGAGCGCGCGCGCCAGGGCGTCCGTCACCTCCTGGAAGCCGAGGCCGGTGCGGCCGCGCTCCACGTGGCCCGTCGCGCGCAGCTCCGGCAGCACGTCGCGGATGTCGTCGATGGGCACCGCGAACCCGATCCCGCGGCCCTCGGCGTGGATCGCGGTCGTGACGCCCACCACCTCGCCGGCCGCGTTGAGCAGCGGTCCGCCGCTGTTGCCCGGGTTGATCGCCGCGTCGGTCTGGATGAGCCCACCGGGCACCGGCCCGATCGGGCGCGACGTCGCGCTGACGATCCCGGCCGTGACGCTCGGGCCGAGGCCGAACGGGTTGCCGATGACGAACGCGCGATCCCCGACCCGGACCGCGGCGCTCGACCCCAGCGCCGCCACGGGCAGCGCGCTCGAGCCCTGGAGCTTCAGGAGGGCCACGTCCAGCCGCGGATCGCGGCCCACCACGATCGCGTCGAACCGCCGATCGTCCGCGAGCCGGACCTGGATCGCCGAGGTGTCCTCCACGACGTGATCGCTCGTCAACACGAGCCCGTCGTCGCTCAGGATGAACCCGGAGGCCACCGCCTGCTGGGCGTCCGCGGCCCCGCCGAGGGCGGGATCCGGCGCGCGGCTCGCGCGCACGGTCACGATGGATGGTCGCACGCGCTCGATGAGGGACGCGAGATCGACCTCGCTCGCCGGCGCCGGGGCCGGCTCGCAGGCGGCCTCGGCGAGCGGCCCGGCGCCCTGCGCGCGGGAGGTCGCGTCCGCGCGGTGCTCGCAACCACCGATGAGGCCCGCCGCGAGCGCGAGCAGGCCGAAGGACGTCGCGCGTTTCATCTCCCCCACGCGGCGGCACGTAAGGCCGCCGCGCGCGGCCGCAAGCCGCGCGGTCGCCCGCCGCCGCGCTCAGCCGGGCGGAGCGGCCGGCGAGACCTCGGTCTTGATCACGCGCAGCGTGACCTCCACGTGGCGGCCGCTCGACTGCGTGAACGACGCCGCGCCGCGCCCGTCCTGGAAGCGCCACGCCAGCGAGTCCGCGGCCCCCTCCTCGGGCGCGGCCGCGTCGCTCACCACGGCGCTGATCTCGATCGTCTGCCTGCCCGCCGTCACGGCCCCGCTCTGCACGGCGAACGTGCCGCTCCGCAGCAGCGCGACGGTCCGCTTCACGAGGTTCTCGATCGCCCGCGCCGGCACCTCGCCCTCGGGCTTCCACCCGGCAATGTGCCCCGTGCCGTCGATCTCGATCACGACGCGCGCCGTGCCCGCGCTCCCGGCCGGCAGGGCGCCCCACGCCGGATCGGCCTGGCAAGCCGGCGGGATCGCCCGGGTGAACGCGCGCCCGAGGCTCCGCGCCGCGGCCGCGCCTTCGGCGCCGAACTCGCCGCCCGCCCCCGCGCCCTCCCCCTCGCTACCCGGCGCCGCCGGATCACCCGGGCTCGCCGGCGCGGCCGGCGCCCGCGGGCTCGTCGCGGGCGAGGTCATGCGGTCGGCGCGCCGCTCGGGACCCGGAGCCCCGGCCGTTCGGCCGGCGGAGGGCGCGGGTCGCGGCTCGTCGTAGACGCCGTCGTCCCTCGGGGTCGCCGGCGCCTTCGGCGCTGGAGGCGCCGGCGCCGGCGCGCGCGCCGCGGCCGCGGGCGGCGTCGCGGCTGCAGACGGCGTCGTGGCCGCAGGCGGCGTCGCGGGCGCGGGCGGGGCGGCTGCGGCCGCAGGCGGCGTCGCGGGCGCGGCCGCGCCGAGGTCCACGTCATAGGTCCGATCGCTGCTCCGATCCCCGCCCCCGGGCAGCGCCGCGGTCGTACCCGCCCAGACGTCGATCGGATCGGCCTCGCGCGGCTCGGCGGCGCGCGGCGGCGCGGGCCTCGTGCCGATGGCCGCGACCAGCGCGAGGTGCGCGAGGATCGACACGATCAAGGCCGGCGGCAGGGCTCGCGGATCGCGCAAGGCTCGGACCTCAGCGGAGTGGATCATGTTCGATGCTCGTTGTCCCGGCGTCCAGGCTCTGCCAGACAGCGCCCGCTCCGCCCGGTTCCTGGCCCCGGCGCCGCCGCCGGAAGTCCTGCCGGGGATCTCGGGAGATTTCAACGCGATGGCGCAGGGGGACGCAGAGTCGCAAAAATACAGAGAAATTCTGGTTTGCGTCCCTGCGCCCCTGCGGCTCTGCGTTAAGTTC
This sequence comes from uncultured Polyangiaceae bacterium, assembly GCA_964421485.1. Classification (GTDB taxonomy): domain Bacteria; phylum Myxococcota_A; class Polyangia; order Polyangiales; family Polyangiaceae; genus CAYQYG01. Next base: position 32,176 of record CAYQYG010000026.1, on the reverse strand, counting down.
TTCCACTCCAGGCGGCTCCCGCGCTCCCTGCTCCCCGATGCTGCTCCTCGCGCTCTCCACCTCGACCCCCCGCGGCGGCGCCGCCGTCCTCGACGGCGACCGGCTGCTCGCGGCGGTCGCATACGACGACCTGCGCGGCCACGCCGAGCGCCTCTTCGGCGCGATCGACGAGGCGCTCGCGGCCGCAGGCGTCGCGCGGGCCGCGCTCCAGGCGCTCGCCTGTGACGTCGGGCCGGGCTCGTTCACCGGCGTCCGCGTCGCGGTCGCGTCGGCCAAGGGCATCGCGCTCGCGCTCGGCGTCCCGGTCGCCGGCGTCACCTCGCTCGAGGCCATGGCCGCGGCCGCGTTCGCCTCCGCCGTCGCGAGCCCAGGCGACCTGGTCGCGCCGGTCATCGACGCGAAGAAGGACGAGCTCTTCCTCGCGGTCCATCACGCGCCGGGCGCCCCGCCCTGCGCGCCGCCGCAGCACATCCCCCGCGATCAGGTCGCCGCCGCGATCGACGCCATCGCCTCGGGCTCGACGCTCGGGGCTCCACGTGGTGGCGCGCCCTCCCCCCCGAGCCCCGGCAGGCGCGTCGTCGTGCTCGGCGAGGCCGCCGAGGCCGTCCCCGCGCTCCGCCCGCGCCTCGCGCGCGGCCCCGCGCTCGATCTGCCCGATCCCGCGTGGATCGGCCGCGCCGCGCTCCGCCGCCTCGCCGCGGAGGGCGCCGCCGCGTGCGACGCCGCGCTGCTCGAGCCGCTCTACGTGCGCGCGCCCGACGCGAAGCCGGCCGAGCTGGGATATGCTCGGCCGCGATGAACAGCCCCCCCGGAGCGGAAGCGGAAGGCGATCCGGGATCGCCGCCGGCGGTCGAAGGAGAAGGCGATGCAAGGGGCGCGTCCTTCGCGGAGCCTCGCGTCGCGAGCGCCGGCGCCGCGCCCGATGCTGCGGTCGTCGCGCCGTCCTCCGGCGAGCACCACGAGCCTCCGGCGGCCGACGAGGGCGCCCCCGATCCCGAGCGCCTGCGCGCGCGCTTCGGCCGCCACTTCGAGGCCGGCGACGTGATCTTCCGGGAGGGCGAGCTCGGCGCCGAGGCGTACCTGCTCGAGGAGGGCCGCGTCCGCCTCATCAAGAAGGTCCGCGGCGCGGAGCGCAGCCTGATGGTCCTGAAGCCCGGCGACCTCTTCGGCGAGTCCGCCCTGCTCGCCGGCGCCACCCGCTCCTCCACGGCGATCGCGCTCTCACCCGCCGTGGCGCTCGCGCTCGATCACGTCACGCTCCAGGGCCTCGTCGAGAACCACCCGGTCATCGCCCTCCGCGTCGTCAAGCAGCTCGTCGCGAGGCTGCGCGACGCCGAGGACCAGATCGAGATCATGATGCTCGCCGACACCCAGTCGAAGGTCGTGAACGCCCTGCTCAAGCTCGCCCAGCAGTCCCGCGAGGGCGCGGGCGGGGCCGGCGGCGTCTCCTTCATGATCTCGCCCATGGAGCTGTCCACGCGCGTCGGCCTGGACGTCGACACCGTGAAGCGCGCCGTGCAGCAGCTCCGCGAGGGCCAGTACCTCCGCGTCGCCGAGGAGCGCCTCGAGATCCCCGACGTCGACGCCCTCCGCCGCCTCTACGGGCTGCTCGGCCTGAAGGACGAGATCCGCGGCGAGACGTGACCGCGTCATTCACGGACGCTCGCGTCGGCGCAGAGAACGAGTGCGCCGCATGGTAGTCGCAAATCCAGGCGGGTGGAACCGAAATCTGATCAGATCACATCGACGCGCCATTCCAGGCCGATTGTCGGGTTGACGTCACCGCCGGCCTGGTTTAACCAGGGTTTCCTGTAGGCGGTGCGGCGGCACCCTGATGATGCGGTGCGGCAAGCGAACGCCTCGGGCACGAAACCGACACGCTGGACACACGAAGACGAGGCGGAGCGACGTGGATCAAGCAGCGCGCGAGCGATCGAGGGCAGGGTGGGGGCGCCGCATCGGCGCCTGCGCCGCGCTCTCCGCCGCGCTGATCGCCGCGGGATCCGCGTGCGGCGCGACGCAGGCCGGCGCGCAGGGCGCAGAGCAGCGCTCGGTCGCCGAGTACGATCTCGCGCGCGACGCCTTCCAGAACGGCCGCCTCCGCGAGGCGCTCGCGCACGTCGAGAGCGCGCTCGAGCTCGACGAGGACAACGCCGACGCGGCCTACCTCGGCGCGGTGGTCCTGCTCGGCTTCTGCGCGAACGACGCGCGCTCCAGCGACTGCCGCTTCGACGAGGCCGAGAGGATGGCCCGCCGCGCGCTCGAGGCGAACCCCGAGATGCGCGACGCGAAGAACACGCTCGGCGTGGTGCTGGTGCACCTCGGCCGCTACGACGAGGCGATCTCGGTGCTCCGCCCGCTCGCGGAGGACATCCTCTACGGCTCGCCCGAGAAGTCGTGGGGCAACCTCGGCTGGGCGTACCTCCTCAAGGGCAACAGCGACCTCGCGATCGACGCGCTCCAGCGCGCGGTCGCCGCGCAGCCGCTCTTCTGCGTGGGCCAGTACCGGCTCGGCCTCGCCTACGAGAAGCGCGGCGAGCTGGGCCTCGCCCGCGAGGCCTTCACGAAGGCGGTCGAGACGGACCAGCCCGAGTGCCAGCGCCTCCAGGACGCCTTCGACGCGCGCGCGCGCGTCGCGGAGAAGCAGGGCCTCAGGGAGGAGGCCCTGCGCGACCTCGAGCGGTGCCGCGACATCGCGGCGACGACGCCGATCGGTCAGCGCTGCGCGGCCCAGCTCCAGGCGCCGCAGTGACTCTTGCCCGGCGCGGCCTCCCGCGTGGAGCCGCCAGGGAAAGCCAGGGAGACTTAGATAAGTAAGGGTTGGGGGACAGTGCAGAGGCGAGTAGAGTGGCGAACCGATGACGATGGGTGAGATGGGATGGACTCGATCGGCCGCTATCTGAAGCGTACCCGTGAGACCCGGGCGATGAGCGTGGAGGAGGTCTCCCGCGCCACGCGCATCCCTGTGGCCTCGATCGAACGAATCGAGGCGGATCATTTCGACGATCTCCCGGGCGAGGTGTTCGTCCGCGGGTTCCTCAAGGCGTACGCGCGCGCCGTCGCGCTCCCGGTGGAGGAGGTGCTCGCCCGCTACACGGCGAGCCGCCGCGTGGCGCTGGTCACGCCGCTGCCGATCTCGGCGCCCGCGCGCCGATCGCAGGGCAAGCGCTTCGGGGTCGCGATCGCGTTCGTGCTCCTCCTGATCCTCTTCACGCTGGCCCTCAGCATCGTGCTGCGGCCGCGCGGCCACGACATGCCGCCCGAGCTCGCCGATCGCGCCGCGCCCGCGCCGGGCAGCATCGCCCCCGTCTGAGCGGTAAGCTCTCCGCGCGCCGCGTTCACCGGGCGGCGCCGCGATCCGATCCCTCGACATGGCCCGCTCCGTTCGAGCCAGGACCGAGCGGCTCCGCAGCGAGGCGCTCCTGCTCCGAAGGGTCCCCTTCGGCGAGGCCGACCTCGTCGTCTCGCTCTTCACCGAGCGGAGCGGGGTCGTGTCGGCGGTGGCCCGCGGCGGTCGCCGCTCCTCGAAGAGGTTCTCGGCGCTCGAGCCGATGCACCTGCTCCGCGTCTCGATCGACGAGCGCCCGGGCGCCGAGCTCGGCCAGCTCGCGGAGGCCTCGATCGAGCGGCCGCGGCTCCACCTCGTGACGGACCTCGCGCGGCTCGAGGCGGCGGGTCGCGCGCTCCGCTGGGTCCGCGAGATCGCGCCGGCCCACACCGCCGAGCCCCACGTCTTCGCCGAGCTGAACCGCCTGCTCGATCGCCTCGACGATCCGGGCGCGCCGCTGCTCCCGGACGCGTGGCTCGTGACGGCGGGCCTCCACCTGCTCTCCGCGTTCGGATGGGGCATCGAGCTCGGCCAGTGCGTCCGCTGCGGGCGCGCCTGCGACCTGGCCGCGGCCTCGTACGCCGATCCCGCGCGGGGTGGGCTCGTCTGCCGCGCGTGCGGCGGCGGCCCGCTGCTCCTGCGCGCCGACCTGCGCGCGCGCCTCGTCGCCGCGACCGAGGGCGACCTTGCCTCGCTGCGGGCCGACGACGTGCGCGCCGCGCTCGATCTGGTCGAGGGGGCGCTCGCGGCGCACGCGAGCGGCGGCTAGCGCCCGCCCGCTACGACGCCTGCGACCTCCAGTACCGGCTCGCCGCGCGCGGAGCGTCGGGCGCGCCCTCGATCTCGACGTAGGGGCGGCCGTGCGCGCCGAGCGGGAACGAGAAGCTGCCGGTGTTCGCGTAGCCCTCGCCGAGCGCCTCGCGGTGCGTGTGGCCGAAGACGACGAGCTTCGCGCCGGTCGCCTCCGCCACGCGCCCGGCGCTCGCGGCGAGCCGCTCCGAGACCGTGCCCGCGTAGCGGTTGTGCCCGCTGGCCCAGCTCGCGCCCATCAGCAGCGCGCCCACGGCGATCGCGGCGGCGCCCGCGCGGCGGCGGCCGAGCCCGAGCGCCGCGGCGCCGGCGCCCATCGAGAGCGTCGCGATCACGCGATCGAAATAGAGGCGCGTGAACGTGCGCGCGAGGCTCTCCATGGTGGGCGTGGCCGCGAGCGCGAGCAGGTCCTCGGTCATCTCGCGCGGGATCCCGAGCTCCCGGGCGAAGCGCTCGGCGAGCGCCTCGCCGGCCGCAGGCTCGGCGCCGGCGCGGTAGAGCGGGCCGCTGCGGAGCACGGCGCCGATCGCCGCGCGGAAATAGCGGTAGATCACGTGGGGCGCGCGCGGGCCGTACCACGCGAACGCGCTCATGAAGAGCTCGAGCGGCGTGCGATCGTTCGCGTGGAGGTAGCGGTGCGCGCCGGTCGGCGCGATGAACTCCTCGACGAAGTGCACGCCGAGGCTCCGCTCGCCGATGACGAGCGGGTGCGCGGGCGCGTTGTCCGGATCATAGAGGTGCCCGTGCTCGACGTGCAGCGCGCCGTCGCGGAAGAACCACGGCGTCGTCCGGATCCGGTCCCGCGCCGCCGCCCCGACGCCGAGCGCCTCGCGCAGCGCCGCGCCGAACTCGGGCGCGCCGACCTCCGCGTCGTGGTTGCCGCCCGCGAGCCAGAGCTCGCCGCCGCGATCGACGTGCTCCGCCAGCGCCGCGCGCGCGGCCGGGTGCGCGGAGATCGCCTCGCGCAGCGCGCGCGGGCGCGGCATCCACGGCGACTCCGAGGAGAGATCGAAGAGGTCGCCGGCGATGACGATCCGCGCGCCCGCGTGGGCCGCGACGAAGCGGGCGAGATCGTGCGTGACGGCGGCCGGGGTCTTCCGGACGATGTGGAGATCGGCGAGCACGACCGTGCGGGGCGGCGTCGACATGGAGGGAGGCCTTATTCTTCACGGCCAGGCAGGCGGCGCAACCGCGCGAGGCGGCGGATCATGCGGCGGACTCAGGGATCGACACGCCCGGGGTGCTGACCCATGCATGCGGCCATGGAGACCTCGAAGCGCATCTGGGGCGGCGCGGCCGGAGACGGCCCCGCGATCCTCGATCAGATCCGCCGCGCACTGGAAAACAAGGACATCGACGCCCTCGCGAGCGTGTACTCGGAGGGCGCCGTGCTGGAGGAGGTGAGCAGCCTGAACCCACCCGCGCACCCGCTCGTCGTCGAGGGGCGCGACGGGATCCTCGATCGGTTCCGGAACGAGATCCTCCGCGATCCGATCTCGGGCTGGTCGCGGCACCTCCAGTCGGTCGAGATCGTCGACGCGATCGAGACCGAGGACGCGCTCGCGTTCACGGAGGTGCGCACCTACGCCGCCGGGGACAAGGCCGTCGCGCAGCACCTCGCCCGCAAGCGGCACGGCCGCATCGAGCGCGATCGCGTGGTGGTCGCCTGGGACGCGGAGTGAGGCCGGCGCGGGTCGCGCGCGTGATGAGGTAGAGTCCGCGCCGTGCCCCGCACCGCCGTCATCCTGAGCTTCCACGGCACCGTCGAGCGCGCCGAGGACATCCCGGATTTCGTGGCGAACATCCGGCGCGGCCGCCCCGCGCCGCCGGAGGTGATCGAGGAGGTGCGCCGCCGCCTCGAGCGCATCGGCGGCTCGCCGCTCCTGCGCATCGCGCGCGCCCAGGCCGACGCGCTCGCCGCGCGCCTCGGGATCCCCGTCGCCGCGGCCGGCCGCCTCTGGCACCCGTACGCCGGCGAGGTCCTCGCGCCCCTGTACGCCGCCGGCGTCCGCCGCGTGATCTCGCTGCCGCTCGCGCCGCAGTCGGTCGAGGTCTACCACGCGACCCTGCGCGCGGCGGTCGCGGAGCTCCACGGCGTGGAGGTCCGCTGCGCGCCGCCGTGGGGGACCGAGCCCGCGCTGATCGACGCCTTCGTCGAGGTCATCGACGAGGGCCTCGAGAAATTCCACGAGGGATCGCGCGCCGGCGTCGCGGTGATCCTCTCGGCCCACAGCCTGCCGCAGCGGGTCATCGACGCCGGTGATCCGTACGAGCGCCAGTTCCGCGAGATGGCGGCCGAGGTCGAGGCGCGCATCGCGCCGCGCGGCAACCCCGTCGCCGTCGCGTTCCAGAGCCAGGGCATGACCGGCGACGCCTGGATCGGCCCCGACCTCCCCGCCACGTTCTCGCGCCTCGCCGCGGCGGGCGTCCGCGAGGCGCTGATCGCCCCGATCGGCTTCGTCGCCGATCACGTCGAGACGCTCTACGACCTCGACGTCGAGGCCCCCGAGCTGGCGCGCGCCGCCGGCCTCTCGCGCGTCGCGCGCGCGCCCGCGCTGAACGCGAGGCCGCGCTTCATCGACGCGCTCGAGGCGATCGCGCGCCGCGAGCTCGGCTAGCGCCGCCTGGCAGAAGTCCTGCCGGGGATCGGAGAGAGAGATTCAACGCAAAGGCGCAAAGGCGCAAGGACGCAAAAATACAAGAAAAAATTCTGGTTTGCGCCTCTGCGCCTCTGCGCCTTTGCGTTGAAATTCTCCATCTCTTCTCTCGCCATGATCCCTGGCGAGACCTCGGACTCGCGGGACTAGCGAGTCTCCGGATATGCGAAAACAGCCGTCCGGGCGCGCCCTGCTTGGCGCACCCGTCCCCGCCCGATACACCTTGGGTGGCCGCCCCGGTTCCTTGCTCCAGCCCCGGGCGCTCTCCCTGCCATGCGCTCCACTGCTTTCCGCTGCCTCTTCGCCGCCGCCCTCTTCACCGCCGCCGCGCCCGCGCGCGCGCAGATCCCCGCGCCGCCGACTCCGCCGCCCGACGCGGCGCAGGGCAGCGCCGCGTCGCCGGAGCTCGGCCGCGCCCGCGGGCTCATGGCCCGCGGCGAGTACGCCGAGGCCGAGAAGCTGCTCGCCGGGCCGCTCAAGAAGGCCGGCGCTGAGCGCGTGCAGGCGCTGCTCGCCCAGGCCGAGATCCAGCTCGCCACGGGCCGCTACGACGACGCCGCGAAGACCGCGGCGAAGGCCGCAGGGCTCGGCGCGGAGGCGAGGATCGCGGCCGCGCCGCTCCGGGCCGAGGCGCTCGCCAGGCGCGGCAGGATCGCCGACGCGATCGCCGCGTGCCGCGAGGTCGAGCGCGAGGACAGCGCCCGCCGCGCGAGGCTCGTGCTCGGCGAGCTCCTGATCCGCTCCGGCAAGCGGGGCGAGGCGCGCGCTCCGCTCATGACGATCATCGACGACTACAACAGCGACAGGATCACCGCGGCCGACGCCGAAGGCCTGTCGCTCGTCGGCCGCGCCGCGCACCTCCTCAGGAGCGCCCGCGACGCCAACGACGCCTTCAACGCCGCCGAGAAGGCCGGCGCCAAGTCGCGCGTCGAGGCGCTCCTCTGGCGCGCGGAGCTCTTCCTCGACAAGTACGATCCGGGACACGCCGGCCAGGTCGTCAAGGAGGCGCTCAAGCTCGCGCCGAAGGACCCGCGCGCCCACGTCGCCATGGCGCGCGTCAAGCTCGAGAGCGCGATGGACTTCGGCGGCGCCGACAGCGAGATCACGCAGGCGCTCGAGGTGAACCCCGACCTCGCCGAGGCCTACTTCGTCAAGGCCGGCCTCGCGCTCCGCGACATGGAGATCGAGGCCGCCGACCGCGCCGCCGACCGCGGCCTCCAGGTCAACCCGAACGATCTCGAGCTGCTCTCGATGAAGGCCGCGATCCGCTTCCTCGCCGACGATCGCGCCGGCTTCGACGCGATGAAGGCGAAGGTTTTCGGCCTGAACCCGGAGTTCTCCCAGCTCTTCCAGATCGTCGGCGAGTTCGCCGAGTGGGAGCACCGCTACGACGACATCGTCCGCATGATGAACGAGGCGGTGCAGATCGATCGCCAGGACGCGAAGGCCTACGCCACGCTCGGCCTGAACCTGATCCGCGGCGGCGACGAGAAGACCGGCCTCGAGGCGCTCCAGAAGGCCTGGGACAAGGACCGCTTCAACGTCCGCGTCTTCAACACGCTGAACCTCTACGAGAAGGACATCGTGACGCAGTACGTCACCGTCCAGGGCCAGCGCTTCAACATCCGCTACCAGAAGGACGAGAAGGCGATCCTCGAGCGCTACGTGCCCCGCATGCTCGAGGAGGCGTGGGCCTCGATGGTCCAGCGCTACGGCTTCACGCCGAAGACGCCCGTCTCGATCGAGATGTACGCCGACCCGGAGAGCTTCAGCATCCGCACGAGCGGCCTGCCCAACGTCGGCATCCAGGGCGTCTGCTTCGGCCAGACGCTCGCGGCGATGAGCCCCGCGGCCGGCGAGTTCAACTGGGGCAACGTGCTCTGGCACGAGCTCGGCCACGTCTTCGCGATCCAGCTCTCGAAGAACCACGTGCCCCGCTGGTTCACCGAGGGCCTGAGCGAGTACGAGACGATCATCCGCCGCCCCGAGTGGCAGCGCGAGGAGGACCCCGCCCTCTTCGCCGCCCTGAAGGGCGGCCGCATCCCCGCCGTCGAGGGCTTCAACCGCGCCTTCACCCACGTCGACGACGTCGCCGACGTCACGATGGCCTACTTCGCCGCGAGCCAGATCCTCGTCTACATGGCCCAGGACTTCGGCTTTCCGAAGGTCGTCTCGATGCTGCCCCGCTGGGGCGCCGGCGAGCGCACGCCCGATGTCGTGAAGGGCGCGCTCGGCGTGACCCCCGAGGAGCTCGATCGCCGCTACCGCGCCTGGCTCAAGCCGCGCCTCGCCCGCTACGAGAAGCAGTACGTGCCCGACCTGCACGCCCCGCCCCTCGACGACGCGCGCAAGGCGGTGCGGGCCGCGCCGAAGGACGGCAAGAAGCTCGTCGAGCTCGCGCTCGCGCTCTTCCAGGACGGCCAGGAGCAGGAGGCCGAGGCCGTGCTCGGCGAGGCGCTCCGCGTCGACCCCAGGCAGCCCGACGCGCACTACATCAAGCTGCGCGTCGCGTTCGGCGAGAAGAAGCTCGACGAGGCCGCGCGGATCATCCACAAGATGATCGCCGACGGAAACGACGGCTACGCGCTGCGCATGAAGGCGGCCGACCTCGCCGAGCTCAGGAAGGACCCGGCGAAGATGAAGGCCAACCTCGAGGCCGCCGCGAAGCTCGACCCGTCGCAGGCCGAGCCGATCCAGGCGCTCTACGACCTCGCGCACAAGCAGAAGGACGCCGCGGGAGAGCTCGCCGCCCTGCGGCGCCTCGCGGCGCTCGATCAGCACGATCGCCGCGTGTGGCGCCGCCTGCTCCGCCTGCTCGTCGAGACGGGCAGCTGGGAGGAGGCCCGCAAGGTCGGCGAGAGCGCGCTCTTCGTCGACGTGGCGAGCCCGGAGACGCACCGCCTCTACGCCCGCGCCCTCGCCCGCACCGGCCGCCACCTGTCGGCGATCTTCGAGCTGAACAGCGCGCTCGCGTGCAAGCCCAAGCCGGCCGACGCGGCCCAGATCTACGGCGAGCTCGCGAAGGCCTACGAGAAGCTGAAGCGCGACGATTACGCGAAGCTCGCGCGCGATTACCAGAAGGACATGGGCTCCGCCTCGCCCCCCGCGCCCCGCCCGATGCCGGAGGATTGAGCTCGCCTATTCGTCCTCGGCCTCGCCCTTGTCGCCGCGGAGGCCGAGGGCGCGGCACTTCTTGTAGAGGTGGCTGCGCTCCAGCCCGAGGCCGCGCGCGGTCGCGGCCATCTGGCCGCCGTGGTGGGCGAGGGCCTCCTCGAGGATCGTCCGCTCCGCCTCCTCCGAGAGCACGCGGAACGGCACGCCGGGCCGGAAGAGGCCGCCCTTCTGCGCCACGGTCTGTCCGCCGAGGCAGAGCCGGACGTCGTCGGCGTCGATCGCCTCGTCGGGCGTCAGGATCACGAGGCGCTCGATCAGGTTCCGGAGCTCGCGCACGTTGCCCGGGTAGCTGTGGGCGACGAGGGCCGCGAGCCCGGCCTCGCCGAGCTTCATGCCGGGGCGATCGTTGGCCTGCGTGGCGAGGGCGAGGAAGTGTCGGGCGAGCACCGGGATGTCCTCGCGGCGGGCGCGCAGCGGCGGCAGGTGCAGCGGCAGCACGTTGAGGCGATCGAAGAGGTCGGGCCGGAACTGGCCGTCGCGGCAGGCGGCCTCGAGATCGCGGTTGGTGGCGGCGACCACGCGGACGTCGACCTTGATGGTCTCGTGGCCGCCGACCCGCTCGATCTCGCGCTCCTGCAGGACGCGGAGCAGCTTGGCCTGCATCGCGAGGGGCATGTCGCCGACCTCGTCGAGGAAGAGGGTGCCGCCGCTCGCGCGCTCGAACTTGCCGCGGCGCTGCTTTGTCGCGCCGGTGAAGGCCCCGGCCTCGTGGCCGAAGAGCTCGCTCTCGATGAGCTCGCTGGGCACGGCGGCGCAGTTCATCTTCTCGAGGGGCCCGCGGGCGCGGCGGGAAGCGAGGTGGATCGCGCGGGCGACGAGCTCCTTGCCGGTGCCGCGCTCGCCCGTGACGAGCACGGTGGCGGTGGCCTTCGCGGCGCGGGCGATCTGCTCCCGGAGGTCGACCATGGTGCGGCTGTCGCCGATGAGCTCGCCGAGCTGGCCGGCCTGCGTGCGGAGCGCCTTGGCCTCCGCCTCGGCGCGGAAGAGGCGGAGGGTGTTCTCGAGCACGAGCAGCAGGCGGTCGGTGGAGAGCGGCTTCTCGAGGAAGTCGATGGCGCCGAGGCGGGTGGCGCGGACCGCGGCGTCGATCGTGGCGTGCCCGCTCATGATCACGACGGGCATGTCGGATCCCGAGGCGCGGACGCGCTGGAGCAGCTCGACGCCGTCGCCGTCGGGGAGGGCGACGTCGAAGAGCGCGATGTCGTAGCTGCGCCGGGCGAGCTTCTCCTCGGCCACGGCGACGCCGCCGGCGACGTCGACGGTGTAGCCCTCCAGCGAGAGGGCCTTCTGGAGGGTGGTGAGGATCGAGCGCTCGTCGTCGAGCACCAGCACGTGGCCGCGCGGCATGGCGCCACCCTAGCCCTGAAAGGCGCGAGGTTCCGGCTGCCGAGAGCCTCCGGGAGCAAAAAAAATTGCCCGGCGGTGCTGCCGAGAGCC
>CAYQYG010000026.1:0-20670 GCA_964421485.1 uncultured Polyangiaceae bacterium | reverse complement strand
CGGGAGCAAAAAAAATTGCCCGGCGGTGCTGCCGAGAGCCTCCGGGAGCAAAAAATTGCCCGGCGGTGCTGCCGAGAGCCTCCGCGCCCCGAGCCCTCTGCCGCACAGAACCTCTGCGTTTGCACGCGGATGAGGGAGGCTCCGCGTGGAGGAAATAGGAACTTCCACCGGATCTGTGTGGTACCTTCGCCGGTCATGCGGCTCGAGGGGCCGGCCACCGCGGAGGGGGATCTCCGGCGCACGCCGCTCGCGCACCTGCTCGTGTACGCGGCGGACCGCCGGCTCAGCGGTGCGATGTTCCTCACCGATCCGGCCGGGCTCGAGCACGTCATCCGGTTCGAGCGCGGCGCGCCGGTGAAGGTGCGGCCCGGCGACGGCTTCGCGATGTTCGGCGAGCTCCTGATCGAGGACGGCCTCCTCTCGCAGCGCACGCTCGAGCACGCGCTCGCGACCAAGGGCCTGCTCGGCGATGTGCTCCTGCTCACGGGATGCGTGGACGCGGCGACGCTCGACTGGATCGCGGAGATCCAGTTCGTGAAGCGGATGGTGCACCTCTTCGAGCTGCCCGCCGAGACGACGTACCGCTACTTCGATGGGCACGGCGCGCTCGCCGACTGGGGCGGGGAGCCCGCGAGGGTGGATCTGCTGGCGGTGCTCTGGGCGGGGCTCCGCGATCACGGGGAGCGCTCGACGCGGCTCCCGGCGACGCTCGAGCGGCTCGGCGATACGCCGCTGCGGCTGCACCCGGCGATCGAGCCGGGGCGCTTCGGGTTCCGCCAGGCGGAGCTGGCGGTGATCGCGCGGATGCGGGAGGACGCGCCGCCGCTCGCGGCGCTGATCGCGGCCGGGGTCGCACCCGAGGCGGTGGTGCGGCGGCTCGTCTACATGCTCGCGATCACGCGCTTCCTCGAGCTCCTGGGCGCCGGCGCGCTGCCGGTCGGGGTGGACGAGGCGGCGGCGAGGGCGCTTTCGCTCTCGGGGAGCCAGGCGCTGGCGCGGATGACGCTGCGCTCGGTCTTCTACCGCGTCGGCGCGGCGGCGCCGGCGCCGGCGGGCGACGGCGAGCGCCCGCCGCTGTCGCCGCGGATCGGGCGGCGCAAGGACACGGCCGCCTCTCCAGGCGAGGCGCCCGCGCGCGCCGGCGCCGGCGCCGACGCGCGGTGTCCGCCGGCGGAGCCCGAGGATCCCGGCCCGCCCTCGGTGCGGACCCCGCCCGTCGAGGACGCCGAGGGGGTCCCCTCGTCCTCGCTGCGGCTGACCGGCGGGCAGCCGGCGCCGGAGGAGCTCTGCCCGCCGCTCTCGAAGCCCTGAGCGCCGGCGCCTTCGCCCAGGCCCCGGCCCTGGCCGGCGGGAGCGCGCTTCTCTATACTCCGCGCCTCATGTCGGCCATCCCCGCACAGCCCCTCCCCGGCACCGACCACGCGCAGGCAGGGCCGGACGGCTCGCATCTGGTGAACCCGGCCGGGTCGCACCCGAAGGGTGCGCTGCGGTGGGGCTACTTCCTCGTGCTCAACGCGATCGCGGGCGTGCTCGCGGTGGGCATCTTCTTCGGCGTCATGTTCGCCGACGGCATCGACCCGTACATGCGCGGGACCTACGACTGGCTGCTCGCGCACCCGGGCGTGACGAGCTTCCTGGCGTTCTCACCGCTCGCGAGCTCGCTGCTCGTCGGGTGGGGGTACTCGCAGCGGGCGAAGAAGCGCAAGGCGGCCGCCGCGCGCGCGGCAGCGGCGGCGGCGGCGAGCTGAGGGCGGTCCGGGAGGCGGACCCGTGGAACGCGCGCCCCGCGCCCTCCCGGAGCGGGTCCATCTCCCCTCGGGGCGGGTCGTGCGGCTCTCCGAGGCCGCCGCCCGGGCGGCCGCGATCGAGGCGGAGCGCGCGCGCGCGCGTCCTCGCGGGTGCCTGCGCGACCTCCGCGTGCTCCAGGGCGAAGGCGTGCTCGCGGACGATCGCGGCGCGCCGCTCGATCCCATGGGTCTGCCGCTCGGTGACGCGCACGCGCTGCGGGCGCTGCTCGCGTTCGCCGGCGTGGTGCCCGAGCCGCCCGCGGAGTTCGCGTGCGAGAACTGCGGCGTCCCGTTCCGGATCGCGCCGTCGAGCCTGCTCGAGATAGGCCCCTTCGTGGACGGCGAGCTCGACGATCCCGAGCTCGATCACCCGTTCGATTTCGACGCGTGGCACCGGATCCCGGCGCTCCGCGTGGGCCGCGCGATCTGCCGGCGCGTGAGGCTCGCGCCGCGCACGGCGGCCGAGGCGCTGCCGCTGCTCCGGATCGCCGCGGCCGGCGAGGGGGGCGGCGCGCCGGAGCTCCGGCTGACGCCCGCGCTGGTCACGGCGATGGGCGTCTCGGCGCTCGGATCGGAGCGGCGCGCGACGGTGATCGCCGACGCGCTCGCGGCGGCGCCGCGGCCGGCGTGGGCGGCGATCGTTGACCTCTACCACGAGGCCCGCTACCCGGCGCGGCTCGTCGCGGTCCACCGCTGCGCCGGCTGCGGCGCGCGCAACGACCTCGACGTGCCGCTCGAGCGCGAGCTCGAGCGGGAGCCGCGCCGCGCGCCCGCCGGCGGGGCCCGCGGCGCCGGCGCGTTCCCCGATCTCGACGCGTTCGAGGCGAAGGTCCGCGCCGCGGCCGCGCGCGCCTACGAGGCCCGCGGCGTGCGCAATGTCGACCTCTTCATCGACGCCGGCGTGCCCGCGTGCGACGACGGCGGCGAGCCGCTGCTCGGCTGCTACACGCCCGGCGGCGACGGCGGCGATCTCGGGATCGCGCACGCGCCGGAGATCCGCGTCTTCTACCGGACGTTCCAGGCCGAGCACCGCGACGACCCGGCCTTCGACGTGGACGCCGAGATCGAGGAGACGATCGATCACGAGCTGACCCATCACCTGCACCACCTCGCGGGCAGCGATCCGCTCGACGACGAGGAGCGCGACGAGATCGAGCGCGAGCGGGTGCGCCTCGTGGGGCAGGCGGAGGCCGCGCGCCGCGCCCGCCGCGGCGCGCTCGCGGAGGCGGCAGGGTTCCTCCGGGCGACGTGGCCGGCGTGGCTGCTCGCCGCGGCGGCGTCCGCGCTCGCGTGGTGCGGGCGCACCTCTTTTTGAGCGGGCGGGGAGGCCGCCTATACTCGGCCGCGGTGAGACGGGCGCCCCAGGAGGACAGGCGGGCCAGCGCCGACGCGGTCGAGAAGCGCCGCGCGGCGAGGCGGTTCAATGATCTGCTCCTCGGGGGCGGCCGCGCGGGCGACGGGCGGACCGAGCGCAGGCGGCGGCGCCTCCTCGAGGAGCTCGCCGAGGGCGTCGCGCACCGGGGCCAGCGCGCGCTGAAGCCGATCGACGTGCTCTCGCGCGTGCACGAGCTGCTCGCGCTCGGCGAGCCGCTCGCGTCGATCCGCAGGGCCTGCCCCCCGCCGCGCCCCGTCGAGGTGACCCCGGAGCTCGCCGAGGGCCTGCGCCGGCTGCACCGCGCCTACGGCTTCCCGGTCGAGGCGTACCGCTTCGTCGGGCTCGACGCCCGCGCGCTGCGCGAGGCCGGCGTCATCGAAGCGCGGCCCGGCCTCGCGCGCGGCGCGACCCCGGCCCTGCGGCGCGCGCGGCGCGGCGCGGCTTGACCCGCCCGCGGTTCACGGCAATAACGCCGCGCGATGCGCGCCGGATCGCTGAAGCCTGCTGCCCTGGCCCTCGGGATCGCGCTGGCCGCGACCGCGTCCGCGACCACCTCGGTCCACGCCGACGCACCGCTCGACGCGATCGTGGCGCGCGTGGGGGAGCGCACAATCACCGTGCGCGAGGTGGAGCGCCGGATCGCGCAGGTGCCTCCGTTCCAGCTCCGCTCGTTCGGCAGGACGCCGGAGGAGATCCGCCGCCGCTTCGTCGAGGAGGTGCTCGTGCGCGAGCAGCTCCTCTCGCAGGGCGCGCTCGCGGAGGGGCTCGACGCGCGCCCGGAGGTCGAGGAGCGCGTGCGCGCCATCCTGCGGAGCGCGGTGCTCGGCCGCCTGCGCGTCGACACGGCGACCTCGTCGCCCGTGACCGACGACGAGGTCCGCGCCTACTACGAGGCGAACCAGGACAAGTTCCGCTCGCCGCCGCGGATCGCGCTCTGGCGGATCCTCGTCGGCACGCGCAAGGAGGCCGAGGAGATCCTCGCGTCCCTCGGCAAGGACCTCACGCCGAAGCGGTGGAACGAGATCGCGCGCGAGCGCTCCCTCGACAAGGCGACGAGCCTGCGCGGCGGCAACCTCGGCTTCGTCGCGCCGGACGGGTCGACCGCCGAGCCCGGGCTCAAGGTCGATCCGCGCCTCGTCGAGGCCGCGTCCAGGGTGAAGGACGCGGAGGTCGTCGGCGAGCCCGTGCCCGAGGGGGATCGGTTCGCGGTGGTCTGGCGCCGCCAGAGCATGAAGGCGGTGAACCGGACGCTGGAGCAGGAGGCGCCCTCCATCCGCCAGGTGCTCGCGCACAACAAGGCCGAGGCGCGGGTGAAGGACCTCCTCGCGCGGCTCCGCAAGGAGCACCTCGCCGAGCACAACCCCGACTACGTCGACCTGATCGACATCTCCTCGACGGGTGATCTCCAGCCGGTGAAGCGCCCCGGCACGCTGCCGGCCGCGCGCCGTCCCGGCATGGCGCCGTCCCCCGCCCCGCGCCCCGGCGACATGCGCTGAGAGCGGCGTTCATCTGCGCTGAACGCCGCTCGGCTCAGCCGAGGAAGAGGATCAGCGCGACCACCGCGAAGCCCGAGGCGATCGTCAGCGCGACGGCGGCGATCCCTCCGGCGCGGCGCGCGCGCGCCGCGCTCTGGGGCGGCAGCGCGTAGACGCCCGAGAGGAGCGCGGTGGACGATCGGCCCGGCGCGCCCATCGACAGCGACACGAGCTCCGAGAGGCCCTTCCGGCCGCTCGAGATCAGCGTGACCAGCGCGCCGAGCGGGCCCGCCATGAGGTCCCAGCCGCACGCGTAGAGGCCGAAGCGCAGCGCGCGGCGGCGCTGCGGGCGCGCGCCCTGCCGCCGCGCGCCGAGGTCGAGCGCGGCGCCGTGCGCGGCGTGGGCGAGCACCATCCAGCCGATCAGCGCGGGCACGCCCGCCGTGATCCAGAACAGCGCGCGCGCGCGCGCGCCCGGGTCCTGCGCGATCTGCAGCATGAGCCCCGGCAGCGCGATCACCGCGAACGGCAGGAGCGCGGCCAGCATCGAGACCACCGCGAGCGTCTCCGCCAGCACCGCGAAGCGCATCGCCGGCGGGAGCGCGCCGTCCGGCAGCACCGCGAAGAACGCCTCCGCGCCCTGCGTGGTCGCGTTCGCCGTGGCCCAGAGCCGCGACCACGCGCCGCCGGCGCCGCGCTCCCACGGCACGATCGCCACGACGCCGGAGCCCTCCTCGGTCGCCGCCTCGCAGCCCGCGCAGTCCGGCTGGCCGCAGAAGGCGCAGAGCACCGCGGCCGGGACGTCGAACGCCTCGTCGTCTCGCGCGAGCTTGCGACGCACGCTGGCAGGTTCCTTGGCCATGGCGCACCCGGAGGCGATCGGAGGGGGCTCGGGGCGCAGGGCGCGCCGCGTGGAGCGCGACCCGCAGCCCCGAGCGTCGAACGGCCGGTTCGAGGCCTCAAGGTTACGCCTCGCGGCCGGGGCTGTCGACCTCGCGCGCCCGCGCCGCCGCGCGGCGCTCCCGCGCGCCGGCGCGCGCGCCCGGAATTTTGCAGCGGCTCAGTGGAGGACCTCGTCGCCGCGGCGTCTCGCCCGCGTCGGGATGTCGTCGAGGCGGCCGCCGAAGCGCGCCGACGCGAGCAGCACGAGCAGCGCGATCCCGCCCGTGGCGTAGAGGCCGAAGCCCCACGTGAAGCGCACCGGGCGGAGCACCGATCCAGCCGGCGTGAACGCCATCCGCAGCGCGACGGACAGGAGCGCGATCGCGGCGAGGAACGCGACCGCGACGCGCGCGCCGCGCATCCGGTGGATCGATCTGCGCGTCACGACGAGCGGGATCATCACGAAGAACGCGACCGCGGGCGCCCACATCCACCCGAGCCGCTGCGCCAGCCCGAACCCGCTCAGGTCGCGCAGCTCCGGCGCGGTCTCGTGCACCCACGGCGCGAAGAACGCCGCGAGCCCGAGCGCGGCGAGCGCGAGCAGGAGCCCGCGGCCGCGGCCCGCGTAGCTCCACGGGAGCGCCTCCATGTGCGGCGGGATCGGCTCGTCCGGCTCCTCCTGCTGCGCCTCGTACGACGGGGGCAGCCGCGAGATCTCCTCGAGCTTCAGCCCGCACGAGGGGCACGCGCGCGCCTCGCCCGCCTCGAACATCTCCCGGCAGAAGGGGCACGCGTAGAGCCCGGCCATCGCGGAGGAAGCATAGCCCACGGGCCGTGCCGACAGCGGCACCGCGCCCGTGTTCCTCCCGCCCTCGCCCTCGCCGCGGCGCCGCCCGCCCGCTGCCCCGTTCCGGGTTCCCATCGCGCGCGCCTTGCTCCATAGTCCGACCCGGATGGCGAAGCGGGATCGGCTCTCGGACGAGGCGGTGGAGGCGCTCCTCGCGGCGCGCCCCGGGTGGCAGCGCGCGGGCGGCGCGATCGAGCGGGTCTACTCGTTCGCGGACTACGGCGCGGCCGTCGGCTTCGCGGTGCGGGTCGCGCTCGCGGCCGAGCGCCGCGATCACCACCCCGACATCCTGCTCTCCTGGGGCAAGGTCCGGGTCTCCTGGTCGACCCACGACGCCGGCGGCATCACCGCGCTCGACGCCGAGATGGCCGAGCTCACCGATCGCCTCCACGCCGGCTGAGCCGCGGAGGCGCGCGTGCGGGACCAGCCGACACCGGACGATCTCGGCCGCACCCTCGGGATCGAGGGCGATCTGCCGCACCTCGAGGAGGCGCTCACGCACCCGAGCTTCGCGAACGAGCAGCGCGGGCAGCGGCGCGTCGACAACCAGAGGCTCGAGTTCCTCGGCGACGCGGTGCTCGGGCTCTGCGTGACCGAGCTCTTGATGGAGCGCTTCCCGGACGCGCGCGAGGGCGAGCTCTCGCTGATGCGCGCGTCGCTCGTCAGCGCCGACGCGCTCGCCGCCTGGGCGCGCGGCGTCGGGCTCGGCGCGCAGCTCCGCCTCGGCCGCGGCGCCGACGTCGCCGGCGAGCGCGACCAGACGAACGTGCTCGCCGACGCCGCGGAGGCGCTCGTCGCCGCGGTGTACCTCGACCGCGGCATGGACAGCGCGCGGGCGCTCAGCCGCCGCGTCGTCGAGGCGCCGCTCGGCCGCCTCGCCAGCGGCGCGCTCACGGGGCGCGATCCGAAGAGCCTGCTCCAGGAGCGCGTCCAGGCGCGCGGCGCTCCGTCGCCGCGCTACCGCGTGATCGAGGCCGAGGGCCCCGACCACGATCGCGTCTTCCTCGTCGTCGCGGAGGTCGGCGACGAGGTGATCGGCCAGGGCCGCGGCCGATCGAAGAAGCTCGCGGAGCAGGCCGCCGCGCGCGCCGCCCTCGCGGGCCTCGACGCGGCGGCCGAGCCCACGCCCCAGGAGCCCGGCGATCCGCCGGCGAGGAATCGATGATGCGTCGCCTGCTTGCCCTCTTCGCGTTCGCGCTCTCCGCCCTGATCGCCGCCCCGATCGCCTTCGCGGGCAGCTACCTCGATCGCGCGAGCCTCTTGCTCGACGAGGCCCGCCGCGAGGGCGACCTCCTCCAGCCGCGCACGAGCGACAAGGAGCTCGTGAGCCTGATCCACGCGCTCGCGGAGGCGCGGGTGCGCGCCGCCGCCAAGATGGAGTGCCCCGCCGCCGTCGCGAAGGCGCACCCCCACCTCCTGCTCGTGCTCGAGAACAGCGAGCGCGCCGCGGAGGCGGCCTCGCGGGGGAACTTCAAGAAGTTCATGGAGCACCTGATCGCTGCCCGGAACGAGGACCGCACGTTCCGCGCGCTGATCACCGAGCTCGGCTACACGCTCCCCGAGCCCGAACGCCGGGGCCGATGAGCCCGCTCTCGAGCGGTGCTCATCGGCGCGCGCTACGGGCTCATCCGCGTCGTTGGCTCGTTGCGACGTACCTTTGTACGCCTCACTCGCCTGCCTGGCGGCTGAGCCCGTATCACACGCAGCTGAGCACCGCTCCAGCTAGAACACGGCGCCGAGGTCGAACGCGAGCGTCCACTGCTTGTCGACGCCCTCGAACTTGTTGACCCCGTCGATCTCGTAGTCCGCGCCCTTGTTCGCGTCCGCGACGCCGACGATGTCCGTCACGAAGTGCGCGCCGAGCTTGATCATCTGGAACCGGAGCTGCGCGCCGAAGTCCAGACGATGGCGCGACAGCCGGACCGCGTCGAACACGACCGTGTTGTTGAAGTCGGCGCTCGTGCCGCCCCTGCACACGGGCTGCCCGTCCTGGTCGCCCTTCACCGGGTCGGGCGTGGCCGGCGTGTTCATCCCCTGGAAGCCGCAGTAGTCGACCGCGTCGGTGTTCGGCGTGAGGTCGATCAGGCCGGAGTCGCCGAAGATCCGGAGCCACTGGTAGCCGACGTAGGGCGTGAGCACGACCGTGCCCGCGATCGGCAGCGGCTTCGAGAGCTGCGCATCGACCCCGACCACCGTGAGCTGGAACTCCTCGGTGCCGGTGATCGTCCGGACGCTGCCGCCCGCCGCGAGCTCGGGGAAGATCGCCGGGATCCCCGTGCGGAACCCCTCGAAGACCGAGAGCCGCACGTCCGCGCCCGCCGTCACGATGTTCGTGTCGGCGAGGAACCCGACCATGCTCGTCAGCTCGAACCCGAGCGGAAGGCCCTTGCGGACCTTGAGCGCGTAGTGCTGGAGCATGTCGTTCGGGCTCTGGTTGATGATCGAGAAGTCCTTCGACGACGGGTCCTGCGGGCCCTGCGTGCCGAGCTTCCAGTACTCCGCGCTGCTGTCGATCTTCGTGAAGTCGGCCTCGATCGCGATCTCGAACCCCCCGTAGCCGGTGGTCCGCGCCGAGTGCATCGCCGTGGGCGCGACCGCGGCCCCGTACTGCGCGATGAGCTTCGCGAACGCGGCGTCATCGGTCTGGCAGCGTGCGTAGCCCGACGCCGGGTTGTAGTAGAGGCCCTTGTCGGATCCCGGCAGCCGGCAGCTCTCGTCGCTGACGAGGCGCGCGAGCGCCGGATCCATCGTGTCTGCGGCCGCCTCAGAGGACAGCGCCGCCCCTGCGAGGGCGAATGCCAAGGCGAGCCAGCCCGTTGCGCGCATACCGTGTCTCCGAGCCGGGAGGCTACGTGTCCGCTCGTACACGCGTCAAGCGAACAGAATAGCTTCCGCAGGCTTCCGGTTCGATCCGGTGGGCGCGGACCCTGGGCGGGCGCCCCGGCACCATCTCCGGCCCCCCAGGCGCGCCCGCTTGCGCCCCCGCCGCGGGTCGCGGAAAGAGAGGCCCGTGAACAAGGACACGCGCCGGAGGCTCCGCGCGCCGCCGCTCGATCCGCCGCTCCGGATCGTGCTCGTGGAGCCCGAGATCCCCCAGAACACCGGCAACATCGCCCGCCTCGCCGCGGCGACGCAGAGCCCGCTCCACCTCGTGGGCCGGCTCGGCTTCCGCATCGACGAGCGCAGCGTGCGCCGCGCCGGCCTCGACTACTGGCACCTCGTCGAGCTCGAGCAGCACCTCGACCTGCATCATTTCCAGCACCGGCACCCCGGCGCGCGGCTGCGCCTCTTCAGCGCCGTCGCGACCCGGAGCTACCTCGACGCCGGCTACCGCCCCGGCGACGCGCTCGTCTTCGGCAAGGAGAGCGTCGGCCTCGATCCCGACCTGCTCGACCGCATGCCCGACGCCGTCTTCGGCGTGCCCACGCTCGGCCCGGTGCGCTCGCTCAACCTCGCGAACGCCGCCTCGATCGTCCTCTACGAGGCGCTCCGCCAGCTCGGCGCGCTCGACCGCGCGGCCCCCGGATGATCGGACGCGCCTGGAGGGTCCACGGACCTCGCGCGCCGCCGGGGCCGTCGAAGTTTCTCGATTTTCATCCGACCGATGCGTGGTACGAGCGGAGCGGATCAGATGAGAGCGCGCGGCAGGCCGGGGTTCGGGGCGCGGGCCGCTGCCAGGCGGGCGGCGGCGTGGGCGCTCGCCGCGGCGCTCGCGCTCGCCGCGACCGGGTGCA
Source organism: uncultured Polyangiaceae bacterium (assembly GCA_964421485.1). Classification (GTDB taxonomy): domain Bacteria; phylum Myxococcota_A; class Polyangia; order Polyangiales; family Polyangiaceae; genus CAYQYG01. The sequence goes on along the minus strand of CAYQYG010000026.1, from coordinate 10,570 downwards.
GCCGCCGCCCGCCCAACGCGACGCCCGACGGCGCGGTCCGCGAGCTCATCGAGCGGCTCGGCCGGCTCCACGGCGATCCCGCCGACGCCGGAGCGGTCTACGAGCTGCTCTCCCGCCGCGCGCAGGAGAACCTGGCCGCCCGCGCCCAGCGCTACAGCGCCGCGACCGGCAAGGCGATCGCGCCCGAGGCGATGATCGCGCCCTCGCGCTTCCAGGTACGCTTCGAGCCCCAGCGCTACGTCGCACAGATCGCCGGCGCGCACGCCCTCGTCGAGGTCGCCGGCCTGCTCCCCGGCGATCGCGCCCAGATCCCGTGCGTCTTCGAGGACTCTGCCTGGCGGGTCGATCTCCCCCTGCCGCCGCTGCCGCCCATCCAGAAGCGCCCGGGCAGCGATCCCTGACGCGAGCAGGGCCCACAAAAGCGAAGAGGCCGGCGCGACGCCGGCCTCCACTCCACATCCGGGGCTCCGGGTCGCGCTCCACGCGTGGCGCTCCCTGCGCCCCCGGACCCCCGACCCCGGTCAGCCCGGGTGACCCTCAGTTGGCGAGAAAGATCGCCTCGATCTCCGATTTTACCTGTTCTTCCGTCTGGCCGCGAGCGATCGCGATCTCCTTCACGATCAGCGTCCGCGCGGTGTCGAGCATTCGCCGCTCGCCGAACGAAAGCTGCTTGTCGGTCTTCAGCCGATACAGGTCGCGCAGCACCTCGGCCACGTCGTAGATGGATCCGGTCTTGATCTTGTCCATGAAGCCGCGGTAGCGGCGGTTCCAGGTCTGGTTGTCGAACGCGATCGTCCGCTCGCGCAGGATGTCGAAGATCTCACGGATTTCCTGCTCAGAGATGACCTGACGGAGGCCGACGGCGCTTGCGTTGCTGACGGGGACCATGATCTTGCGATCGGTGTCCAGGATCCGGAGGACGTAGAACCGCTGCCGGTTGCCCGCGATGTCCTTCTCCTCGATGTTCACCACCTCAGCCACGCCTTGTGCCGGGTAGACGGCCTTGTCGCCCACCTTGAACTGGATCTCCGAACGAGCCTGCATATCGTCTCCTTTGCCTTCCACCCCGCCGTCTCTATTTTCCTCGCGTCGTCTCATTTGCTCGGGCGACGAGCTCCTTTGCCTCCTTGACACCCGATGACCCCGGACCAGCAGAACCGGCTCACCCCGTCATGCATTCCAACAATGATGTGTGGACAGCCGCGTTTTCCGGGGCCGCCGGTGCAACGCGAGACCGAACAGGTCAGATCAGCCGCGAAAAGGGCGCGGCGCGGGGACGCGGGCTCGCTCTGGGCGGCGTTTTTCGCTGGTTGAAGCGGACGGTTCCAGGCGGAAGGGATTGGGGTTGGGGGAACGGCCCTCCTGAAAAAGGGCCAGTTTGCGCCAGGCGCGCGCACTCTAGTGAGAGTGCCCAGATACGTCAACAAAAAATCCCACGCTCGCGCTAGGCACCTGACTTTGCTCTGGTTTTTTCGTCCTCTCCAGGGGGGTGACGTTGGCGCGCGGGGCGGATATTTGCGAGATCTTCGTGCGGCGCGCTCCTAGTCTAGGACGGAGGCGTTGTCTCGGGGAGAGGTGGGGGAGCGGAGATATGAGCGATGGACCGGGCCCTGGGGCACCGGGCTCGGGCAGCTCACGCCAGCTGCTGGGCCAGGCCCCAGCGGACGCCGCGGTCGGAGGCGATGAGCTCGCCGGAGGATTCGTCCTGTCCACCTCTCGAGCCGGTGGCCCAGGCCATGATTTCCTCGACGAGGATGCTGCCGGCCACGATCACGTCGGCGCGGGCGGGGTCGAGGGCAGGGAGGAGGCGGCGCTCGGCCAGGGGGAGCGCGGCGAGGCGGGTAGTGGTGGCGGCGACCTCGCGGCGGGTGAGGCGAGCGCCGTGGACCCGGGCGCCGTCGTAGGGGGTGACGTCGTGGACGAGGGCGGCGATCGTGGTCACCGTTCCGGCGACGCCGACGAGCACGGGTGGGGGGCCGTCGGAGGCGGGGAGGGCAGGGGCAGCGCGGAGAGCGGCCCGGGCGGCCCCGCGGAGGGCGGAGAGCTCGGCCGGTGAGGGGGGATCCGCGCGGACGTGACGCTCGGTCAGGCGGACGCTGCCCACGTCCAGGCTGACGGCCCCGAGCACGTCGCCTTCGGGGCTTGGGGCGCAGGGCGCGCCATGTGAAGCGCGACCCGGAGCCCCAAATGTCGAACCGGGGGGGCCGACGATGATCTCGGTGCTGCCGCCGCCGAGGTCGAAGACGATCCTCGGGACGGGGGGGAGGGCGAGGCCGGTCAGGGCGCCGGCGAAGGTGAGCGCGGCCTCCTCGGCCCCGGAGATGACGCGCGGGGCGACGCCGAGCAGCTCCCGCGCGCGGGCGACGAAGGCCTCGCCGCCGGCGGCGTCGCGCATGGCGCTCGTGCCGACGGCGTCCACGCGCTCGGCGCCGAGCGCGCGGATCTCCTCGGCGTAGCGGGAGAGGCAGGCGAGCGTCCGGTCCACGGCCTCGGGGGCGAGCGCGCGCGACGCGTCGACGCCCTGGCCGAGCCGGGTGATGGTCGCGCGCTCGGCGACCGGGACGAGCGCGCCGTCGCGCCGCTCGGCGACGAGCAGGAGGACCGAGCTCGTCCCGATGTCGATCGCGGCGACGCGCATGCCGCGGGAGCCTTACTGCACGAGGCTCTTCAGGTCGAGCATCTCCTCGACGTTCGGCACGACGACGAGCTCGCAGCGGCGGTTCGCCTGCTTGTTCTCGGGCGTGTCGTTGGGCTTGATCGGATCGGTGTCGCCGTAGCCGGAGGCGCTCCAGCGCGCGGGGTTCAGGCCGCCGCCGCCCTTGTCCGTCGGGGAGATGAGGAACGAGAGGACCTCGCGGGCGCGCATCACGCTGAGGCCCCAGTTGTCCTTGAAGCGACCGCCGCTGAGCGGCGCGTCGTCGGTGTGGCCCGCGACCTGGAACGAGCGCGCGGCGAGGCCGGCGTCGTTGCGCACGACCTCGGCGACCTTGAGCAGGATGTCCTGCCCGTCCTTCTTGAGCGTCTCGCGGCCCGAGTCGAAGAGCACGTCGCCCGGGAGCTGGATGACCATCCGGTTGTTGCGGACCGTCACGTTGAGGCCGAGCTTCGTGAGCGCCTGGAGCTTCTCGCGGAGGACCTCGAACCGCTTCTTGATCGCCTCGAGCTGCTCTGCGCGGCGGCGGAAGTCCTCGAGCGCGCGGGCCTGCTGCTCGAGGTTGGCGTTGAGGTTCGAGATGTCGACGCCGGCGGCCTTGAGCTGCGCCTTGAGCTGCTCGATCTTGGCGGCCGCCTCCTCGAGCTCGCCCTTGGCCTTCTTGTTCTGCGCCTGCTCGGCGCTGAGCTGGTTCTTGAGGCTCTCGATCTCGCGGATCTTCGCCTGCATCTCGTCCTCGGAGTAGCCGCACCCGAGCGAGCTCGATCCGGCGAGGAGCGCGGCGGAGATCAACAACCACGACGTCGAGCGACGAAGCAACATGACCTGATCCTCCTGGAAGCCTGGCGGCGCGCGCCCCCCCTGCGCGCACCGGCGCGACGGTAGCGAGGCGCCGCGCAGCGCACAAGGCTCTCCTCGCCCCGCGGAGGTCGCCGCGGGGTTGGGCAGCTTCAGATGGATTGTCAAAAGTCAAGATAATTCGACCGGAGCCCCGTTGTTGCTATTGCATTGTGGGCTGATCCTGCGTATACCCCTCGCAACGCTTGCGGAGCGGATTGCCTGGAACTCACGGGATACAGGGGTTTAGGGCTCGCAAGAATTTCCTTGACCGTCACCATGCGTGGCAATATACGTCGTGCAACATCTGTTGCCTCGGCGGGCGAGAACGCTGCGATCAAGCGATGAAGCCGACAGCGCGCTGAGATTTTGCCGGGGCGCATGCAGGAGGATTCCCGATGGCTGCGAAGAAGACCGCGAAGACCGCGAAGAAGGCGACCAAGAAGGCGACCAAGGCGGCCAAGAAGCCGGCCGCCAAGGCGGCGAAGGTCGCCAAGAAGCCGGCGCGGAAGGCCGCGAAGAAGACGACGAAGCGCGCCGCCGCGAAGAAGACGACGAAGCGCGCCGCCGCGAAGAAGCCGGCCAAGAAGGCGGCCGCGAAGCGCAAGACCAAGGCCGCCGGCAAGCGCGCCGCCGCGCCGAAGAAGACCGCTGCACCACGGGGCGCACGCGCCGCCACGAAGCGCGCCGGTGGCCGCGCCGCCGCCCGCAAGAGCGCTCCGCCGGCCCCCGCGCCGGCCGCCGCCATCTCCGACGAGTCGGAATAGCGACCCCAGGGCCGCTCCTCGTCTCGAACCCTGAACGCCTATCCCTAGAGTCACCGAGGCGCGACGCGCGCTCCCGAGCGGGAGCGGCGCGCGCGGACGGGAGAGCGCCGGCGCAGCTCCCACGAGCTCGCAGCCGCACCGCGTCGATGCGCACCGAGCGCCGCGATCCCGCGAGGATCGCCGCGGGCGCCGGCGCGCGCGGGGCGAGGCGCGATGGTCGAGGCGCTCGCCTCCTGCGCGACCGCGCGCGGCGGTGTCAAGGGCGATCGCCGAGGTAGAGGCGGAGCGCGCGCGCGGCGTCACGGCGGTCGAAGGGGACCCCGGCGAGATCGTCGCGCTTCGAGATCTGATCGAAGAGCTTCGTGAGGAACTCGTGGAAGGCCTCGCACTCGTGGATCGCGGCCTCGAGGCGCGCGGGGTCGACGAGGTCGGCCTCCTCGAGGCGGCTCATCGCGGTCATGAAGGCGTCGACGCGCGGGTAGTCGCCGACGCGCAGGAGCGGGTAGCCCATCGCGCGGAAGTAGGAGAGGAACTCGCGCACGAAGGCGAAGCTCGCGATGCCGGTCCAGCGATCGGGGGTGGGGCCGGCGTGGCGCGCCTTGCTCGCGAAGGCGCGCGCGATCTGCGCGAACATCCAGACGTCGCGGCGGAGGCGCTCGCTCGTGGCGCGGCGCGCGGCCTGGTCGTCGAAGACGCGGCCCTCCTCGAAGTGCGCGCCGAGCGAACGGCCCAGGAAGAGGATCGCGTTCTGCAGGGCGGGGCGGAGCGCGCCGGTGACGACGCGCAGGCGCGCGCGGTGCTCGGCCTCGGTGAGCGCGGCGTCGGCGGGCGCGAGGTCGTGCTCGAACGAGCGGCGCATCTCGAGGCGGAGGTTCGCGGCGAGGCCGGTGAGCGCGGCCTTGGTGGCGACGAGGCGGTGGCCCTCGGCGGTGAGCTCGTCGTGGCGCGCGGCGATGTCGCTGGCGGGCACGCGCAGGAGGTCGTGCTCGAAGCTCTCCGCGAGCAGCGCGCCGGCGCGGCGGCGGAGGTAGTTCGAGAGCGCGCGCGCGTCGCTGCGGAGCACGGCGAGCACGAGGTACGCGCGGCCGGCGACGCGGCGATCGGTGTGATCGAGCGCGATCGCGTCGAGCAGGCGCAGGTAGCGGAGCATGCGGAAGAGCGCGAGGAACGTGAGCGCGACGAGGCGGTGCGCCTGCTCGCCGGGCACGCGCTGGATGAGCTCGAGCACCTGCGTCGACGCGATGCGATCGAACTCGGGGCGGAACTCGAGCGCGTGCAGCGGGTTGAAGAACGCGCTCTGGGCGATCTCGCGCATCGCGGTCGCGAGGTGCGCGTAGAAGAGGCGGAAGTTCACGCGCTGGAGGCGCAGGAGGCCGCCGGCGACCTCGATGAGGTTCGTGAAGCCGTGGCGGAGCATGAAGAGGCTCGCCTCGGGCGTCTCCTGGCCCATCGCGGAGTGCAGGAGGCGCGTGCGCGCGGTGTCCTCGGGCAGCACGGTCTCGAGGTAGCGCTGGAACGCGAAGGCGCGGTCGCGATCGCCGAGCATCGCGCGCGCGAGCTGGACGATGCGGGCCATGCCGCCCTGCGCGTGCTGGAGGTGCTCGCGGAAGTCGTGGCTGACGATCGTCTGGCGGCGGCCGGCGCCCGGGTGGTTGCGAGGGTTCGCGAAGCAGGCGAGGCCCTTCAGGAGGATCTCGAGCTCGAAGAGCGTCTCCTCCTTCTTGTCGGCGGCGAGGCGCGCGAACCAGGCCTCGCGCGCCTGCTGCTGCTCGCGCCGGAGTCCGCGCGTGTCACGCAGGAGCTCGGCGTAGGCGTTGCGGACGGGGTACGCAGAGCCGCGCGGTGTCTGCGTGGCGTCGCTCGGCACGTTCGTGATCCCGGCGGCGGCGCCGCTAGCGGCGCGGCTTGAATTCGAAGCGATGGGTGTAGGTCGTCTCCTTGCCGCTCGGCGAGGCGGGCCAGGCGATCCCCTTCGCGAGCTCCACCATGCACGACTCGATCTCCGGCGCGGTGACGTCGCTCTCGTCCTTCTTGATGTGGCCCTCCAAGAGGGCGCCGTCGGGCTTGAGCTTCATCGTGAACGCGAGCCGGCCCTGCGCGCCGGGGTTCTTCCTGGCGTAGAGGTCGAAGCAGCAGCGGAAGCCGTCGCGCTTCGATTTCACGACCTCGAGGATGGGCTGGAGGCGATCGCTCGATCCGGCGTCGGCCGCGGTGGTCGCGTTGTTCATCACGACGCCGCCGTCGGGCGGATCGTTCGCGATGTCGGTGAGCATCTCCTTGCAGTCGGCGACGGTCTCGGGCGCCTTCTTGGGCTTGGGCGGGACGGGCGCCGCGGCCGGGCCGCCTTGCGCGGCGCCGGGCGACGCCTGCGCTGCGCCCGGATCCGCGGCGGCGGGCGCCGCGTTGGGGCTCGCGGGCGCGGCGCCGGGCGACTCGGGAGGAGGCGTCGCGTCGGGCGGCAGGGTGGTGCAGGCGGCGAAGACGGAGGCGGCGACGAGGAGGCCGGTGAAGACGGCGCTGGCTGTGGCGCAGGCACGCATGCGGCGCATAGTAATCGGTTCGAGCTGTTTTGGTTCAGGGCCCCGTCGCGGGTTGCGATTTTCCTCCGCCCGGGAAGAATGGCCGGCGCCCCCGATGTCGAACACCGCTCGGACCGCGTGGCTCTGGTGCGCCCTCGCCCTCGCCGCGCCCGCGGGCTGCGGGGCGGGGCACGGGCCGTTGACGTGCGGGCAGATCCCCGAGGGCGGGTGCCCGATCGGGCGGGGCGGGACGTGCGACGACGCGGTCTGCGCCGGCCTGTACGACTGCGTCGAGGGGGCGTGGACGCTCGTGACGCGGTGCGAGCAGGGCGGGGGCGGCGGGGCCGGCGGGCAGGCGGCCGGGGCCGGCGGCGGCGGGGCCGGGGGCTGCGAGGAGGTCTCGATCGATCACGCGGGCGAGATCACGGGGTGCGCGCCCGATCTGCAGAGCCCGGACTGCCCCGCGGCCGCGGCCGAGACCTGCGCGTCCACCGCGTGCTTGACGGGCTGCCTGGACTTCTTCCTCTGCACGGCCGAGGGCTGGACGGAGGTCGCCTACTGCGCCGACGACGGGCAGCTCGTCGTCACGCAGTGAGGATCGGCGCGGCTCAGCCCGTCTTCAGGAACTGCGTCCACTCGTCGAACGTGTGCGGCGTGCCGATGAGGATCGCCATGGTCGCGGACCAGCGCGGCGCGATCGGCTGGCGGATGAGGCGCATGCTCGCCTCGTCCGGGGTGCGCCAGCCCTTGCGGAGGTTGCAGCCGCGGCACGCGGTCACGAGGTTCTCCCACGAGTCCTCGCCGCCGCGGGAGCGCGGGAGGACGTGGTCGATGTTGAGGTCGCGCAGGGGCGGGCGGCGCGCGCAGTACTGGCACTGGTGGCCGTCGCGCAGCATGACGTTCTTGCGCGTGAGGCGCACCGTGGGGCGCCGCATCCGGTCGTAGCGGCGGAGGTGCAGGACGCGTGGGACGCGCAGCGATCCGCCGAGGATCGGGAGGCCGTCGTCCCGGTCGCGGACGGGCAGGCGCCGCCACGCGGTGAAGTCGTGCAGATCGCCCGTCTCGTCGATGGCCAGCGCGGCGCCGCCGAAGAGGAGGAGGAACGCGCGGCGCGCCGTCGTGATCTGGACAGGCTGGAAGTAGCGGTTGACGACGAGGACCGGGAGCTCGAGGGGCTCGGCCGCGCGCCGATCGTGGGCGTGGGGCTGGAAATGCGCCCCCCAGCCTTCTTCCTCGTCGGCGGCGAGAGGATCGATGTCCTCCGCGGTTGGGCCGCCCTCCGCGAGCGTCGCGACAGCCTTCGGCACGAGGAGATCATAGCAACGAATCCCGCGGCAGACAGCCCGGCGCGCGCGTGGCGGGCGCCCCCGCCGCGCCGCGGCCGCCTGTCCCCTGTCCCCCTGTCCGGCGCCGCGCGCCGGCGATCCACCCACCCCGCGCGCGGACGATCCGCGCCGCGACGGCGCTTTCGGTCCGGCGCGGGGTTCGCTAAGGACTCGCGCCATGAGCAAGGAGCGAGGCGCGTGAGCGAGCCGCCGGCCGGCGAGCCGTGGGACGCGCCGTTCGCGCGCGCGCCGCTCGTGTTCGTGGACCTCGAGATGACGGGGCTCCGCCCCGAGTCCGATCGCGTGATCGAGATCTGCGCCGAGCGCGTGCGCGGCGGGGAGGTGGAGGGCTCGATCACGTCGCTCGTCAGGCCCGAGCCCGGCGTCTTCGGCAACGCGCACGTGCACGGGATCGATCCCGCCGAGCTCGAGGACGCGCCGACGTTCGCGGCGATCTCGGACCGGATCGAGCCGCTGCTCGACGGCGCAGTGCTGGTCGCGCACGCGGCGTCGTGGGACGTCGCGTTCCTCGAGGCGGAGCTCTCGCGCGCCGGGCGCGCGCGCCGCGTCGCGCACTACCTCGACTCGCTCACGCTCGCGCGCCGCGCGTTCTCGTTCCCGAGCCACAGCCTGGCGGCGCTCTGCCGCGAGCTCGGGGTGCGGAGGGACAGGGAGCACCGCGCGGAGGATGACGTCCGGGCCCTGCGCGCCGTGTTCTCCCGCATCGTCCAGGTCCTCTCGCCGGCGACCCCGCGCGACCTGTGGCACGTGCGCATCGGGGGGCGGAGCGCGCGGCCGACCTTGATCGCGGCCGCGATCCTCGCCGTCGAGCGCGGCGTGCCGGTCCGCGTGCGCTACCGCCCCTCGGGCCGCGGGGCCGAGGAGCTCTCGGTGCGGGTGACGGGGGTGCGAACGGACCTCGACCCACCCCGGGTTCTCGGCTATCTGCTCCCGTCGCGCAGCCGCCGCGAGCTCCGGGCGGACCGGATCCTGGCGATCGAGCCGATCGATCCAGGCGCCTCCGACCCGAGCGGCGCGGGGCAGAGAGCATGAGATCGACGTGCGAAGCCTGTTGAACCGATCCGCAAAGGCGGCGTCCGCTGCCCTGTCCACGATGGATGAGCTACGCCCGGGCCGCGCGTGGCGGCTGGGCGCGCTGCTCCTGCCGGCGGCGCTCGCGGCGTGCACCGGCGCCGCGCTCCCGGAGGCGGCGCGCCCGCAGGCCGCGAACAAGTGGTACCTCCGCGCGCAGCAGGAGTTCCAGGGCGCGGACGTGGACAACGCGCGCGACGCGATCAAGAAGGCGCTCGAGATCGTGCCGGCCGACGCCGAGGTGCGGCTGCTCGCGGCGCGCATCTCGCTCGCGCGGCTCGACTACGCGGAGACGCTGCGGCTGCTGAAGGGCGTGCAGGGCTCCGAGGCCGCCGGCCTGCGCGGGCGCGCGCTCTGGTACAAGGGCGACCTCGAGGGCGCGGCCGACGAGCTCGAGGCGATGCTCAACGACCCCGACGTCAAGGACGACTGGGCGAAGTCGATGTCGAAGCTCGCGCGGCGCGGGGCCGGGCGCGTGCCGTTCGCGCTCTCGGGCGGCCTGCTCGCGGCGATCGAGATGCCGCACGTGAGCCCCGTCGCGCCGTTCTTCGTCGTGCCCGTCGAGATCGACGGCGAGTCGGCGCTCGCGATGGTGTCGACCGGCACGGGCGAGGTCGTGCTCGACAGCGCGACGCGAAAGGAGCCGAGCTGGGTCTCGCTCCGCTTCGGCAAGAAGCTCGAGGTGCACGACGTGCCCGCGCTGGCGGAGGACCTCTCGGGCATCTCGAAGCAGATGGGCGCGCCGATCAAGGCGCTGCTCGGGGTGAACCTGCTCCGGCACCTCAACGCGACGATCGACTACGCGGGCCGGCAGTTCGTGGTGCGGACGTTCGCGCCGCCGCCGCCGCCGAACTCGACGCGCATCGACCTCTACTACATGCGCGGCGGCGGCATGGTGATGCGCAGCGGCGTGAGCCCCGACAAGGAGGTCCGCGGCCCGCTGCTCGTCGACACATCGATGAGCTTCCCGCTCGCGCTCGACAAGGGCGGCTGGCAGAAGGCCGGCTTCGACGTCGCGGCCCTGAAGCCCGTGGAGCAGGATCCGGAGCAGAAGCTCAAGCAGGGCGTGGTCCCGATGCTCCGCCTCGGCGCGTACGACGTGCCCAAGGTGCCCGGCGTGTACGGCGCGCAGCTCGGCGAGGTCGAGAAGCAGCTCATGCTCGACGTCGACGGCGTGATCGGCGCGGGCCTGCTCGCGTACTTCCGGATCACGTTCGGCGAGGGCGGTCGCGTGATGTGGATCGAGGACGACTCCGCCGTCGAGAAGGTGCTCCGCGGCAGCGGTGGCGCGAGGCCCGCGCCCGTCGACGAGGGCCAGGCGCCCGGGGCGCCGCGCCCGGGCGACGGCCTGCCCGGCATGGATCCCGGCGCCGCGCC
>CAYQYG010000025.1:29226-37921 GCA_964421485.1 uncultured Polyangiaceae bacterium | reverse complement strand
ACCTGCGACTACCTCGTCCGCGGAGCGGCGGCGCGAAACAGCGCGTGCGCATCGACGTCGATCTGGGTCGGCGCGAGGCCATCCAACGTTGATCGAAAGCGCACGTCGGTCACACCCGCGGGGAGTTCTGCCGGCGGCGAGGGGATGCTCCGAGCGTCGAAGAACTCGATCGAGCTCTGGGCGAGCTGCCGATCGAAGCGCGCCGACATCGCGGCGGGCCAGTCCGAGCCGAGCGCGGTCGCGACGACGCTCTCCAGCTTCAGCAGCAACTCGGCAGACGCCTTCGTCCTCTCTCGGATCTCCAGCAACAGGTCGTGCGCGGAATCGCCGCCGCTCGACTGCTCCACCATGACGGAGGCGACCAGCACGATCGCCGATGCAGCCGGGTGGAGTTGCTCCAGCCTGAAATAATGGCGCCGCGTGCGTCCGGCAGTACTCTTCACTTCGATTCGTGCCGGCCCCTCAGCGAAGTCGTACAGATCCTCAGGAGCCGCGTGCCATGCTGCAATCAAGGGGCCGGGGTCTTTCGCCCTCGCGATGACGAGGAGCTCCGCCCACAAGCCCTGGATCTTCTTCCGCGGTTCGGCCGTTGTCGCCCTGAACAACTTCACGAGCGTGGCGATGGAGCTGCTGAGCTGGTCTACCGATGGAGACCCACCCAACGCCAGCACGGCGGAGCCGGCTGCGCGTAGGAAATGCAGATGGAGAGCGGGATCGCCGCCAATGCACTGGACGATGCTGAACTTGCCCTGCTCGACGTCACCCCCTTCTCGTCGGATGCGGCAACGGACGCCGTGTCGGACGGCGATGTGCTGCAGGACGATGGGCGCTTGGTGAAGCGCATCCTCCTCGTCGAGCGCGAGAAGAAGGGCGGGCTGATTGTGCGCATCACGGGCGAGCCGATGCGCGGTCCCCGGAATCGGAGCCGCCGCGAACGCGACGGCGTCGGAGGGAGCCTCATCGGGCGCCTTTAGACGAACGAAGATCTCCGCGAGGTCGGGCGCGTTCACGACCAGCCTCCTTGGGGCTGGCTCAGCCATCCCCGTCCCATTTCGCGCGGGACCCACACCACCAGCGCCGGCACATCGACAAAAGACGTGCCACGAATGATGAGTCGATGAATCTGGACAGTAATGCCGTCACGCGCGCGGATCTTCAGGTCACCGGGGTAAATCGCGCCCGTCCGATCGGGATTTGGCCCCTGCATCAGATTGACGATCTCATTGCGGGCTCGCTGGTTTGCGCCGGCGCCATCCCCTGTCTTACGCTCGCGGAGCTTTCCCCCGCTCATGTGGAAGACCGTACACTGCGCATCCGGAAACTCATCCAGGTAGCGACGAATCTGGAGTGCCAACCCGGTGAACTGCTGAGAATCGAAGCTGTACGCGTGACGGAACGGCGTCAGGAGTTCTTCGTAGACGACTCCGAGCGAGACAACCCCGACACGGTGACGCTGCGTCTCCGTTCGTTGAGGATGTCCCTCATCATCTGTGAGCTCGATGCCCGCGAGGAACCCCTCCACCAAGGCACGATTTTTCGTGAAAGCGTCTTCCGATGCGTGAGGAGCGCGTGGCCGCACCCATTCATCCCTAAAATTGCCCTGTATGTAGTCGAGATCGAGGACGCAACTGCGCGTGGGACGCAGGGTCGTATCCAGGAAGAATGCGCGCTTCCACTCAATGAGCGGCCTACCGCTTTCGCGATGTGCGAACAGCCGCGCCCTCACATCGTCTTCATGCTGCACGTAGGCCGTAAACGCGCGGAGCACGTCGGCACCAAGGAATACGCGGCAGACGCCCCGGTACGCCCGCTTGTAGCCAAAGAAGCGCGCGCGCTGCTGGATGGTATCCGCCGTGCCGAGGCCGATGTTCCTCGGCATGTACGTCACCGTCAGGCCCTCCACGGTGAATCCGCGGTCGAGCGCTTGTCCTCCAACAAGAATGTGATATGGGTCTCGCGTCCAGTTCACCAGAGGCGTAGGCCCTGCGCGTGTATTCACTTCGGTCACCAGCACTTCGGCTGCCGCGCTGGGAAGCCGCGCGACGAGCGCATCAAACGCCCCGATGCCTTCGGCCGTCGCCGAAAGATCCGCGTACGCAGCGCGAAAATCGTCGATCAATTCGCGCTTGTCTGGCTCGGCATCCGGAAGATTCAGAATCCGCTTCCACGTCTCGCACGTCTGCTCGATCCAGTTTCGATAGTCGTCATGCTCCGTGGTCTCGCGCGAAGGATGCACCATCATCGACCGGTTCCTCGCCCCGTCGGTGCGGCCGGCAAGGTGAGAGGCAACGCCGAGCAGAAAGATCCGCATCGCGAACAATAGGCTCTCAGGAGGATCCTGAAGTGGGCTCGCAGCAGTGCCAATGTCGCGCGGCGGGATCACTCGTGTCACGGGCGGCGCCTTAATAAACACTTCCATTCCACCGAGGTAGTCGTCTCCCGGCGTGAGGATCTCGGCGAAGTCGGGAGAGAGCGCGTCGATGACGTTGATGAGGAGCGGAGCCTGTGGTGTCGCCGTGTATTGGAGGTAGGTGTGCGATGGCAGCAGGGCACGCAACTGCGTCAAGCGGCGATAGGTGGCGCTTTCGTCGTTTTGCTTCACCTGCGTATTTAGGCTCGCCTGGTCGGCTTCATCGTCGATGACGAGTGTCGGGACACCGGACAGGTCTCCGAGCGTGCGGAGTACCTGATTGAGCTTGTCCAAATGTCCGTGGTGCTTCATCACCGTGATGAGCACGCAGGGGCGGCCGGACGCCGAAGCGAGCGGATTGACCCAGCGCTGAAGGGTTGCCTGGATGCTCCGCACGTCGCCGCCACGGGGTCGGGGGTTCTGGTAGTGCCGCCAAGAGGAGCGTCCCGTGACTTGCAGATCGGTCAAGAGCCGGTCGGTGGATTGCCGCAGCAGTGGCTTTGAGGTTCCTGTGATTACGATGACAATGCGGAAGCCGTTGTCCCGAGCCAGCGCCGAAACGAGCGTGAACGATCGCGTCTTGCCGCTCTGAACGTGGCCGATGACAAGTCCGGTCGCGCTCCGTCCCGGCTCCGCCGGAGGCGAGCACCGTGCCAGGATTGACACAGCTTCTTCCTGAGCGAGCAGAGCCTCCGCCGGGGCAAGCTTCAGCCGCTCCACGAGCGCGAGGGCTTCCTCGCCGACGCTCGGCCTCCACAGGCGACCTGCGGCCAAGGGATCCTCCACGACCTCGACGACCTCTCCATTTCCCTGTCGCGGTGCGTCCGTCACTTGTAACTCTCCCCTACGGCTTCGACAACGCTTTGCGAAGCAGCTCGTTCAGGTTGTGTCGCACGACGCCCGCCTTTCGGACGCCTCCTGCTCGTGCGGCGGTTTCGGCAAGCGCGAGCGCCGCGGCGACGCGGAGGAGCGCCTCGATGCACGCCGCGTCGGTTCCCGCGAACCTCGCGGTGAACGGGTGGGAAAGCGACATCCGCACGCCGACGCGACGAGCTTCAGGATCGCCGACCTGGTCTTCGCTCCCCAGACTGTCGGAGAGCTCAACCCACTCACCGGCCGCGGGCTCCGTCGTGAGCTCGACGATGATCCGCCAGGGGACGCCGTTGAACTCGACATCGATCGCTCGACGCGACACCGGGGTCGTGCCGGGCAGGTCGACAGGTGGCAGAGTGTCGCTCGGTGTCGCCGCCATCTGGGCGCTGACGACCGGCGGCGCGTTGGTGCGGATAGCGTCGGACGTCCGCCGAACGGCGCCGTCCGCCGCGGGCTGCACGTCGCGAGGCTTGAGCCGCGCACGGAACCCCTCCGCCTGATCACGGAGGGGGAGCGGGCTTCGATCAAGCTCGTCGTTGAGCAGGTCGACAAACTCGTCCTCGTGCTCCTCCCACCGGATCCCGTCCTTGGTGTGGCTGACGTCGAAGCCTTCCAGGTGAAGCTCGCCGAACAACCGCTGGTACGTGTAGCTGTTCGACTTCCCGAAGATGGCCTCCGGGCGGTACCCCTCGTCGCCGCTCCCCTGGATCAACCGGCCGCGCCGGAACAGCGCGAAGCCAGCGTCGGACGTGCTGCCCGTCTCTCGGAGTGCGGCGAAGCCCTGCGCGCGTAGGCCCATGCCGAGGTCCATGTCGATCTTCTTGCGCCACTCTTTCACCGGGCCGTCGAGGGTCTTGAAGTACGGCGCGCGTAGAACGGCCGGCTCGTCGTAGCGCAGGGGCTGCCCGTTGAACCGGAGCTCCAGCACATCGTCACGGATGAACACGCGGTAGATGCTCGCCAGGTGCTCCTTCATCTTGCCGACGGTGCGGCCGACCGGCATTCGGTGCAGGGACGAGAGCACCACCTCGGTGTAGTGATCGCCCGCCACAGCTGGTCCGGTCGTAGGTCGCAGCTCCGCGATCCCGTCGCGGATGATCTGCTCCACGTCGAAGGTGAGGGTACGCTCGACGCCTTCGCCAAGGGCGCAGGTTCGGACGCTCCAGACGCGGGCGAACCAGCAGGCGGCCGCCTTCATCCCCATCCCGAACTCGGATAACCCGGAGCGGTCCGGCGGTGCCTCGGCGGGGCGGAACGCGCGGCGGTAGTCGCGCAGACTGATTCCCGCCGCGTCGTCGCGGATCGCGAGCTGAGGCGGATCGTCCTTGAGGACGATGTCGACGACGAGCCGTCGGCTGCCGCGTTTCCGCAGCTCGGCCCGGTTCGCGAGGAAGCTCGCGATGGCGTTGTCGACGAACTCGGCGAGCGCGTACCACGGCTTGTAGTTGAGGTGCCGGAGGACGGAGATGATCCCCACGTCGGGCTGGATGCTGACGGTGAGCTGGTCCTTGTGGGTCATGGGCGATGGCGATGGGCGGACAAGCGGAGCCCGTGAGGGTACAGTTCGCGGGGCGGCGATGGAAGGCGAACGCAGGCAACTTGATCGTGCGCGCGGGCAAAGGGGAGCGATGTGATGCGCGCCGCTCGGTTCGATGGGCTCCGAGCAGCGACTCCGGGCGCGTCTGCGTCGGCGCGCGGCGCGAGCAGGAAGAGCGGCACCCGCTGCGAGGTCGCGCTCCGCCGGGAGCTCTGGCGGCGCGGCCTTCGCTACCGGGTGGACGTCTCCAGCCTGCCCGGACGCCCCGATCTCATCTTCGCCCGCGCGCGGGTCGCCGTCTTCTGCGACGGCGACTTCTGGCACGGCCGCGATCTCGACGCCCGGGTTGCCAAGCTCGCGGTCGGGCACAACGCCCCGTACTGGGTGCGAAAGATCCGCGGGAACGTTACACGGGACCGCAAGCACGACGAGGTACTCGCCGCAAGGGGGTGGACCGTCCTTCGCTTCTGGGAGACGGACATCCTCCGAGACGCCGCGGGCGTGGCGGTGGTGGTGGAGGAGACCGTTCGCCGGTTCACGCGACGAGACGCGCCAGCGCGCCGACACCCTTGCCCTCGCCCGGATGCTCGGGATGGGAGCCGATGAGGTGATGGAAGGCTTCGGACACCGGCCGTCGCGGGTGCGCCCGAGGTGGCGCTCCCCGGTCCGGCGGCATGAGCCGCGGAGGCTCCTTGCGTCGTCGCCCACCGAGGAGTTGCGCGCAGATCTCGCGCGCGAGCACCTCGGCGAGCAGCGACGGCACGGCGTTGCCGACCTGGCGCCGGCGAGACCGCTGGCTGCCGATGATCTCGACGTCGTCGGGGAAGGTCTGCAGCCGGCAGAGCTCGCGAACGGACAACCTACGGTTCTCCCAGTGGAACGGCCCACACGACGGCCCCGGGTTGGCCTGTAGCGTCCACGAGGGCTGCCGTTTCGCGAGCTTCAAGAGGAAGGTCCAGTACCGGCACCGCCAGCCGAAAAGCGGCACGCCGCCTCCGCGATCGGTGTGCCAGAGGTAGTTCTCACCCTCGGGGATGGATGGGAGGAGGTCGGCCCACTTGCCGGTGACAGCCAAGTCTTCGTTGACGTCCGCGCTCAGATCACCCACGGCATCCCACGCGGTGCGGTACGGCAACAACTTCGGGCCGAAGCCATGCGTTGGCGTGGGGAAGGTGAACTCGGAGCCGTCGCGCGCTGCAACGAGGAACAACCGCTCGCGGAGCTGCGGAACGCCGAACGCGGCGGCATTCAGCACCGCATAGAAGGGGCGGTACGAGCTGCCCGTCTCCTTGTTGATCTGCTTGATGCGTCGGAGGAGGAGCGAGAACCCCTGATCGAGCTCGGCGAACTTCAAGCCGCAGACGTTCTCCACGAGAAAGACGACGGGCTGCGCCTCTTGCACGACCCTCATGAACGCGCCGAGCGCCTTCGCGCGTGGGTCGGCTAGGCGCCGCGCCCCGTAGGTCCTCCAGAAGCCCGACTTCGAGAACGGCTGGCATGGGGGGCCGCCGACGAGGATGTCGAGCTCGCCGCGTCGCAGACCCGCGAGCCGCAAGAGCTCGCGCGTCGTAACGCGAGCGAGGTCCCGCTGGAGCACGGGCCAAGGGCGGCTGGCTTGAAGCGACGCGCAGCAGTCCGGGTCGACGTCAAGCGCGAGCCGCGTCTCGAAGCCCGCGGCCTCGAAGCCGTAGTCCATCCCGCCTGCGCCGGAGAAGAGGCTGACCAATGATCGACCGGCCACGATCCACTACGTAACCAGAACCGGGGCTGAGGGGAAGTACGAACTACATGGCGCCTGTGCAGCGTTCGCGCGGCGGTCGCGGCGGCGGACCCGCTCATCGAGCTGCGGACACCGCGACCAGGTTTCGGAGGCGCCCTTGTTCTTCGGCGTGGTGTCGCCGAGCACATGGCCGCGCACGAGGTCGACCCGCTGGCGACGACCTCCTTGTCGAGCAGGCCTGCTGCTCGCATCGGCAAGCGTCATTCTTCCTCTTCCTCGTCCACTTCCGCGGCGCGGAGCGCAGCGATCCCGCGAGCGCGCCAGCGGTAGGCCGTCGAGAGGGGGATCCCTTGCTGCTCCGCTATCTCCGCCATGGGGATCCCATCGATCTCGTGCGCGAGCACCACCGCGGCCTCGTACGGCGCGATCCTAGCCAGCGCGGCGAGCCGGGTGAGCAGATCGATGCGCGCCTGGTCGGACTCGATCGTCGCGTCCGGCCACGGGGCGAGATCGGGCGCCGCCTCGTCGCACGGCTCCGGACGAAGCTCCTCCACGCGGTGATGAGCCCGATCCCGATGGTGCGCGGCGACGTCGCGGGTGATACGCTGGATCCAGCGGTGGAATGTGTTCCGCTCCGCTTCCGGTGGATTCGCGCCTTGGACTTGTCGATCCGGGTCGATCGTGTGCCAGAGCCTGAACGCCCGGAGAAGGACATCCTGCGCCGCGTCCTCGCGATCCCGGGGCGCGATCCCTAGTCGTGCGAGCCACAGGACGATCACGGCGCGCCCGACCGCGCCGCGGGACTTGAGGCCGGCGAGCGCCGCGGCGAAGCGAGCGGCCGCGGACCCACCGAGGATCGCGGCGATCCACGCGACCAGCACAGCGATGAACGTGGTCTGCTCAGGGCTCAGCATGGGTCAACACCTCCAGCAGTTGCAGCAGGATCAGCACCGCGAGCACGACGACGTAGGCGAGCTGGGCGATCGCCCAGGCTTCGCCGAACAGGCCGAAGCGATAGGGACCGGTCACGACCGTCGCGAAGTGCCCGAGCACGAGACCCGCGGCGATGCGCCCCGAGAAGTCGACCGGCTCGGGCTTGCCGGCGCGCTCACGCCGCCAGCCGGCGGCGTACCACTTCGCGACCGATGCGAGGCCTATCGCGAGCGCCACGAGCTCGAGGGCGAGGTACGCCTTGCGGAGAGCATCGAAACGGAGCCATCCGTATCCCAGGACGAGCAGACCGACCGCGGCGATGTAGACCAGGGCAACCGGCCACGCTCGGCGCCGCGCGAGGACGTGCACCGCCGCCGCTGCGAGCGCATAGGGCCAGGCGATGAACAGGGCGCGGCTGACGTAGAGCGCGGCGAGGGCTGCGCCGGTTCGCTGGGGCGCGGATGGGTCAGGGTTCGCCGGGAAGCGGGACAAGATCAGGGCGCGAACGACGCTCGCCCCGAAATGGACCGACAGGGCCCATGCAATCGGGCGGTGCTGGGGCCGCGTTGTCCCGATGCGCCAGGCCAGCACGGTCGCCGCAGCGGACAGGATGAAGAGCGCAGCTCTCACGCCGGAGCGCCCGGCTCCGCGTCGGGCTCAGGCGGATCGATATAACTACGATCCGGTTCCGGGGGATCGATGTAGCTGCGGTCCATGGCCTCACCCGGCGCGGGCGCGTCCGGCAATCCCGGGTCGGCGGTCCCGCGCTCCGCGGCGTACGCGGCGAGGCGGGCCTCCAGGTCTGCGGCGGCCTCTCGGACTTCGTGGAGGAGCTCGTCTTTCGGAGCGGCCTGGGAGAGGCGCGAGAGCTCGGCCCGGAGATCCGCGGCGAGCGCGCGGGCACGGAGGATGGGGTCGGTCGACATGGGGCGGCATGTTCGTCCCGCCCGCCGCCACCGGTCAAGCTCCCACCTAGCCCCCCTCGCGACGACCGGTGCTGACCCGCACACCGCCACTCCGCTGAAGACGGACCGCTGCCAGATGATCGCGGCGCCGGTCGAGATGGGCGACAACGACCTCGTCGACCACAAGGGGAAGCGCGCGCCATCCATCCAAGGGGCTTCTCCAGGAAATGGAGGAGACTCTTCGAGGAGGTGGAGGGGCCTCCCCCAGGACCTCTCGGAACCTCTTCGAGGAGATGGGGGGGACCTCCTCGAGGAGG
>CAYQYG010000025.1:0-29126 GCA_964421485.1 uncultured Polyangiaceae bacterium | reverse complement strand
GAGGAGGTCGCCGAAACCCTTCGAGGAGGTGGAGGGACCTCCTCCAGGACCTCTCGGAACCTCTTCGAGGAGATGGGGGGACCTCCTCGAGGAGGTCGCCGAAACCCTTCGAGGAGGTCGCCGAACCTCTTCGAGGAGGTCGCCGAACCTCTTCGAGGAGGTCGCCGAACCTCTTCGAGGAGGTCGCCGAGCCGCCCGGCGCCGCTCCGCAGAGCGCCTCCTCGTGGAATGAGATGTGCCCTGACGGGCCCTGATGTGCCCTGACGGGCCTTGGAGACGAGCCCCTGACAGGGGACATGTCAGACCCTGGCGCACACCCTGCGTGTTCTCGTGGGGCAAAAAAAGTTCGACTTCCCAGTTGACACGCTCGGGGCCGAGGATTTAACGTGGTAGGGATCGATTGCATCACGCAATCGTCTCGGCGCGGCCCGGCATGGTCGATGGGGCATTCAGCCTCGGGGACCGTGGCACGGAGTTAGCCAGGGAGGTACCAGCACATGGCGAATGATCCTACCAATCCGTTGGTCGGCGAGCGTCACATCGACGCGAGCGAGCTCGATTTCCTCGTCGACGTGGAGCCGTCAGCGCTCCAGGGCCTCTTGACCGCACAGGCGAACTTCGCCGAGGTGCAGAAGGAGGTGGACGGCCATGTGGCCGCCTGGGGGGAAGCGGCGGGGTTGCCGGCCGGGGACGTCGCCCGGCTCAGCGTCTTGAACCAGCGCATCGCGCGGATCGATGCCTTCCTGGCCCCGGCGAAGAAGCTGGCCGAGATGCTCCACGAGACTCGCTGTCTGCTGGAGGATGAGCGCCAGCACATCATCCTCGACCTGGGCGCGGCCGTCGAGCGGCGCGGCAAGAAGAAGCCGGAGCTCCTGGCCAAGTTCGCGGAGACGCGCGCCTATCGCTCGGCGGCCGGGAAGAAGGCGGCCAAGACGCGCAAGAAGAACGCCGCGGCCGCCGAGGCGCCCGAGGCGCCGCCGGACACCGAGACCGGCCACGACGGCTGATCCCTCCCCTCGCGGAATGGCGCCGGGCGCGGCGAAGACCCGCCCGGCGCCCCCACTCCAATCCTTCCCGCATTCACACCTTCAATGCTGCCCGGCTCACGTGTGGCCCGCGGGGTCGCCGGTCATGAGCCCCGCGCCCAGATGATAGCTGCCCTCGCAGCTCCCGGTGAGCAGGACGTCGCCCGCAGCGTCGACGACTGATCCGCAATGATCGTCCCAGGCGGGCCCTCGCCGCGAGAGCGCCTCGGCCGTCGCGGCGTGGCGCCGATCAGCGCCATCCTCCCACCCCGGCACGCGGCTGAAATGGGCGGCGCCGGGCTGCCAATATGAAAGGCGGGAGCGCCGTCAGACGTTCCTCCCAGGAGAAGGTGCCTCATGCCGTCGCTGTACGAGCAGGTGGTCGACTGCTGCGGCCTCGCGCCGGACTTCGCGCGGAGGATCATCTCCCAGGCCTGCGAGCGGACCGGCGTCGTGGCCGCGGAGATGGGCCCCTCCGAGCTCATCCGGGTCCTGCCCCAGATCCAGCAGTCCCTCGCCGTCTTCCTCGAGCCGCGCGAGGTGCAGCGGAAGGTCGGCGCGATGCGCCGGCTCGTCCAGGGCTCGTGGCCCTCGCTGCCCGCCGTGAAGACCCCGGGCGACGAGGGCCGCCCACCTCAGGACGGACCGAGCACGAAATCGACCTCGTAGAGATCGTAGCGCGCCGGCGTCATGCCGAGCGCCGCGTACGTCGCCTGCGCGCGGGCGTTCTCGCGGTCCACGTAGAGCCGGACGCCGCACACGCCGCCGTCCCCGCGCGCCAGCGCGAGCACGCGGCCGTGCAGCGCGCGATAGACGCCCGCGCGCCGCGCCGCCGGCGCGACGTACACCGACTGGATCCACCAGAAGGTCCCGTTCCGCCAGTCGCTCCACTCGAACGTGATCATGAGCTGACCGACGACCTCGCCGCCGCGCTCGGCGAGCAGGTAGAAGCCCTTCGCGGGATCGGCGAGCAGCGCCGAGACGCCGCCCAGCGTCCTCGCGGCGTCGAGGTCCTTGCCCTCGGTCTCGAGCGCCATCGCGCGGTTGTGGGCGGCGATGATCCCGGCGTCGGCAGGGGTGGCTTGGCGGATCGCGATCTCGGTCATGGCGGAGGCGGGCTCCATACCGCCGCCGCGGCGGGCGCTCAACGGCGGCGCCTGCGCGCCGGGGGCAGCCTGCTCCGATCGATGGGCGCGCCGAGGAAGAGCCGCTCGCGGGGCGGCGCGAGCGAGCGGCAGAACACCTCGAGGGGAGAGATGATGAACCCCGTGATCCGGAGCACGTCGACGAGGATCGAGGCGCTGCGGATCGGCGTGAGCACGACCTGCGCGCCGCCGAGGAGCAGCGACGAGAGCCCGTGGCCGTCGCGCCGCGCGCCCCAGCCGATCCCGATCCTGTCGCCGGCGACCGGCAGGAGCGCGCCCGCGTAGCCGAGCGCGCCGCGCGCGCCGCCCTGCGCCGGCCAGGTCGCGGTCGCCTCGACGTGCGGGCTCGCGGGGTCCTTCGCGCCGAAGCGGACGAGGCTCGGCTCGAGCGAGATCGCGCGGCCGGGGAGGTCCAGCCGGCCCGAGACGATCCGCAGATCGCCGTCCAGCGTGGTCGCGTCGCCGATCGCCGTCGCGCGCAGCGGGCGCGCCGGATCCCCCGCGAGCTCCGCGCGCAGGCGGCCGGCCTCGATCTCCGCGTCGCCGAGGTGCAGCGTGAGCACGACCGGCGCCGGGCTGTCCGGCGGCCCCGCGGGCGCGTCGAGGTGGACCCTCGCGGCGCCGCGGCCGCGCAGGCTGCCGTGGGCGCGCTGCCCGGTGAGGCAGCCCAGGTCCGCGGCGCCCGCGGAGAGCTCGATCGATCCGGCGAGCGACCGCCACGCGCGCGCCTCGAGCGGGTCGCCCGCGAGCGTCGCCTCGCCGCGCCGGAGCAGGACCTCCGCGGCCGCGCCCTCGCAGCCCGGGGGCACCGCGCCGCGCGGATCGCGCCCGGGGAGCAGCCTCAGCCGCCCGGCGCCCTCGACGCTCGCCCCGCGGGAGCGCGCGTCGAGGTGGGCCGAGACGCGCTGCGCGACGCCCGGGAAGCGGCCGTGCGCGAGGTCGATCTCGAGGCGGCCCGCGCGCGCGCCGCGAGGGCCGCGCAGCTCGAGGTCCACGCGCGCGAGGCCGCCCACGCCCGGCACGCCGGCGATCGCCGCGAGGCGCCCGACGTCGAGGCGCTCGCCGTGGAGATCGGCGTCGATCTCGTCACCCCGGAGCGACAGCGCGCCCTCGATCTTCCCGAGGCCGCGGCCCTCGATCACGAGCTCCTCGATCGCGACGCCGCCCCCGCGCATCGAGGCCCGCGCGACGCGGCCTTCGGCGTGGTCGCGCCCCCGATCGATCTCGATCCGGATCCCCCGCGCCTCCGCGCCCATCGCGTCGATCTCCGCGCGCCCCTCGATCCGCAGCGCCGCGCGCGAGATCTCCGCCCTCGCCTGCAGCGCGCGGCTCGATCCGGCCGCGTCCACCGCGACGCGATCGAGCGCGCGCCCGCCGGCGACCACGTCCTCGGCCCGCAAGGACACATCGATCCGCGGCGCCGCGCCCGACAGCCTCCCGCGCACCTCGGCGCGGAGCCGCGCCTGCGGCGCCGACAGCGCCTCGCCCACCCGCAGGCCCACCGCGCGCGCCTCGATCCGCCCGTCGACGTCGTCCCCGCGCCACGCGACGTCGGCGCGCGCCGCCGCGCTCCCGCCCATCCCGGCGGGCAGCCACGGCGCCGCGACGAGCGACGGCGCCCGCGCCGACGCCCAGGCGCGCCCCTCCCCGGGCTCCGCCTCGAACGCGACGTCGATCGCCGCGCCGGGCGCCTCGAGCCCCAGGACCCCGCGCGCCCGCGCCCCGTCGAGATCGACGCGCCCCGCGATCCCGATCCCCGCGGCGCTCCCCTCGATCGACATGGTACCGGCGATCTCCCTCCCCTCGGCCCCTCCACCGATCTCGACGTGCCCCGCGACCCGCGCCTCGATCGCGGCCGCCTCCCCCGCGCCCAGGCCGGCTCCATCGAGCAGCCGCCGCTCCTCTACCCTGGCATCCTCGATCTCGATCCGCGTGAGCGCGGGCCCGATCACCGCCCGTCCGATCACGCCCGCCACCGTCGCGTCCACCTCGCGCCCCTCCGCCGGCGCGCCGTGGATCCAGCCTTCCCCGAGCTCGATCCGATCGATCGCGATCCGCACGGGCCGCCCTGCCCCGCCTCCTCGCGAGGGCGAGAACGCCTCCGCGATCCTCGGCGCCCCGCTCGCCCCGAGCCCCACGTCCACGTCGGCGTGATCGATCTCGATCCGCGACACCGCCGCGCCGATCTCCCCGTCCCCGAGGAGCCCGCGCGCGAGCGCCGGCACGTCGATCCTCGCGCGCAGGCCGGTCGCGAGCAGCGCCCGCTCGCCCCCCGGCGCGCGCGCCTCGACCGCGGCGATCTCGAATCCATCGAGCCCGAGCCGCTCCACGCGCCGGACGACGACCTCGCCGCGCACCCCCGCGCGCAGCGCGCCGTTCACCGCCCGCGCGGCCACGCCGCGCGCCGGCGCGCTGTCGATGTGGACGATCAAGCCCGCCGCGCTCGCCGCGGCGAAGACCGCCGCGAGGCCGGCGGCCGCCCCTGCCCGCCCGAACAATCGCCGGATCACATCGCAGGGCTAGCACCCGCGATCGATCCCGCCGGGCCCGATCGCCGCGCCGTTTTCAAATCCATGCGCGCCCGACCTGCCCGCCCGGCGCGCCCCGACGCGGCGCGCGCGCGCTCTCCGCGCCCTACTTCTTCTGCAGGATCTTGAGCTGCACCCGCCGGTTCTGCGCCTTGCCCTCCGGCGTCCCGTTGTCCGCGATCGGCTGCGTGTCGCCGTATCCCGCGGACTCCAGCGCCTTCGGATCCACCTTCCGCTTCACGAGCGCCTTGAGCACCGCCTCCGCGCGAGCCTTCGACAGGACCTTGTTCCGCGCCTTGCTGCCGCTGTTGTCGGTGTGCCCCTGCACCTCCACCTTCAGGATCTCCGGGTGCTCCAGGATCACCCGCGCGATCTCGTCCAGCAGCGGATCGCTCTCGGGCCGGATCAACGCCCTGTCCGTCTCGAACTGGACCTGCTGCGCGATCTTGATCTCCTTGTCGGTGAACACCACGAGCGGGCATCCGTGCTTCGCCGGCTCCTCGCTGGGCACACCCTTCACGGCGGGGCACGCGTCCTTGTCGTCGCGGATCCCGTCGCCGTCGGTATCGGGCGGGCAGCCGTTCGTGGCCGGATCGGACGTCGCGACCCCGGGCGTGTCGGGGCAGGCGTCCTGCTCGTCGATGACCTTGTCGCCGTCGCGATCGGGCGGCGGCGGGCAGCCGTGCTTGCGCGGGTCCGGGCTCGCGACGCCGGCCACGGCCGGGCACGCGTCGATGTCGTCGGTGATGCCGTCGCCGTCCGAGTCGCCTGGCGGCGGGCAGCCGTTCTTCCCCGGATCCGGGCTCGGCACGCCGACGAGCAGCGGGCACGCGTCGGCCGCGTCGAGGATCCCGTCGCGATCCCGGTCCGGCGGCGGCGGCGCGGGCCGCGGCGGCGGCGCCTTCCGCGGGCGCCCCGCCGTCAGCACGAAGCCGAACCGCGCCCCCAGGTACGTCGACGCGCCGAGGCCCGGCGCGCAGCCGTCGATCACGTCCTCCGAGAGCCGCTGGTGATCCACGCCCAGGCCCGTGTTGAAGCCGAGGTAGTCGTTGATCGCGAGCTCGGCCCCCACCCCGAGCCGCAGCCCGAGCCCCGCCGAGTCGCTCACCGAGCAGCTCATGTTGAAGTTCTGCCCGGTCGTCGAGTCCGTGATCGATACGGTCGCCGACGCGCGCTGCCACACCGGGGCGAGCCCGAGCTGCACGTACACGGTCAGGTCGTCGGTCTGGTGCGGATACAGCCGCCCGAGGAACCAGAGCGCGTCGAGCCCTCGCCCGACCTTGAGGAACCGCCCGCTCGCCGCGTCGTCGATCGTCTCCCTCCCGAAGAACGAGCGCTCGTACCCGAGCCCCGCGCCCCATTTCGCGTCGGCCGGCCCGGCGATCGCGCTCACCCCGAGCTGCCCGCCGCCGCGCTCGAGCACGCCGTCCCCCGACCCGCCGATCCGGTACGTCAGGGCGCCATAGAGATCGAGGTCGAGCCGGAACGGCAGGAGCGGCCCGCGCGCCGGCGCGGCCTCCTCCGCCTCGGACGCGGCCGCGGGCGCGGGCGCGGGCGCGGGCGCGGCTGCGGGCGCCTGCGCGCGGGCGGCGAGCGAGGTGAGGACCAGCGCAGAGCCGAGCGAAGCCGCGAGCCCGCGGCTCGAGAGCGAGCGAAGAGAGCGCATGCCAGGCAGGCAACCCTACAAACGGCGGATCCGTCAAGACCGGACTGAACCCGGAGTCCGAGGTTGTGCTGCCCCGCCGACCTGCTTACGCTGCGCGCCTCGAGCGCGTTCGACACTTGGGGCTCCGGTCGCCTGACGGCGCCCTGCGCCCCGACCCCCGGCGAGGACGACCATGGCCCTGCTCATCGACCCGGCGATCGCGGCGCGCGTAGATCGCCTGGAGATCCCCTTCAACAGCTTCGGCGTCGACCCTTACGGCATCTCGAAGGACTACCTCGGCCGCTCCTTCACGATGCTCACCTTCCTCTATCGCCATTACTTCAAGGTCGGCGTCGTGGGGGCCGAGCACGTCCCGGCGCGCGGCCGCGCGATGCTCGTCGGCAACCACTCCGGCGGCGTGGCCGTCGACGGCGCGATGATCCTCGCCTCGATGTTCCACGAGAAGGACCCGCCGCGCCTCGCGCAGGGCATGGCGGAGAAGTTCATCGCCCGCTTCCCGTTCGCCTCGCTCTGGTCGAGCCGCACCGGCCAGTTCACCGGCCTCCCCGAGCACGCCGTCCGCCTCCTCGAGGACGAGCGCCTCCTCATGGTCTTCCCCGAGGGCGCGCGCGGCACCGCCAAGCTCTACAGCGAGCGCAACTCCCTCGTGCACTTCGGCCACGGCTTCGTCCGCCTCGCGATGAAGACCGGCACCCCGATCATCCCGGTCGGCTTCGTCGGCGGCGGCGAGGCCATCCCGACCATCGCCAACTCCTACGGCCTCGGCCGGCTCCTCGGCGTCCCGTACGTCCCAATCACCCCTTACCTCGTCACCGTCCCCCTGCCGGTCCGCCTCGAGATCACGTATGGAGAGCCGATGGTCTTCTCCGGCACCGGCTCCGAGGACGACGAGGTGATCCACGGGCACGTCGAGGAGGTCAAGGCGCGCATCGCCGACCTCATCGAGATCGGCCGAGAGCGCCGCCGCGGCGAGCTCGCCGCGGACCGCGAGCGCCGCGCGGCGCACCGGCAGGCGCCCCCCGGCGGAGGAGGGCAAGGCGCGTGAAGGTCCTCGTCACCGGGATCACCGGCCGCCTCGCGAAGATGGTCGCCGTCCGCCTGCTCACCGAGGGCCACGAGGTCGTCGGCATCGACCGCCGCCCCTGGCCGGACGCGCCCCCCGGCGTCGAGATGCACGCCGTCGACCTCCGCAAGCGCGCCGCCGAGGAGGTCTTCCGCAGGTCCCGCCCCCAGGCCGTCATCCACATGGCCACGGTCACGCACCTCGTCGAGCAGACCGAGGAGCGCTACCGCATCAACCTCGGCGGCACCCGCGTCGTCTTCGACAACGCCCGCGAGCACGGCGTCGAGCACGCCATCTTCGTCGGCCGCCACACCTATTATGGCGCCGCGGCCGACACCCCCCTCTATCACAAGGAGGAGGACCCCCCGATGGCGGTCACCACGTTCCCCGAGCTCGCGGATCTGGTCGCCGCCGATCTCTATGCCTGCACCGCGCTCTGGCGCGTCCCCGAGCTCTGCACGACGGTCCTCCGCATGTGCTACACGCTCGGCCCCACCGGCCACGGCACGCTCGCGGCCTTCCTGCGCGGCCCCGTCGTCCCGTACATCCTCGGGTTCGATCCCCTGTTCCAGTTCATGCACGAGGCCGACGTCGCCGCCGCCATCGTGCTCGCATTGCAGAAGCGGATCCGCGGCGTCTATAACGTCGCCGGCCCCCAGCCCGTCCCGCTCACCGTCGTCATCCGCGGCACCGGCCGCACGGCCATCCCCGTGCCCGAGATGCTCTTCAGCCGCGTGCTCGGCCGCTTCGGCCTCCCGAAGCTCCCCCCCGGCGCCCTCACCCACATCAAGTACCCCGTGGTCGTCGACGGCGCCGCCTTCCGCGCCGCCACCGGCTTCCAGCACACGATCGACGAGGAGCGCGCGATGCGCGAGTACCGCGAGGCGTTCCCCGCTCACGGTCATCCCTCATGACCGGCGCCGCCCCCGCGAGCCGCGCCCTCCGCGCGCTCATGCCCCCGCCTGACGCCCCCGACCACGACTACCCCGCCGCGTTCCGCGCGATGGCCGATCTGCTGCTGAACCGCGCGACGCTGGTCGCCGGCGGCCAGCCCCACCGCTTCACCGAGATCGAGCTCTATTACCTCGGCGGCCAGCACCCCGACGATTTCACCCATTGCGATCCCATCCAGGTGAACTTCGGCGTCTGGTACTTCCACCGCGCCGGCGAGGAGTACCGCGGCGGCACCTACAAGGGCCTGGACATCGCGATCGGCCACGACGGCACCCACGGCGGCATCCTGATCCGCGGCATCGAGCAGCTCTCCCTCTCCACCACGCGGATCGACGGCCCGAGCCTGGTCGTGGACCACCTGCTCGCCATGAACCGGAGCCCCTCCATCAGGGAGCTCGTCAGCCGCTTCGATATTCGAATCGACGCCCCTGAGTCCCCCGCGGAGTCGCCGCTCTACGTCACCGTCGAGGATGACCACCGCGGCCTCCCCGTCTACGAGTCCCCTCGCGTCGGCCTCACGCTGAAGCGCGGCGACCTCGAGTCCCGCCGCCGCTTCATCGCGAGGCCCTATCGATTCCTCACCGAGCCCGATCGGATCAAGAAGGGCAAGGCCGCGCTCGCCGTCGCCCTCCACCACCGCGGCGAGCCCCCCGAGGCCATCGCCCGCCTCACCGGCTCCCCGCTCGCGTCGGTGCTCAAGTACACGGCCCTCTTCGACGAGGGCAAGCGCCGCTCGCCCGAAGAGTTCGCCGGGAACATGCCCGTCGAGGACATGCTCCGCCTCTTCGGCGCCTGCCACGCCGAGATGGGCTGAGGACAGAGAGAGAGAATCACAGGGAGGCGGGGAGGCGGGGAGGAGAGAAATCTCTGATCTCTGATCTCTGATCTCTGATCTCTGATCTCCCCGCCTCCCCGCCTCCCTGTGATCCTCTCTCCTCTCCTCTCCTCTCCTCGTGCAGGCATCACGTGCAAGCTGGGATTTGCTCCCAAAGCTCCGACGACCTCAGCGCTTCGCAGCCTTCTTGCGCGGCGCAGGCGCGGCGAGCCGCCGGCCCGGCGCCTTCGCACGCGCTCCCTCCCCGCCGGCGGCCGGCGGCCACGGCCGGAAGAGCACCTTCTGCGCCCCCACGAACACCAGCGCACCGGCCTTCAGCGTCTGCCCCTGCGTCAGGAGCGGCACCAGCCGATCGTCGGACGCATACCGGGCCACCTGCCCGGCCGCCTGCTCGAACGCCTTCTCGATGGCCGGCGCCTTCGCGCCCGCGGTGAGGTACTTGAGCTCCAGGAGCCACGCGAACTTCGCGGCGGGATAGAGCGGCGAGACCCCCAGGAACAGATCGCAATACCCCTGCGCGAACTCCTTCTCGGAGAGCGGATGGAACAGCCGGCTCAACGAGATGAACGCCAGCAGCATCAGCTTCACCGACTTCTCGTCGAACCGGCGCAGATCCTTGAGCCCCACCGCCTTGATCACCCGCGCGTGGAACAGCTCCAGGAACGGCGCGATGTCGCCCCCGACCGCCATCTTCTGGAGCGCCGCCTTGAGGTCGTCCGCGTCGAGCGCGACGTGATCCTGATCCTTCAGCATCACGGCGAGGTGCTCCCATTGAAGCTCCCGGATCACGCGGTTCGGGATCTCCAGCCGCTTCCGATCCGGGCCCGACGGCTCCCCGGAGAGCGTCAGCATGCCGAGGTACATCAGCAGCGAGACGAACGCCTCGCGGGACGACAGGCTCCGGACCCGGAACTGCCGGACGATATCGCTCTCGATGCCCCCGTCGCTCAGGATGGCCTCGAGCAGCGCGCGGCGCTCTGCGGCCGCCGCGCCCGCGAGCGTCCCGATCCGCTGCAGGCCCTGGTAGTCGGTGCGCGCGTTGAGATCCAGCATGTCCTGGGGGATCTCGCGGTTCCTGTCGATCTCGCTCAGGAAATAGAGCACCATGTCCGAGTTGAACACGCGCGCCGAGGCCCCCGGGGAGAAGCGATATCCGTCATAGTATTGCTCGAGCACGCCGAGCAGCCGCGCCCGATCGGCGAGCGCTGGATCGCCCGCGAGCTCCGGACGGGCCGCGAGGAACTCGTCCAGCGCCCGCTCGACGTCCGCGCGGGTGAAGCCCGCCAGCGTGCTCAGCGCGCGATCCTGCGACGCGTTGGTGGCGATGTTGAAGCCGCTCGAGAGATCGTCGAGGAGCAGCGGCGAGACCCCCGTGACGAACAGGCGGCTGACGGCGCCCGACATCGTGCCGGCCTTGAGCGTCGCGTAGAACGTGCGCACGAACCCCGTGCGCTTGACGATCGATTCGTACACGTCCTGCGACCCGTCGGAGAGGAGGCGGTTCGCGAAGTTGTCGTACTCGTCGACGAGCACGTACAGCCTCTGCCCCGAGGCGCTCACCACGCTCATCAGATCGCCGAGGAGGGCCTCGCTGTCCTGATAACCGTCGAGCCGCTCCTCGATGCGACGGAGGTACGGCACGCGCGCCTGGTAGCTGATCAGGAAATGGAGCACGCGGCTCCGGAATGCCAGGAAGAACGATCGGCGCAGCGCATCGAGCCCACCGTCGGTGGCGACCTGCGAGAAGTCCAGCGAGAGCACCAGGTAGCCGTTGCGCTCGGGCGTCGGGCTCCCGTGGATCCACAGGCCCTCGAAGAGCGCGTCGAACTCGTCTGCCCGGCCGACGTCGTAATAGTGCTCGAGCAGGCTGACGAAGACCGACTTGCCGATCCGCCGCGGCCGGAGGAAGAGGAGGTACCCGTACCCCGACTCGGCCCGCTCGAGGACCGGCAGGAACGGCGTCTTGTCCACGTAGAAGAAGCCGCCGCGCCGGATCTCGCCGAAGTTGGATCTGCCGTAGGGGATCTTCATGCCACGAACCGGCGCCACCCTAGCACCGAAGCGGCGCCACGGGGCTCCGCCGTCAGCCCTCCTCCGTGACCTTCCGAAGCAGAGCCGAGGCGCAGAGGGCAAGGGTGCGCCCGAGGGGCCGCCCGGTGCGCTCCCTTGGTAAGTCTTGACACAGGGTGGATCTCTGGGGTCTCCTGCGCGCCACCGTGACGGAGGGATTACACATGGACAGTCGGAGGCGCCCTCGTGGCGCGCAAGGCAGGGCGGGATCGGGTCGAGGTGCGGGTCGTTTGCTGCTGGCGCGGGCGCTCGTCGCGCTCGTCGCGCTCGTGGCCGTGGCGTGCGGCGACGATCCGGGCAATGGCAAGGCCGACGGAGGCCTGGGCGGGGACGGCGGCACAGGCGGGAGCGGGAGCGGCGGCGGTGGAGGTGGAGACCCCGGCTGCGCGGCGGGCGCGTCGCAGATCGTGCCGTGCGGCCTCAATGGCAACGGGGAGCAATCGCAGGTCTGCACCGACGGGGCCTGGGTCGACGAGGGCGCGTGCGACGATCCCGACGAGTGCGTCAACGGAGACGAGCAGAGCGAGCCCTGTGGTTACAACGGCGCCGGGACGGAGACCTCGGTCTGCGCTGACGGCGCCTGGGCGCCGGGCGCCTGCGTCGACCCCGACGCCTGCACGAACGGCACGACCCAGCAAGCCGCCTGTGGCCTGAACGGGGCGGGCTCGGAGCCCCAGGTCTGCACCGCGGGACAGTGGGAGGACACCGGCGCCTGCGCCGACCCCGACGTCTGCACGAACGGCACGACCCAGCAGATCGCCTGCGGGCTGAACGGGGCCGGCTCGCAGCCCCAGCTCTGCACCGCGGGGCAGTGGCAGGACGACGGTGCTTGCAGCGACCCCGACGTCTGCACGAACGGCACGACCCAGCAGGCGGCGTGCGGGCTCAACGGGGCCGGCTCGAAGCCTCAGCTCTGCACCGCGGGGCAGTGGCAGGACGACGGCGCCTGCGCCGACCCCGACGTCTGCACGAACGGCACGACCCAGCAGACCGCCTGCGGGCTGAACGGGGCCGGCTCGCAGCCCCAGCTCTGCACCGCGGGGCAGTGGCAGGACGACGGTGCTTGCAGCGACCCCGACGTCTGCACGAACGGCACGACCCAGCAGGCGGCGTGCGGGCTCAACGGGGCCGGCTCGAAGCCTCAGCTCTGCACGAGCGGCCAGTGGATCGACAGCGGGGCGTGCGACGATCCCGACGTGTGCGCGAACGGCACGACCCAGCAGGCGAGCTGCGGGCTGAACGGGGCAGGCCTGAAGCCGGAGCTCTGCGTGAACGGACAGTGGCAGGACGACGGTGCCTGCAACGATCCTGACGTCTGCGTGAACGGCGCTGCGCAGGACGTGGCGTGCGGGCTCAACGGACGCGGGGATCAGCCGCAGGTCTGCGCGCAGGGGGCGTGGGTGGATAACGGTGCGTGCAACGACCCCGATGAGTGCGTCGACGACGACGCGGCGCTCGCCACGTGTCCCGGTGGGGTTCAGACCACGAGCTGCGTCCAGGGGCTCTGGGTCCAGGGCGCGTGCGAGAAGCGCCCGATCAGCGCGGGCGAGACCCATACGTGCGCTGTCGTGAACGGGCAGGTCTTCTGCTGGGGCCAAGGGACCAACGGCCAGCTCGGGAACGGCACCACGACCTCGACGGGCACCCCGACTCCGGTCTCGGACCTGAACGATGCCGTCGCCGTCGCGGCCGGCATGTACCACACCTGCGCGCTTCGAGCGAACGGCGCCGTGGCCTGCTGGGGCGAAGGCGGCTCGGGCCAGCTTGGAAACGGGTCCACCGCGGATGCAACGACGCCGGTCACCGTGTCCGGTCTCGCCGACGCCGTGGCCCTCGACGTCTCGTACGAGCACTCGTGCGCACTGCGTGCCACCGGCGCCGTCGTGTGCTGGGGAGGTGGAAGCTCGGGGCAGCTCGGGAACGGCTCGACGGCGAATGCGACGACGCCGGTCACCGTCTCCAACCTCGTCGACGCCGTCGCCGTCGACACGGGCGGCGCACATACCTGCGCACTGCGTGCCACCGGCGCCGTCGTGTGCTGGGGTGCAGGCAATGTGGGCCAGATTGGAAACGGCGTTGCTGCAAACCAGACGACACCCGCACCCGTCTTCGGCCTGAACGACGCGATCGCGATATCAGCCGGATGGTCGTACAGCTGCGCCGTCATGGCGAACGGCAGCGCCGTCTGCTGGGGCCGAGGAGTCAACGGCCAGCTCGGGAATGGCGCCAGCAGCAGCATGTTCACCCCCGTCGCGGTGTCGAACCTGGTGGATGCGGTCGCGATAGAGACGACTCCCGGCGGTAATTACGCGGGCTCGAGCTGGGGCCACACGTGCGCGCTGCGCCAGAACGGCACCGTCCGGTGCTGGGGATATGGCCTCGATGGTGAGCTCGGCCAGGGGGCGTTCTCGTCAAGCCTGGCCGGCGCCGCCGTGTTGGACCTGAACGACGCGCGCGCCGTGGCGACGGGCCTGCATCACACGTGCGCGCTGCGAGCCACCGGTGAGCTCCGCTGCTGGGGGGCCGGAAACGATGGACAGCTCGGGAATGGACCGATCGCCGCCGCGCCGCTGCCAG
The DNA here is from genome assembly GCA_964421485.1 of uncultured Polyangiaceae bacterium. Classification (GTDB taxonomy): domain Bacteria; phylum Myxococcota_A; class Polyangia; order Polyangiales; family Polyangiaceae; genus CAYQYG01. Next base: position 15,263 of record CAYQYG010000025.1, on the reverse strand, counting down.
TCGATGTTCTGCTCCTCGGTGACGCGGTGGAGATCACCACAGGCCAAGGGCACACATGCGCGGTGCGCTCGAACGGCCAGGTCCAGTGCTGGGGGGATGGCGCCAACGGCCGGCTCGGCAACGGCTCCACGGAGGACCGGACGACGCCCACCAGCGTGCTCGGCGTGACCGACGCCATTCAAGTCAGCGCGGGCCACGAGCACACGTGCGCCCTCCTTCAGAGCGGGCAAGCTCGCTGCTGGGGCGAGGGAAGCTACGGGCGGCTCGGAAACGCCTCGACGGCAGACAGCAGCACGCCCGTCACGGTGTCGAACCTGACGGACGCCGTCGCGATCAGCGCGGGCACTTACCACACGTGCGCCCTCCTTCAGAACGGGCAAGTTCGCTGCTGGGGCTACGGTGCCAGCGGGCAGCTCGGGAACGGGGCCACGGCCAGCCAGTCCACGCCCGTCGCCGTGCTCAACGTGACCGACGCCGTGGCCATTGCGGCCGGCGGCTATCACACGTGCGCCTTGCACGCGTCAGGCGCCGTCTCGTGCTGGGGCACCGGGGCGAGCGGACAGCTCGGAAACGGCTCGGTAACCAGCTCGTCGACGCCCGTTGCGGTCACGGCGCTGAGCGACGCGATCGGGCTCGACGCGGGGGACGCGCACACGTGCGCGGTCCACAGCACGGGCGCTGTGAGCTGCTGGGGCTACGGAGGCAGCGGAGAGCTCGGGAACGGCGCGACGACGAACGTCACCATTCCCTTCGCGGTCTCGAACCTCGGCGATGCCGTCCAGGTGAGCGCGGGCTACGCGCACACCTGCGCGGTCACGGCGACCGGAGGCGCGTTCTGCTGGGGCAGCGGCGCCAGCGCACAACTCGGAAACGGCTCGACGAGCAACGCGCTGACGCCCGTGCCCGTCACGAACCTCGCCGGCGCGGTGGGCATCAGCGCCGGGTTGTACCACACCGCGGCGGTGCGTCAGTCGGGCTCGGCCGCGGCATGGGGCAGCGTGGGCGACGGCCGTCTCGGCAACGGCAGCCCGAAGGTGAATTTCCCCATCCCCGTGCTCGGGCTCTGAGCCCCGGCCTCTGCGTCAGCCGCGCCGCCCCGCCGCGCCCCTGTCGAACGCCGCTCGCTGCTCCGCAGGGGCGCGGCGCATCGCGTAGGCCACCCCGCCCTGCAGGTTCCCCCGCGTGACGACGCGCCCGAAATCCGCGCCGATCTCCACCAGCGTCTGCGCCACCTCGGGGCGGATCCCGGTGAGCACCACCTCGGTCCCGAGGAGCTCCGCCGCGCGCGCCGCCCGGAGCAGGGCCGCGGCGACGGAGGCGTCCACCCGCGGCACGCCGGTGATGTCCAGGATCACCACGCTCGCCTGCGCCCGGCCGAGGCCCTCGAGCAGCACGCCGAGGGCCCGCTCCGCGCGGGCCGCGTCGATATCGCCGATGAGCGGCATGACCATCACCCGGTCGGTGATGGGGATGAGCGGGGTCGAAAGCGCGGCCTGCGTCTGGGCGCGGAGCAGCTGCTCCCGGACCGCCTCGCGCTCGGCCTCGGCCACCTTCCGCTCGTTGATGTCCACCGTGACCCCCCGGACCCCGATGGGCCTCCCCTCGTCATCGCGGATCGCGATCATGCGCGTGAGGCCCCAGATGATCTTGCCGTCCTTGCGCACCCAGCGATACTCGAGCGTCCCCGCGCCCGCGGCGATGTTCGCATTCGATTCGGCCACGACCCGCTCCCGGTCCTCGGGGTGGATCAGATCGGTCCAGAAATTGCCGCTCGAGAGCCACTCTTCCTTCGTGTAGCCGCTCAGCGTCAGGATGTAATCGCTGACGAAACCAATGCGCTGGCTGTCCGGGTCCGTCTGGAACCAGCTCTCCCAGAGGACGACCGGCGCGTATCCGATGAGCTCCTCGAAGCGCTGGTTCCGGGTCACCTCGGCGCTGAGCCGCGCCGCCGCCTCCTCCGCGCGCCGGGCGCGCTCCTCGGCCGCGCGCGCCTGCGCCTCGGCCTCCGCCAGCCTCGCCTTGAGCTGCTCCAGCTCCTGCCCCGGCTCACTGCCCGATGACATGATGGACGGATGCTCTGACGTATCACAGCGAAACGCAAGCCGGTTTCCGCCTGCGCCGATGTATGCACATGTCGGACCCGGGGGCGACGATGTGGCATTCACCACCGCTGCGCGCAGCGGGCATGCACCCCCTGAGCAACCGAGTGGGCTACTTGCAGCGCACGATCCCGCCCTCCACGACGCACGCGCACCTCTGCGTCGCGGCGTACTTCCCCTCCTTGCATTCGAGAAACGCCTTGCCGTCGACCGCGCAGGCCCCGTCGTCGGGATCGCAGGGATCGCCCACCTCGGCCAGGGAGCTGTCGCAGGTCAGGGTGGTGCCCTCGTCCTTGCACCCCTTCGGCCCGCGGCAGAGGCTCTGCACCGCGAACTTCCCCTCCTCGCACCTGAGGAGCTGCTTCCCGTCGGCCGTGCACGCCCCGCCCTCGGAGTCGCACGCGTCGCCCGCCTCGGCGATCGAGAAATCGCAGTGGAGCTGCCCGTCGCCCGCGTCCTTGCAGCCGGCGGGCCCGCGGCAATTCCATTTCATCGCGTAGCGGCCGCCCCGGCACGACAGCATCCGCTTCCCGTCGACCGCGCACGCGCTGCCCTCGCCGCTGCAGCGATCCCCCTCCTCGGCCGCCGAGCTGTCGCACGACCAGCCGGTCGGGCTCGGGCGGCAGCCCTTCGGCCCCCGGCAGGCCATCACCTGATACTTCCCGTCGCGGCACGACACCAGGCTCGTGCCGTCGGCCGTGCAGGCCCCCTTGTTCTCGTCCCCGGTCGAGCACACGTCGCCCTCCGCGTTCCCGGAGACGTCGCACTCCACCAGCGAGCCGCGCGTCGCGCAGCCCTTCGCGCCCTTGCACGGGGTCGCGATGAGCTTCCCGTCCTGGCAGGCCAGCTGCGTGCGCTCGTCCATGCACGCCGCCGTGCCCATCTGGCACGAGTCGCCCGGTTTCGCCTTGCAGCCCGGCGCCGCCGTCGAGAAGGTCGCGATCGCAAGGAGGAGCATCGCCCAGGGCGACGAGGGGGCTCGCATGGGCGCGGACCCTACCAGATCGCGGCGGGGTCTGGGGAGGAGCGCGCGCCGCGCGCGCCCCGGAGCCCCGAATGTCAGGCCGGAGGCGCGCGCGGGGCGTGGTAACCTCCGCCGCCGAGGAGGTCCCATTGCCCATCGACGTCCAGCAGTTCGCCCCGGCCAGGCTCACCGCCGAGATCGGCCACCTGCCCGCCTCCGAGCGGGACGCGCTCGCCCGCCTCATCGAGGCCGCGCGGCTCCTCGACCCCATCTTCGACCGCCAGGCCTTCGCCGGCGCCCCCGACCTCCGCGCCGCCCTCGCGGCCGACCAGACCCCCGAGGGCCGCCTCCGCCTCGAGTACTTCGACATCATGCGCGGCCCCTGGGACCGCCAGGACCACCACCGCCCCTTCGCGATCGACCGCGCCCGCCCGCCCGGCGCCGGCTTCTATCCCGAGGACCTCACCCCCGGCGAGCTCCGCGCCTGGATCGACGCCCACCCGGAGGCCCGCCCCTCCCTCGAATCCCTCTTCACGCTCGTCCGCCGCGAGGGCTCCGGCCTCGTCGCGGTCCCCTACAGCCGCGCCTTCGCCGAGTGGCTCGAGCCCGCCGCCGCGAAGCTCCGCGAGGCCGCCGCGCTCACCTCGGACCCGACCCTCCGCCGATTCCTCCTCTCCCGCGCCGACGCATTCCTCTCCGACGATTACTATCAGTCCGACAAGGACTGGATGGATCTCGACAGCCTCGTCGAGGCCACCATAGGCCCTTACGAGACCTACGAGGACGAGCTCCTCGGCCTCAAGGCCTCCTTCGAGGCCTTCATCACGGTCGCCGACCCCGCGGCCTCCGCGCGCCTCGCCGGGTACAAGGAGCTCCTCCCCGCGATGGAGGACAACCTGCCCATCCCGGACGACGTCAAGACGAAGCGCGGCGCCGAGAGCCCCATCCGCGTCGTCGATCTCGTCTACACCTCGGGCGACGCCCGGAAATCGGTGCAGACCATCGCGTTCAACCTCCCCAACGACGAGCGGGTCCGCGCCGAGAAGGGCGCCAAGAAGGTCCTGCTCCGCAACGTCATCGAGACCAAGTTCGACCTCATCATGCGCCCCATCGCCGAGCGCATCCTCGACCCCGCACAGCTCCAGCACCTCTCGGCCGAGGCCTTCTTCCACGAGACCCTCTTCCACGAGCTCTCCCACAGCCTCGGCCCCGCCTTCACCACCCAGCGCGGCGAGCGCGTCGAGGTCCGCATCGCCCTCGGCTCCAGCTACTCCCCCATCGAGGAGGCCAAGGCCGACGCCATGGGCGCCCACGACGTGCTCTTCCTGATCCGCCGCGGCGACTTCCCCCCCACCTTCCGCCCGCAGATCCTGGTCTCCTACTTCGCGGGCCTCTTCCGCAGCACCCGCTTCGGCGTCGCCGAGGCGCACGGCAAGGGCGCCGCCGTGCAGATCAACCGCTACCTGGAGGAGGGCGCCGCCCGGTTCGACCCGGAGACCCGCCGCTTCACCGTCGATCTCGACGAGCTCGAGGCGGCCATAGCGCGCCTCGTCCGCGACATCTGCATGCTCCAGCACCACGGCGACAAGCCCGGCACCGAGGCCCTCCTCGCGAAATACGGCGAGGTCTCCGAGCCCATGCGCCTCGCCCTCGGCCGCCTGTCCGGCATCCCCGTCGACATCCGCCCGATCTATCCCCTCGCGGGCGAATCACCGCGGCTCTCCTCACAATAACAGCGTCACAGCCCCCCGCGCACGGCGCACGCCTTGCGCGCGAAAGCGCAACAGGTGCACTCCTGTCCGGGCGCCGGCGCGCCCCCGCAGCACGCCGCGATCGCGGCGCCGGGCAGAACCACCAATGCGCCGCCCGATCACGGGTCGGGGCACAGCGCTTGCTCGATGGGCCTGCAACTTCAACCCACGGAAGAGAGCATGACAACCCAAAATTCGACCACGATCGTCGTGGGCGTCGATTTCTCCGAGGCGAGCGATCTGGCGCTCGACACGGCGCTGAAGTTTGCCTCCAACTTCGCCGGGGTCGACGTCCACGTCCTGCACGCCGACCCGGGCGTCGACAATTTCGACGCCTCGTTCGGCACCGCATTCGACCACCTCGAGCACACCGTCCATTCGCGCCTCGAGGTCCTCGGCGCCGGCGCCGGCAGGCTCAATGGCCGCATCATCACGCACATCCGCGGCGGCAAGCCCGCGCAGGCCATCGTCCAGCTCGCGGCCGACGTCTCGGCCGACCTCGTGGTCGTCGGCACCCACGGCCGCACCGGCATCCGCCGCCTCGTCCTCGGCTCCGTCGCCGAGACCGTCGGCCGCACTGCCCGCTGCCCCGTCTGGATCGTCCGCCCGAAGGACCACGAGAACATCGGCGAGCTCCCCGACATCGAGCCCCCCTGCCCGCGCTGCGTCGCGCGCCAGCGGGAGACGCACGGCGAGCAGCTCTGGTGCGCCAAGCACAGCGAGCCGCACGTCCGGCCGCACCGCTACACCTTCCGCAGCGTCGGCGCGGACGAGTCGCCCGACAGCGCCGCTTATCGCTCCACCCCGCCCGGCTGAGCGCCGCGCGCACAGGCCGTCACATCGGGGCCCCCCGGGCGGGGGCGCTTGCGGGCGCGCCCCCCGCGCGCGAGGTTCCCCCTCGCGGACATGGCCGACAGAGAGCAGAAGCGCACGGCCCAGGTCCCCGACCTATTGCCCGTCCTGCCGCTCAGGGACACCGTCATCTATCCGATGATGGTGACCCCGATCCTCGTCGGGCAGGAGCGCTCGGTGAGGCTGGTCAAGGAGGCGATGAGCAGCGGCGCGCGCCTGGCCGCGCTCGTCGCCCAGCGCGGCCCGCCTCCGGGCCCCGACCGCCGGCCCGCCCAGCCCGAGGACATCCACCGCGTCGGCACCATGGCCACCATTCACGAGCTCGCGCTCGTGCAGGACACCGGCCTCCGCATCGCCGTCCACGGCCTGGAGCGCGTCCGCATCCTCGATTTCGTGCGGACCGACCCCTACCTCGTCGCGCGCGTCGAGCGCGCGCCCGACGTGGACGAGCGCGGCGTCGGCGTCGAGGCCCGGGCGCGCACGGCGCGCGACCTCTTCATCCAGCTCGTCGGCCTCGTCGCCGAGATGTCGGGCGAGCTCGTCAAGGCCGTCCAGTCCCTCACCGAGCCCATCCACATCGCCTATCTCATCGCCTCCAGCATGCCGCTCGCCACGGCCGTCCGGCAGGAGGTCCTGGAGCTCGACCCCGTCTCCGCCAAGCTCGACCGCCTCATCGACCGCCTCCGCCACGAGCTCGCCGTCCGGACCCTCATGGCGAAGATCACCGCCGACACCACCGCGGAGATGACCAAGGCCCAGCGCGAGCACATCCTGCGCACCCAGCTCGCCGCCATCCAGCGCGAGCTCGGCGAGGCCGAGGGCCAGGAGCCGCGCGAGCTGCGCCGCCGGTTCGAGGGCGTCCCCCTGCCCGAGGAGGCCCGCAAGGAGGTCGACCGCGAGCTCGCCCGCCTGGAGCGCATCCCCGACGCCTCCCCCGAGCACGGCGTCATCCGCACCTACCTCGACTGGATGCTCAAGCTCCCGTGGGGCCGCGCCGCGAGCCGCGCCATCGACATCGACCTCGGCCGCGCCCGCGCCGTGCTCGACGAGGACCATTACGACCTCGAGCGCGTCAAGGATCGCCTCATCGATTACCTCGCCGTGCGCCGCCTCCGGGGCGAGCGCCCCGCGCCCGACGGCGCGCCCCCGTCGCCGGAGCCGATCCTCTGCTTCATCGGCCCGCCCGGCGTCGGCAAGACCTCGCTCGGCCAGTCCATCGCGCGCGCCATGGACCGCAGGTTCGCCCGCGTGAGCCTCGGCGGCACCCACGACGAGGCCGAGATCCGCGGCCACCGCCGCACCTACATCGGCGCGATGCCCGGCCGCATCCTCCAGGCCATCGCGCGCGCCGAGGCCGCCGATCCGGTGTTCATGCTCGACGAGGTCGACAAGCTCGGCCAGAGCTTCCACGGCGACCCCTCGGCCGCATTGCTCGAGGTCCTCGATCCCGCGCAGAACCACGCCTTCGTCGACAACTACCTCGGCGTCCCCTTCGACCTGTCGCGCGTGCTCTTCATCTGCACCGCGAACAGCCCCGAGGCCATCCCGCCGCCGCTGCTCGACCGCATGGAGGTGCTGACGCTCTCCGGCTACACCGACGCCGAGAAGCTCCACATCGCCCGCCGCTTCCTGCTCCCGAAGCAGATCGCGGCGCACGGCCTGCTCCAGGACGAGGTCACGGTCGACGACGGCGCCGTCCGCCGCGTCATCCGCGAATACACGCGCGAGGCCGGCGTCCGGAGCCTCGGCCGCGAGCTCGCGACCGTGCTCCGCAAGGTCGCCCGCAGGGTCGGCGAGGGCGCGCCCACCCCGATCTCCATAGGCCCCTCCGAGATCCCGGACCTCCTCGGCCCGCAGCGCTATTTCGACGAGGTCGCCGAGCGCATCGACCGCCCCGGCGTCGCCACCGGCCTCTCCTGGACCCCGGTCGGCGGCGACATCCTCTTCGTCGAGGCCACCATGGTGCCTGGCACGCCCCCCGCCGAAGACCGGCTGCTGCTCACCGGCATGCTCGGCGACGTCATGCGCGAATCCGCGCAGGCCGCGCTCTCTTATCTCCGCTCCAACGCGGAGCGCCTGGGCATCGACCCGCGCGTCCTCGAGCGCAGGATCGTGCACGTGCACGTCCCCGCCGGCGCGATCCCCAAGGACGGCCCCTCGGCCGGCGTCACCATGCTCGTCGCGCTCGCCTCCCACGCCACGGGGCGCCCCGTGCGCAACGACGTCGCCATGACCGGCGAGATCACCCTGCGCGGCAAGGTGCTCCCGGTCGGCGGCATCAAGGAGAAGGTGCTCGCCGCGCACCGGGCCGGCCTCCGCGCCGTCGTCCTGCCCCGCAAGAACGAGCCCGCGCTCGACGACGTCCCCGAGGAGGTCCGCCGCGCGATCCGCTTCGTGCTCGTCGAATCCGCCGACGAGGCGCTCGCCGCGACCCTGACCCCCGCGGCCGACGCCGAGCGCCCGGCGGAGCGGGCGGGGGAGCCCTCTCCGCCGCCGGTGCACTGAAGCGGTGATCTCGCCCTGGATCAGGGAGGAGAGAGGAGAGGGATCACAGGGAGGCGGGGAGAGCGGGGAGGGAGAGAATGGCTATCGGGAGATCGCCGTCACTCGCCCGACGTGAGCAGGTTCGAGCCGTCGATATCGAGCTGCTGGATGCCGAACCGGCCCGCCGGCATCAGCACGTCGCTCCCGTCGACGAAGATCTGATAGCCCCAGCCCGAGGTCGTGAAGAACGCCTTCATGGCCGGCTGCGCCGCGTCGTCCGCGTCGGCCATCAGCATCCCGCCCGAGACCTGGAAGAACACGCGGTGCTGAGCGGCGTGCGTGAGGTACATCCACTGCGGGATCACCTCGTCGTAGAGCACCGCGTACCCCGCGCTGTTGCCGGGGGAGCTCACGATCGACAGCCTCGTGGTCGTCTTGTTGTAATAGTTGCCCTGCGGGCCCCACGCCGAGCGATGGGTCGCGAGCGCGCGCCCGCCGTCGTCGAGCACGAGGTTGACCAGGCTGCGGTTCGCGAGCTGGTGATAGGCCTTGAGCTCGGCGCTCGCCGCGTGCAGCTTGACCTTGGCGATCGCCGCCTCCTGGAACTGCTGGCCCCAGACCTTGTCCCGCGTGTAGACGGTGTTGCCCTGCCGCGCCAGGAACGCGCCGGGCACGTTGATCGCGGGCTCCACCACCGGCGCCGAGGGAGCGCTCATGTCGACGCGCTTCATGTAGTAGCGCGCGTGCGGCCGCGGATCGCCGGCCACCGCGATCGGCTCCTTGATCGTGAGGTACAGGTCCCCGCCGCTGGCCCGCGCGGCCACTGCCTCGTCCGTGCTCGGGAGCGCGACCGGCACGATGGCCGGGCTCGCCGGGTTCGAGAGGTCGATGACGTCGAGCTCGAAGGCACTCGTCGTGCGGTAGCCCCACCCCTCGAAGCACCACGCGTAGGCCTCATCCTTCACGTCGGCCAGGGCGAGCGGCACGCACGTCGCCTCGGCGCCCGCGTGATCGGTGCACTGCGCGAAGCCGCCCTCGCAGTACTCCTCGCCGCCGTCCGGCGTCTGGCAATGCGCGCGGCCCGATCGGTACGTGCAGCCCTCCTGGCCGAAGCAGCCCGGGTACTCCCAGAGGTAATAGGTGCAGTCGCTATACGGGCCCTCGTCGGACCAGAAGTAGCTCGTGCGCACGAACGACAGCGAGTCGTTCGTGACGTGGTAGGTCCCCTGATAGGCCGGGGGCAGCGCGGTCGTGACGAGCTCGCCCGCGAGCACCGGGTTCGGCGGATCCGCGAGGTCATAGACCTTGATCGTGGTCTCGTACGTAGGCCAGCTCACAGACCTGGAGAGGACCGAGACGAGCTTGTCGCCCACCTGATGGAGGGAGCCGTAGCGGGGCACGTCGACGCTCGCGATCGTCGGCGCGGTGTCGGCCTCGCCCGTGCCGGAGATGACCTCCACCTTGATCATCGGGTTCGGGTCGAGCCAGTACGGCACGCCCGTGTCGGGCACGTGGATGCGCACCCGGTAGCTCCCGAACCTCATGAGCCTCGTGTACTCCGGCGCGAGCTCCATCGCGCTGAGCTTCGCCGGGTCGTCGAGATCGCTCTGGTCGTAGATGCTGAGCGAGGTATCCGAGACGTTCGCCCCCTTGTCGTTGCCGAGGCGGAACGTGCGGCGCACCGCGGAGCTGTGGTCCATCACGCCGCGGCGGGTGAGCGTCCCGCTCGAATACGTGAAGATCTGGACGCCGGAGGAGTAGCTCCAGGAGCTGTCATCGAATCGATAGCCGGAGAACGGCAGGAGCACGAGGCCGTCCTCGGTCTCGCCCGTGGGCGCCTGCGCGCTCACGGCGCCGTCCAGGATCTGGAAGGCGCGGTGATCCCACGTCGCCTCTGACCAGTCCCATCCCATGCCATTGCCTTGCACCTCGACCCTCTGGATGAGCGGGTTCGGGTTCTGGAGGTTCGTGATGTCATAGAGGCTGACGGCCAGCTTGCGGCCGTTCGTGTCGTCCACCCCGATCCCGATGAGGCGCGTGGCGCCGAGGACCGGGCGGAGGAAGGTGTTGAAGCCGGAGACGATGAACTCGCTCTCCTCCTGGACGTTCCCGGCCGGATCGATCGAGAACGAGTGGAATGGATCCACCTGCTGATAGGTGACCGCGAACGCCCTGTCCGGCAGGAACACGGCCCCGAACAGCGCCTGGCCCGCGCCGAACTCCTCCTGATCGATCGGCACGAGGTTGTCCCTGTCCGTCGCGTCCCACGTCTGGAGGTAGCTCGCCGTCCCGCTCCAGTCCCACTGCGGCCCGGAGAAGACCCGGAGCTGGTCGCCCCGGAAATCCATGTGGAACTGCGAGCGCACGTAGCCGGACACGCTGACCGTGTCGCGCAGCGCCATCGCGCCGTTCACGTCGGAGATGTCGATGAGCGAGACCTCGCTGCTCTCCGACGACCAGTCCGAGGGCCCGCGCGCCACGAGCAGGACGTCGCCCTCCCCGTGGATGCCCGTCACGTACCCGCCGAGCTGGAGCTGGCTCTGCTCCACGAGGGAGCCCGAGCTCACGTCGAAGCTCTTCACGACGCTCTCGTTGTGCCAGGTCCAGTTGCCGTCGTCGTCCACGGACCATCCCGACGTGATGGCCCCGACGTACAGCGAGTCGTGCACGGAGCCGTTCGCGTACCGGCTGGTCTTGATGCTCCCGGACACGTGGGCCTGCGAGACGACCTGGGGCGCGGTCTTGTCGGAGATGTCGACCACGACCACGGTGCCGCCCGTGCGCCGGGAGACCTCGAGCGAATTCGGCTGGCCGCGGTAGCCGTACCACTCGTTCATGAGCAGCACGGCCCTGTCGCCGTCGACGTACATCTCGACCGGCCTGCCGGCGACCCGCACGCCCCCGACGATCGCCGGGTTCCCGGGATCATTGATATCGATGACCTGCAGGCCGCGGTACGTGTTGAGGTTGAGCAGGTACCCACCGGCCATGACGCGGTAGATATCGCCCTCCTCGAGCTCGCGATCGTCCTCCTCCTCTTCCTCTTCTTCCTCCTCCTCTTCCTCTTCTTCTTCCTCCTCCTCGCCGTAATAGGCGACGTAGGGCAGGTCGTCGGCCGACACGAACGACGTCGGCCCCTGCACCTTCTCCTCGACCTCACCCGTGGCCTCGCCGGAGCCCGCCGCCGACCCGGCGGCGCAGCCCTGGCCCGTCACGAGGAGCAGCGCCGCGAGCACGCCCGTGCTCCGCGCCGGTTTCCCCCGCTCACGAAGGACCTCGATCACCATTGCCACCTTCCTCTCGAAACACTGGTCCGAGAAAAGCACACCACGAATAACCGATGCGCTGCCAAAATGTCAACGACGAATGCGGGCTCTATCGGCCGATCCCGGACGTCGGGGCTCTCCCCATCCGCCTCTGTACGCGTGTACGCGCGCACGGGCGCATGACGCGCCGTGACGGCGCCGATCCCGTGTGGTCCCTCGGTCCACACCTGGCCACAGCTCGCCCGCCCCTCGGGCGGAGCGTCGCCCCGCACGAGAACTTTCTTGATGCGCCGCATCCGCCGCTGATATTGCTGGAGTCGATTTTCTGCTGGAATCGATGATCATGCGTCGCCCACGCGCCCCCTCGATCGCCCCCCTCCTCGCGGCGCTCCTCGCCGCGCTCGCGCTGCCCGCCGCGGGCTGCCACGACCCGAAGCCCGGCGGCGAGGCCGCGCCCCCGCCGGCCTCCGCGCCGCCGGCGGTCGCGAGCGCGCGCCTGACGGCGCCCGGCGCTTCGAGCCCCGACCCGGGCAGGCCGGGCGATCGCTTCGAGGCCGCGATCACCGCGAACCTGCCCAGGGTCCCCGACCCCGCGATCGAGACCCCGCCGGCCGCGGCGGGCGAGGAGCTCGACAGCGCCGCGTTTCGTGACCGCGTGATCGCGCTCGTCCGCGACGTGTCCAGCGGCCGCGACAAGGTCGCCTGTGCTCTGCCGCTCCCCTCGACCCGTCCCTTCCAGGCCGTGGTCTCGGCCTATCGAAAGGGCGAGCTCATCGGCCGCGGCGAGGCCTCGAATGCGAGCCTCTGCCCGGCGCTCAAGGACGCCGCGCGCCGGGCCGTGGCCGCCGCGGGCGGGGAGCGCGACGCGCTCGCCGGCGCCCGGATCGTCGTCGATCTGCCCGAACACGGCGAGTCGATGGTCGAGCTCGACGGAAAGGGCCTGGAGCTCACCCACGGCCTCGTCCCGGTCCGCGCGTTCGACAGGCCGGCGCTCGAGAGGCGGATCGAGGAGGGCAAGGGCTACCTCCTGCGCGTGCTCGATCCGGAGAAGAAGGGCGCGCACAAGTTCTATCACGCCCCCGCGGACCGCTTCGAGCCCGAGGTGCACACCATCTACAGCGCCTCCACGGCGCTCACCCTGCTCAAGCTGAACGCGAGGTCCGCCGACAAGCGCCTCGTCGAGGCCGCGAAGGGCGCCATGGACTTCGCGCTCTCGATGCAGAGCCACGACGAGAAGGCCCACACGGCCGGCGCGTTCTATTACTCATTCCACCTGGAGCGCAAGGAGCCCGAGCGCCGGATGGTCGTGGGCACCGCCTCCAAGACCATCTTCACCCTGCTCGAGCTCCACGCGCTCACGAAGGACAAGAAGTACATGGACGCCGCGAGGCTCGCCGCGGACTGGCTCCTCTCGATGCAGCGCCCCGACGGCAGCGTGCGCGCCTACCTGAGCGAGAAGGAGGGCGGCCGCCTCACCGTCTCGAAGAAGGAGTCCTTGCTCTACACCGGCCAGACCCTCTCGGCGCTCTCCCGCGCGTACGGCGCGACGCGCGACACGCGATACCTCGACGCCGCCGCCCAGACCGCCGCCTACCTGCAGAAGAGGGTCAGCGACAAGGGCTGCTATCTCGGCGACGAGTACCGGAAGCCCAACCCGATCTCGAGCTCCTGGGTGGTCCTCTCCCTGCTCGATTTCGTGAAGGCGACCGGCGGCCACGGCTCCGGGGCGCAGGGCGCGCGACACGAGGGAGCGCGGCCCGGAGCCCCGGACGCCGGCGAGGGCTTCGAGCGCACGGTGCTCCGCTGCGCCGACAAGCTGCTCGAGAAGCAATGGCAGGACCCCGCGGACGTCTACCGCTTCGGCCGCTGGCAGGGCTCCCTCTCCAGCAGCGGCACCGGCTGGCTCGCCGAGGTGATGTCCGAGGTCTACCTCCATTGCGAGGAGAAGGGCAAGCCCGGCTGCGATCGATACAAGCAGGCCGTCGTGCGCGCCATTCGCCAGATCATGCAATACACCTACACCCCGGAGAACGCCTTCATGGTGAAGAGCCCGGAGGCGGCGTCCGGCGGCGTGTTCTGGAGCGTGCGCGACCGCTACGTGCGCACCGACGCGGTCTGCCACGCGATGAACGCGTACCTCAACGTGCTCGGCCGCCTCGGCGGCGGCAAGCTGCTCGAGGTGCCCGAGCGCCCCCTGCGCGAGCGCCTCGCGCAGGCCGGCCCGGGCCCCGGCGCCGACGACCGCGAGGACGACGCGTCCGGCGACTCCGACGAGCCCGGCATGTCGCGCTCCGACGACGCCGAGGGCGCGGTCGAGAAGCCCCCCGCCGCGTCCATGCCCTGACACGCGCGGATCCATCGTATTAGACTGGCGCGCGCCGGAGGAGGCTCGACGATGAAGGCTCGCAAGGCGCAGGTGGACGTGTGGGGCGGCGCGCTCGCGCTCGCCGCGGTGCTCGCGGGCTGCGCCGATCCGCCTGCGCAACCCGCGCCGGAGGCCGCGCCCTCCGCCACCTCGCCCGTCGCGAGCGCGACCGCCGCGCCGAGCGGGCCCACGCAGCCGGCGAGCGCCGCGACCACCGACGCGGTGACGCAGGCGTCCGCGCCCTACGAGCCGGGCCCGTCGGTGATCACCTCGGACAGGGTCGACGGCGCCGCGCTCAGGAAGCGGCACGTCGAGCGGCTCAAGAAGGACACCTCGCCCGTCACGGTGCTGCAAGGCCAGACCCCGCTCGATCTCGGCCGGCGGATCTGCGAGGCCGTCGTGCCGAAGCGCCCGCCCACGACGCCGATCCTGATCAAGCCGAACCTCTGCGGCTTCGACTCGGTGAAGGACCCGGCGAAGAGCGGCGGCGACGACGGCGTGCGCGGCCGCACCACGGACGTCGAGTTCGTCCGCGGGGTCGTGCAATGCTTGAAGGAGCGGGGCCACCAGAAGATCACCGTCGCCGAGGGCTGCGGCCACAGCCACAAGGCCTGGCTGGAGCTCGTGGATCTCAACGGATACGCCGCGATGGCGAGGGATGAGGGCATCGGCCTCGTCGCCATGGATGACGACGGCGTCTTCGACGTCGAGGGCGACCAGCCCGGAAAGCCGCTCGCGGTGACCGGTATCGGCGGCACGCACGTGCCGACGCTGCTCCTGCCGAAGATCCTGGCGGAGACGCTCGATCACGGCCTCTTCATCTCCGCGCCCAAGGTGAAGACGCACCGCTACTCCGTCATCTCGGTGGCCATCAAGGGCATGCAGGGCACGGTCATGCTCTCGGACCGCTCCCCCGCCTACAAGCAGAAATGGCGGATGCACAGGGAGCTCGGCGAGTACCTCGACCTGAAGAAGCAGAAGCTGCCCGAGGACCGGAAGCTCTACGTCAATACATTGCTCGGCTTCGCCCAGCGCATCGTCGACGTGCTCGAGATCTCGACGCCCGACGTGATCCTCGCCGAGGGCGCCCCCGCGATGGGCGGCGACGGCTTCCAGGTGCTGAAGCCCACCGCGGAGAAGGTCGCGATCGGCGGGACGAACCCCGTGCTCGTCGACCGGGTCGCCGCGCAGTTCCTGGGCCTCTGGGACAGCACCCCGCTCGCGAACGGCCTGCTCGGGCACCGGACGTCGCCGCTCATCGAGGTGGCCGCGAAGCGCTTCGGGCTCGACATCAAGTCGCCGGCCGTCGTGGGGGACGGGGCCGATCTCCTGAAGCAGCCCCGGCCGGTCCATTTCAAGGCGATGGCGCCGTTCGCGATCGACATCGACCCGAAGCCGGGCAGCGGCGCCGCCGCTCCCGCCGCCGCGCCCGCGGCCGCCGCCGAGGCCGCTCCCGCCGCCGACCCCGCGCCCGCTCCCGCT
>CAYQYG010000024.1:19134-38379 GCA_964421485.1 uncultured Polyangiaceae bacterium | reverse complement strand
CCTCCCGCGTCACGCGCGCCGGAGTCTAGTACATCGTCCCCCGAGTTCCTCCCTGGATCACCGGAACGCGATCGGAGAGGAGAGAGGGATCACAGGGAGGCGGGGAGAGCGGGGAGGTGAGAGAAAAATCAGAAAACTCTCGCCTCCCCGCCTCCCCGCCTCCCTGTGAATTTCTCTCTCTCTCTCCTGCTCCGTGCAGGGACCTCGCTTCTTTCAGGACCAGCCGACCTGTGACCGCACGGGAGCAGAACCGGACACGGACACGGCAACGGCCGCGGACACGGCAACGGCCGCGGAGACGGCAGCGGCAGCGGAAACGGAAACGGGATCGGCAGCGGAAACGACGCTTGACGTGAGCGAGCAAACAGATGTACCGTGCGACGGTAATTGTCCACGGGTCTGTTCCGGAGCTCCCGCATCGGGACCGCTGCGGCCCTTCAGCGCGAGGAATCCCCGGATCTCATCGGGAGGTCGGCCCACATGAAGCACTCGTTCCTCTGGTTCCTCTCCTGCCTCGTGGCCCTGGGCGCGTGGCTCGGCGGCCCGCGCCCACGCGCCGCGCGGGCCTCGCCGGAGGCCGCCGGAGAGGTCGTGCGCGTGGGGCACGCGCACAAGGTCACGCCGGAGCCTGCCGCCGGCGGCGAGCGGTTCGGCGGATCGGTGGCATTGTGGGGCCACACGGCCGTGGTCGGCGCGCCGGGCCTGGGGCTGGCCTATGCATTCGAGCACGAGCAGGGGGCCGTGCTCCGGCGCGAGGGCGAGCTCGCCCCGAGCGGCGCGGCCGCGGGCTTCGGCGCCGCGGTCGCCGTGTGGGGCGACACCGCCGTCGTCGGCGCGCCCGGCGGCAGCGCCGCGACCGGGGCCGGTGAGGCGTATGTATTCGTCCGGCAGGACGGCGCGTGGACCGAGGAGGCCGTCCTCTCGGCGTCCGACGGACTGCCCGGAGACCAGCTCGGCGCCGCCGTCGCGCTGTCCGGGGACATGGCCGTCGTCGGCGCGCCGGGCGCGGACGGCGCGGCCGGGGCCTCGGGCGCGGCCTACGTGTTCACGCGCGAGGGCGGCGTGTGGACCCAGCGCGCCAAGCTCGTCGCCGCGGACGGCGTGCCGGGCGGCGAGCTCGGCGCGTCGGTCGGCGCGTGGTCCGACGCCGTCGTCGTGGGCGCGCCCCACGCCGACGGCGTCGCGGCCGGCTCCGGCGCCGCCCACGTGTTCCGCCGCGGCCCCCTCGAATGGGTCGAGGAGGCGAAGCTCGCGGCGCCCGAGGGCGGCGAGCTCGATCGTTATGGCGCCGCGGTCGCCCTCTTCGAGGACACCGTGATCATCGGCGCGCCGGGCGCCGCGCCGCGCGGCGCCGCCCACGTGCTCACCCGCCACGGCGGCGCGTGGGCCCCCGCCGCCGTCCTCACGCCGAACGACCGCGCCACCCTCGAGTTCGGCGCCGGCGTCGCCCTGTGGGATCGCACCGCGCTCGTCGGCGCCGCGGGCCCGCGGCGGGGCGCGGAGCTGTTCACCTCGCTCCAGGGCGCCTGGACCTTCGCGAGGAAGCTCATGGATCAGGGCCCGGCCGACGGCGGCCCGGGCCACGCGATCGCGCTGGGCCAGACGGCCGCGATCATCGGCGCGCAGCTCGACTCCGAGCAGGGCGCGCAGGCCGGCGCGATCTACGCATTCCCGCTCGCCCGCGTCGGCGCGGCGGCCGCCTCGACCCTGAGCTGCAGCTCCGCCACCACGCTGAGCAGCCTGGCCACGTGCATCCGCAACCAGATG
Organism: uncultured Polyangiaceae bacterium; assembly: GCA_964421485.1. Lineage (GTDB taxonomy): Bacteria > Myxococcota_A > Polyangia > Polyangiales > Polyangiaceae > CAYQYG01. The sequence continues at coordinate 36,612 of CAYQYG010000024.1, read as the reverse complement.
CCCAGATCGGGCTACGGCGGCTACAGGATCCCCACCGCCGCCGAGCAGGCGGACTGGCGCGCCGTGGTGGCCTCCATGCTGGGCGGCGCCTGCGGCTTCGCGCTGCCCACGAGCCTGTCCGCCGCCATGCAGATCAACACGTTCCGGGACGCCGACAACGGCAAGAGCTACTGCGTGCTGATGGAGGTGAGCGACGCCGACAGCAATGGTGTCGTGGACCGCGGCTGGGGCACCTTCATCGTCGACCCCACCGCCGCGCGCGAGCTGAGCCACCAGGCGCCGCACCCCATCCACGACAGCAACACGGAGACCGAGGCGATAGACCTCTTCAAGTGGAGCGACTCGCGCAGCTACCTCATGTGCGGCGCGCACCGGCTCGCGAACGCCGGCGCCAGCGCGTGCGACGCGGACTACCGCGAGTCCGACTGCGCGCACGCCACGGCGAACATGTACCACCCCACCACGCTGGAGATCGACGCCTTCTACGGGGCGGAGGCGAACGTGCAGGTGCAATGGCACGGCATGGCCTCGACCACCTGCCCCGGGGTCAACGCCTACCTCTCGCAGGGCCTCTCCACCGCCCCGCCCGCCGGCGCCGACGTGCGCGCGCTCGAGGCGAACGTGGAGCTCGCCAACCCGACCTGGAGCGTCGACGTCCCCGGCGGCAACACCTGCAGCATGAACGCGACCGACAACGTCCAGGGCCGCTTCCTGAACGGCGTCCCCGAGGGTTCGGTCTGCACGGTGGCCGCCGCCGCCGCCTCCGGGGAGTTCATGAGCGTCGAGCAGCAGCCCGAGTATCGCGCCCCCGCGCGCTGGAGCGCGGCCGTGAAGACCACCTGGCCCCCTGCCGCCGCCCCTGCCGCCCCCGAGGGCGTCGTCGCGAGCCCGGGCAACGGGCAGGTCACGCTGGGCTGGATCGCGTCCTCGGGCGCCGACACGTACACGGTATGGAGCGCGACGACCGCGGGCGGCCCGTTCGCGCCGGTCGCCGCCGGCGTGACCGGCGCATCGTTCCTTCACGTGGGATTGACCAACGGGACGACGTACCATTACGTCATCACCGCGCGGAACGCCCTCGGGGAGAGCGCCCCGTCGCGCGAGGTCGCGGCGACCCCTGCGGGGCCGCCGCTCGCGCCGACGAACCTCGTGGCCACGCCGGGCCTGAGGAGGGTCACCTTGACCTGGACGGCCTCCGCCGGCGCGACGAGCTACAAGGTCAAGCGCAGCCTCACGTCGGGCGGCCCGTACGCGACGGTCGCGACCGTGGGCGTCCCGCGCTACTCGAACGGCGGCCTCACCACGGGCGTCACCTATCATTTCGTGGTGAGCGCCGTCAGCGCGCTCGGCGAGAGCCCGAATTCCACCCAGGTGTCCGCCACGGCGCAGTAGCGCCGCGGCGCCGCCGGCCCCGGAGCCGCGCCGGGCGGCGGCGCGGCCGCCCCCCGGAGCCCGGCGCGAGGGGGATATCCAGCGCGCGCCCCCCGTCGTATGCTCGCGCGCGGAGGACCCCACCGATGCGCCCGCTCCCTGCCTGTCTCCTCGCCGCGCTCACCCTCGCGGCCCTCGCCCCGGCCTGCTCCGACGACACCGACCCCGGCGGCGCCGGCGGCGCGGGCGGCGCCGCCGGCGGCCAGACCACCGGCGCGTGCGGCAACGGCGTCGTGGACACCGGCGAGACCTGCGATCCCTGCGGCCCCATCGATTGCATGCCGCAGGACGCCTGCGCCACGCCCTCGATCGCCGGCAGCAGCGAGACCTGCGACCTCCGCTGCGTGGCGGAGCCCGTCACCACCTGCGGCGCCGACGGCTGCTGCGTCGCGAGCTGCGCCGCCGATCCCGACTGCTCCTGCGACGCCGCCGCCGACTGCAACGGCTGCTTCGACTGCGCCGAGGCGGGCGAGTGCGCGGCCGCCGTGAGCGCGTGCGAGAGCAATCCAGATTGCATCGACTACGTCACGTGCACCTCCGCCTGCGCCGACGCCGCCTGCGTGGACGCCTGCCAGCAGGCCGCCACCCCCGAGGCGGTCGCCGCCTTCGAGGGCTGGTTCTCGTGCCTGCTCTGCGACGTCTGCGTGAGCTCCTGCGCCGGCTACGGCAACATCGCCTTCCCGGGCTGCGACTGAGCCCCGCGCGGCGCGATTCGATCGACGAGCCTCGCGCGGCGCCTCACCCCGCCTCGAGCACCGCCCTGGCGGCCCGCTCGCCGGAGACGACCGCGCCCTCCATCGTGCCGAGGTAGGGCTGCCTCGTGTAATCGCCCGCCAGCGTGAGCCCCTGGATCGGCGTCGCCTGATCCGGCCGGAGCGCGTCGTTGCCCGGCGCGAGCGAATAGAAATCGTGGAGCAGCCGGACCACCCGATGACGGAGGACATGCCCGTCGAGCTGCATCCCCAGCCGCGAGGCGTCCTCGATCACGACGTCGAGGATGGCGTCGTCCGGCATGCCCACGAACCGCGCCGGGTCCGACAGGATGATCGAGAGCCGCCCCGGCGCGTGCGGGAACGTCGTCCGCGACTGCTCCGCGAAGCTCGCCAGCGACGTGCCGGGCCCGAACGTGGTCCTGTCGACCGGCAGCGCGGGCTGATCGAGCTCCATCTGCACGGTGATCACGGGCATCGCCTCGAGCGCCATCAGCCCCGCGAATTCCGGGCGATCCGCGAATGGCTGGAGCAGCCGCTGCGCGGGCCGGAGGGAGGTGGCCACCACCACGTGGCGCGCGTCGATCCTCTCGCCCGAGACCTCGACGCCCGTCACGCGCCCGCGGTCCACGCGGAGCCGCGCCACCGGCGCGTCCACCCGCACCACGCCCCCCCGCCGCTCGATGGCCGCCCCGAGGGGATTGGCCATCACCTCCGTCATCCCGCCGCGGAACGCGCCGACGCGCGTGCGCACGACGCGCCGGAGCGCCAGCGCCGCCGGCATGAAGAACGCGTAGGCGGAGTACCGGTCGCGCGGCAGGAAGAACAGCCCCGTGCTGAGCGGCGTGATGATGTTCTCCCGCGCGCGCGCCGTCACGAGCCGCCTCCGCGCGAAGTCCTCGATGCTCCGCCCGTCCAGCCAGCGCGGCCGGAAGACGTAATTGATGAGCCCGAGCAGGCTCGCCGGCAGGAGCGACAGCTTGTCCAGCGGCGCGACCAGATCGTTGTTGCCGAGCAGGGACGCGAACGTGAGCAGCGGCCGGTAGAACGGCGCCACCCCGAACACGCCCCTCGTCCCGTCCCCGGACCGGATCTCGATCGTGTACTCCCACTCGATGACGTCCTCGATGGAGAGCCCGGCGCGCTCCCAGAGCCGCGGCAGGGCCCTGTAAAAACCCAGGTGTCGGTGGAGGCCCGACTCCACCGGCATTCCGCCGTCGAGCCAGGACGACGTGCGTCCTCCGAGGAACGGGTTCGCCTCGAGCAGCATGACCCGGCTGCCCGCGCTCGCCAGATCGAATGCGCACGCGAGCCCGGCGAGGCCCGCCCCCACGACCACCGCGTCCGCACGTTCCATGAGGGCGCGCGGCTGCACGCGGCGTGCCGCCCGCGGCGGTCCGGGCATGGGCGCGGCGCGCAATCGAGAATGCGCGGCGAGAGCCGCGGAGCTGATTGAATGGGAGCGGGAACGGAGACGGAAACGGAAACGGGAACGGAGACGGGAACGGAAACGGGAGCGGGAGCGAAAACGAGAGCGGGAGCGGGGAACGGACGCGGGGAACGGGAGCGGGAGCGGCGACGAACCACGCGGAGCAGCGCACGTTGATCGAGCATGCGCGGTGAGCACGCCGAGGCGAAGGGCTACCTGGAGCAGGCGCTCGCGCTGCACGAGGAGGCCTACGGTGAGGGGGAGCCACGCGTGGCGGCCGTGCTTCGGAGCCTCGGCAGCGTGCTGCACGACCTCGCCTGTGGGTTCCGGAAACTCTGGCCGGTTTCGTTCCGGAAACTCTGGCCGGTCGAAGTTGACGTCGACCTGAGCCGGGCGCCACTTGCCAGCCATGAGTTCGATGGTTGGAAGCGGCGTGTTCGAGATGTTGAAGCGACACGAGGTGCAAGTTCTCAGGAAGGCCGGTCACAGCCAGGCCGAGCGCTGCAATCCAAGCAGTCGTGGGAGGCCATCCATATCCGTGACGCGGGGCAGCCGTGAGCTGTTGTGAGGAGTGACGCTCCAGGCCCTGAGCTCCGCCGCGCCGGCATCCATCAGGTCGGGGTGCATCGCCTCCGCAGAGCCGTGGTGCGGGATCTTCAGGACGGTGTGAGCGCCGAGGTGCGCGTGCTTGCTCATCACGTGGTCCCACCCGCTCGGTACAGGCGTCGTCGTGCCCGTGAGGTAGCGGGGGAGGTCGCTCGTCAGCACGATACGGCCGGATCCATGGTTGATCTCCAGAACGATGCTCATGTGGTTATCCGCCCGGAGGACTTCCCCCCGTGCGCCTCTGCTCCCCACCGTCATGAGATCCGGAGCCCGAGCGGTCACGGTGACCTCACCGGATCCGACCGGGATCTCCATGCCGTCGCGCAGCGCCAGGAGCCTGCCCGCGTGGTCCTCTGCCCAGCGATCGATCGCCAGGAACGCCGCCAGCACCGAGCCAGTCCGGATCTCGTGAGCCGCGGCGCGCCGGGCGCGCAGCTTGGCACGCACGGAGCTCAGGAGATCTTCTCCGTCCTTGCCCGCCAGCGCGATCACCGCCGGATCGAACCTGCCGACGAGCTCCGAGAAGCCCGCCGCATGGTCCTCGTGCGGATGCGTGAGCACCATCGCCACGACCGGATCCTCGGGACCGGCTGACCAGCGGGTCACGATGGATTCGAGCGGGAGGCCGCTCCCACCGCTGCCGGCGGCACAGCCGTCCACGAGGAGCCACCCCGCGCCGGGCAGGGCCACGGCGATCCCCTCGCCAACACCGGGACCCGCAACAAATACGTACACGAGGTCCCGATCGAGCCGCTCCAGCGCATCGAGGCTGGACGAGGAGCTCAAGCCCGAGATCCCTCCAGATAGCGGGTGAGGTGCCGGATTTCATCCTCGTCCGGTGCCCGAGCGCGGTGTGGCAGGGGCAGGATCTGGACGACCTCCTCTCCGCCCTCGGGGTCGACGTAGATCGCCAGCACGAGATACTTGCCCTCGGCCTCTTCGGCTGGACAGAACCCGTGCTGCCGCCACTCCTCGATCGAGAGCGTGCGCGCGATGATCCTGCGGGCGCTCGGGTCCTTCTCGGGAACGGCGAGCGCCGTGTGAATCCCCAGATCGTCGAATCCCACGACGCGCCCCGGAAACCAGTGGCGCAGCGGTCGTCCCATCGCGTCGTGCTCGGAGACCAGGTCCGTCGGAAGCGTCCATCGCTTGTCCATCGGCATCTCGGCCGGATAGACGGACTCGCCGAGGCGCACCGCCTCCTCGGCGTCGAGGAGCGCGTGTTGCAGGTCCCGGTACCAGCCCTGATCGCAGAACGGCTCCTCCGGGATGTCGTCGAACACGCTCCGCGCGCGCCTCACCTCGCCGAACCGGAGCCAGGCGCGCACGACCCACTGGTGGACCTCGCGCGCGAGCCACGGTGACGTCAGCACGTGCTCACCGTGTGGATCCATGCGAAGAACGGCCCTGGACCACTCCTGCTCCGCGTCCCGGAACCGCGCCTGCTCTATCAGGAACGTCACCAGGCGGCCGTTGTACCAGGGGTGGTCCGGCCGGATCTCGACGGCCGCTCGAAATGCGTGCTCGGCCTCTCGCCGCTGCCGCCCTGCCCGATCGAGGTTGTACCCCAGATAATGCCATGCGTACGCGTCTCTGTCGTCGAAGCGGCGGAGGCACTCGCGGTACAGCTCGGCGGCGCCCAGGTAATCGCGGTGCTCGACGCTGAGGGAGCGGGCCCGATCCCAGTAGAGCTCGCGCGCGGGCAGCTCGAGGGAAGTCGCGACCGATTTCACCGAGTGGCGCTCGATCGAGATCGAGCCGACCCCGATCGGGCCCCGCGCGCTCGACGACGCGACGGCGTGGGGGAGCTACGCCCAAGCGGCGGTCGCCCTGCGGGACGCGCTGCTCCACAGCGACAGGGAGCTCCGGCTCATCAAGAGCACGATCGGCAGGTCCGCCGCGATCCAGCCGCCGAGCGCGCTCTGGACCCGCTGGCGCCGGAGCTGCGCATCCGGCTCCTCGGCGGCTGCCTGCGTGCGCCGCCCCGGTGGCACCCACACGACAAGAACCCGACCGAGCTTCGCGAGGCTCGACGCGACCGATCGGGCGCGGTCGTGGAGGTCCGCCCTGTCGTCCATCGCGAGCTCGACCGCCTGGCGATCCACGCATGCGGCTGCCTGAAGCAAGCCGTGAAGCGGAGCGTCCGCGTCGTCCAGAGGCGGCAGGCTCACGACCGCAGCGTCCTCGCCGATCCGCGCCCGGATCTGCTCGAGCACGTCCCTGCGACTCACGCCGGCGTGCACGAGCACACGGATCCGTCGCACTTGCCCCAGCGCGACTGCGACATCATCGGCTCTCGCCGCCGTCAGGGTGGGGTCGTCGAGCTGCACGGCGCCCTTCTACCACAAGGCCCCATCGCTGGGCTGCGCTTCAGTGCGGATGATCGCTCTCGCCTGCGCCGCGCCTCACGTCGAGAGGCGGATCCCATCCGCGAGGGAGCGGAGTACCCGTCAGCCCACGCCCTCTTTCTCGTCGTCGGATTCATCCGCGGCGCCGGGGCGGGAGCGAACGGGCGGCCGGCGCCGCTTCGGGGCCGCGCCCTGCGCCGGCGCGGCCGCGGGCTCGTCCTCCGCGATCACGAGCTCGAAGAGCAGGCGGGAGGCCTCCTTTCGAAAATCCTCGCGGAGCGCCTGCGCGGTGCCGGCGACCATCGCGCCCGCGAACGCGGCGGCGGCCGCGTGCTCCAGCGTCGTGTCGTGGCCGGGGGCGCCGGGCGCCGAGGCGCGGAGGTAATGGTGCGCGAGCGCCTTCACCCGGGAGTCCTTCGACGCGGCGGCCGCCTGCTCCACGAGCTCCCGCGCGGCCTCCCGGCGGCGGACCTCGGGCAGCCGGCGCACGCGCGCGGCGAGGTCGTCGCGGCGGATCGCCTCGTAATAGGCGGCCACGCATTCGCGGATCGCCCAGTCGACGAGGCGGAAGGCGCGGCGGCGCTCGACCTCGGCGGGCGCGCGCGATTGCATGGGCGCCGGCACGCCCGCGACGCGGGCGAACACCCCGAGCACCGGGCACTCGGCCGGCCTGGACTGGAGCGAGCGAAGCAGCCTCTTCACGTCGTCGCCGCGCTCCCGCCGCTCGGCCTGATCCGTCGTCGATCGGCCGGGCAGGAGGTCGAACGTGAGGTGATAGAGATCCGCGCGCCCGCGCTCCCGCCGCTTCGTGAGGCCACGCCATAGCCACCGGCACGAGACCAGCCGGCGGAGGACCCGCGCCGCGTCGCGCTCGGCCGGCAGCCAGGCAGCGAGCTCCGCCGGCGAGATCCTGAGCGAGCGCCCCCGCTCCTCGGTGGCGATATCGATCAACCGGGAGAGCAGCTCCACCTCGACCGGCCGGAGCCGCGCCTCGCGCACGTGGCGGCGCGCCGCGGCGGCATCGAAGGGACCGAGCGTGAAGCTCGGTGAGAGCCCCATGAGGCGCTCCTGCTCGATGGCCGCGCCGATCCGCGCGTGGATTGGGCCAGATGCTCGCTGTGGCACTCGCTCTGCTGCGCTCCCGGGCGACGTGGGTAGCACTACACGGACGAGCACACAAGCCCGGCGTTCAGTATGGGTGATGACATCGTCGCCCCGACGAGGCCAATCCGGCGTCGCGCCGCCCGATCCAATTGAGTGGACGCGGGCGCGGTTCTGGGCTTTCTGGGGGCATGAAGATCCGCCTCCCCCATCTCGCCCTTGCGCTCGCGCTCGCGGGCTGCCCTGCGTCCCCCGAGCAACCCGCCCCCGATAGCCCGCGCGCCAAGACCGAGCAGGCGGCGTCTGCCGCTCCGGTCGTGCCTCCCGCCGCGCCCTCGGGTACGCCCGAGGCGGCCGAGGCTCCTGCCGCCCCTGCGACGGCGCCTGCGGCCCCCGCGCCCTCGGCCGGCCCGGCGACCACAGCCGCCGCGAAGGACGGCGAGCCCGCCGGCGGCGGCCGGCAGGCGAAGCCCGGCTGGTGCGCGCAGGACGGCGATTGCCCCGGCGGCCAGGTCTGCGAGCCGGATCGCGACGAGAAGAAATGCGTGCCCGGCTGCCGCAGCGACGCGACCTGCGCGAAGGGTCAGAAGTGCAGGCAGGTCATGTGCGTCCGCGCGCCCTGCCCGAGCATGTGCCAGTGAGCCCTCGATCGGGGGCGAGCGGCGCGCACGGCGCCTCACCCCCGCTCTGCCACCGTCAGAGCACCTCGTGCACGTCATACTCGACGCGGCCCGGCATCCGCCGGCCCACGCCGATCGCGACGACATAGCCGAGCCACTCGTGCTGCGGCGCCGCCGCCTCGAACAGCGCCGCCACGCGGAGATGATAGAGGGATGGATCGACCTCCTCTCCGCGACCGAGGCGCTCCAGCACCTCGGGCGGCCCGCCGCAGATGCCCTGATAGGACATGTAGATGATCTCCCCGTCGCTCGCCTCCAGGGTCAGGCGCGCGTCGATCCGCAGGGCGCCGCCGGGGCCGACGAGCGGCCAGTCGCCGCTGCCGGGCAGCACGCGCCCCGAGATCCGCGGCCCCTCGAAGCGGCCGCCGGTCACGTGGGTGATGCGCCGGTACCCGAACGGGCCCTGCCCGACGGCGCGGCGCGATCCGATCTCGAGGGAGAGCGTGAACAGGTGCTGCGCGCGGAGCTCGGGCATGGCGTGCGGTCCGGCCGGCGAGGCGCCGTGGAGCCGTCCTTTCGGCCGGGTATTGATCCGGTCGAAGGCTTCACTGTCAAGAAGAACCGGGCCGGCCCCGCGCCGCCTGCCGGATGGGCTGGACGGCGCCGCCCGCCTCCCTGCGCTCCTCAATCCTGCTGGTCACCGCCGTGGATCGAATGGGTCGCGGGGGCTCGGCGCCGGCGCAGGCTGCGCGGGCTCCGCCGGGGGACCCGCCGCCGGCGGGCATTGCGGCTCCCGAGGCGGCTCGGGGAGCGGCTCCTGCTTCGCGGCCTCGGGGCGGGGCTTCGCCTCCTCCACGAGGAGCCCGCCGAGCCTCCGCTTCGTGCCGTCCACGATCTCCTTCCATTGCTTCTCGACGAACCGCTCCTCGAGCTGCGTGTAGATGGAGACGTAATCCTCGCGGTCCTTCGCGTCCGAGGTCAGGTGGCCGTAGAGGTAGCCGTTGCGCGTGTCGACCACGTACGTCTCGAGGTAGCTCTCCACCTCGAGATCGAGGAATGGCAAGAAGAGCGCGGGGAGGAGCGCGACGTTGAACGCGACGAGCCCGTTCGCCGGGCGGCTGGTCTTGTACCCGTAATCGAAGATCATCAGCACGTCCGCGTGCGCGCGCGCCGCGAGCAGGCGGAGCTTCTTCACGCTGACGGGCTTCGGCGGCTCCCACGGCGACACCTCCTGGAAGCGGCGCTCGCCGGTCACGAGGAGCGGCGGGATCCGGTAGACCGAGCGCACGCCGGGCAGCGAGCGGACCATGCCGTCGAGCTCGTCGGCCCTCCTTGGATCGAAGCTGTAACAGGCCACCGCGAGCGACGGCTGGAGCTGCGGCCGCGCCTCGAAGGCCTTGCGCACGTCCTCGTCGTTGATCTCGAGCGCGGGATCGAGGTCCACCTGGCCCGCGGTGTTGGGGCGGTACACCGCGGTGCCGCAGCCCGCGAGGAGCGGGGCCGCGGCGAGGGTCGCGAGGAGGAGGGAGCGTCGCATGTCGCGAGACTACCGCAGCGCGGGCGCCGGGGGGGATAGCTTCGAGCCCGGCGGCGCCGCCGGGCCGCGGGCGGTCCGCGCGCCGGGACCGGACCGGCCGGCCGCGCCCGGCGCTTGACAGCGGCGGAGCGGTCGGATGTGCTCGCGCTCATGAAGGCTCACGAGGCGCTCCCGCGGCATCGCACAGGGATCCTGATAGCGATCGCGCTCGCGGCCGCCGCGGCGTCCTGCGACCAGCGCGCCCCGGGCCCGGCTGCGGGCGCCGCGCCCGTGACCGTGTCCGCGCCCGGATCGTCCGCGAAGGCCCCCGACAGGAAGCCAGCCCCCGCGGACGGGAGCGCGGCCCTGAAGGAGGAGACGTGGACCGAGGGCGGCGTCGATTTCAAGGCTCGCTATGCCGTCTACCCGGACCTCGACAGGGCCATGGCGGCCCAGCCGTCCGGATCGATCGACGCCATGATCGTCGATTTCACCGGAGCCGGCTCCGATATCGTGCTCGTCGAGGTGACGGTCCTGTCGCCCGTGCAGAGCCCGCCGAAGCGCTACGTGACGAAGCTCTCGCTGGGCGGGGGCCAGACGCAGCAGAAGAGCTGGAGCGCGGCCGACAGCAACCCGTCGGGGCCATTCCGTGCGCTGCTGTCGATGCCGCGCGGCGTGAAGGGGGCAGAGACGCGCCCCGAGTGAGGCCGGATCAGCGCTGCTCGTCGCGCGACGGATCCCGCGGCGAGAGCCGGATCGGCAGGACGAAGCGGAGGTCGCCGCCCTCGGGCGCCGGGAACGTGAGCGCCCGGGCGGCCCGGAGCACGCATCGCGCGACCCGCTCGTCCGGGAAGCTCGAGCCGGCCTCGAACGCCTCGTCGGCGCGTCCATCCGCGGTGACGTGAAATCGCACGGCGATCCGCCCCCAGAGCTCCGGCGCGCCGGCGAGCCCCTGCTCATAACACGATCGCCACGCGGGCATCGCGGCGGCCGCGGCGGAGGTGATCGCGGCGGGCGCGAGCGATCCATCGCCGGGCACGATCGCGCCCGGCGGCGGCTCCACGGGGTCGTCGCCGGGCGAGACCTGGAGCATCGCGGTGATGGTGGATCCCGCGCGCGCGCGCGGGAGCGCGAGCCGCTTCGTGGCATTGGCGAGGCAGCCGGAGACCTCCTTGTCGGGCATCGTCGAGGCGGTCACCTTCGCGGCCGTGACCTTCCCCGCGCGGCCGGCGGTGAGGCGCACGGTGACCTTGCCGCGCAGGGATTGGTCCCTGTATGCGCCGAGCCGGTAGCACTGGACGACCTCGATCCATAGCCGCTGCCTGGCGATGCGCTGGACCTCGGCCGCCCTGAGCGGCCCCTTGACGCCGGTGACGTCGACGATGACCCGCGGCAGCGGGTGGCCCTCGCTCGGCGGCGGCGGCGCGGGCGGATCGCCCCGGCCGCCGCGATTCCAGCGCTCGAGCTCCGCCGCCTCCGCCTGCCCGCGCGGCGCGGGCGCCTGGCCGAGCTTGTACGGCGCCTCGAATTCAATCACAGGGCCCGCGGGAACGGAGGCGGGGGCGGGAACGGGACCGGGACCGGGAACGGACACGGAACCGGGAACGGACACGGAACCGGGAACGGACACGGAACCGGACGCGGCAACGGTCGCGGTCGCGGTCGCGGATGCGGATGCGGATGCGGATGCGGAGGAATTCCATGGCGGTGCCGCCGGACCCCCCGCATACGGAGGCGGCTGCGGCGGCGCCGGCGCGGCGCAGCCGGCGGCGGCGAATGCGAGCATGCAGGCGGCGGCCACGCCCGGGGGCGAGATCATGGGCGCACTGTAGCCGCTCTCCGCCCGGACGCAGCCCTAGCGGCAGGCCTGCTCCACGGCCGCTGTCCGCTGGCGGCACACATCCGCGATCTTCGCGCGCTCCAGCGGCTCGCCGCTCCTGGGCTTCAGCATGTCCTTCACCTGATCGACGGTGTCCGCCATGCTGGCCTTGACCACGGGGTTCTTCGAGAAGCACGCATCCGCCACGCGGAAGAGCTTGTCGCACTCCGGGATGGAGGCTGCGTCCCCGCCGCCGCCGGACGCGTCGCAGCCGGCGAGGGCAAGGAGGACGAGGGTCAGGGAGAGAAGCCGCGATCTTGCCGTCACGTGGTCCTCCGCGTGGATCCGGCCGCCTATCATCCAGGAACACCCGCGAAAGTCCAGGGCGTGCCCCCGGCGCGGACCCTCGAGCAGGACCACGGACGCGCGCCCGGCGAGCCCGGAGAAATGTGTTGATCGGCACCCTCGAGTGGCGATAGTGTGAATTTGAACCACAACCATACTCGGCGATCCATTCAGCCGTTCAGGTGGGAGGTAAGACATCATGTACGCTTCAGTGAGACGAGGGCTCTTCGTCACGTGGCTCGTCGTCGTCGCGCTGGCCCTGGGCGGGTGCACCAGGTACGACGACGGATCGAGCGACCCCGCTCCGGGCGATCACCAGCCGGCGGCGCCGGTGGCCGATCCCCCGGGGGCGTGCGGCGAGGAGGCGCTCCCCGAGCCGCCTCCCACGTCCCCGGATCTCGATCCGGGGCCGACCGCGCCGGCGCCGGACATCGTGCTCGGCGCCGACCAGCTCACGACCATCGCCGGCACGGTCGAGACCCTGCGGGTGCAGTTCTTCCAGGGGGGCGCGCCCGCCTCCGTGCCGGTCGATGATTTCACCGCCGTGTCGCTCGCCCAGCAGGTCGTGACCGTGGAGAAGTGGAGCCGCGGCAGCGGCGAGCATTACGTGCGCCTGACCGCCGTCGCGCCCGGCACGGCGACGATCCAGGTCTCCCGCGGCGGCGTGACCGCGGAGATGGTCGTGACGGTGCTCGACAACGTGGTGGCCAAGCTCTCGCTGGCCGAGGAGCAGGTCACCCTCAAGGACCACAGGACGCAGGACGTCGGCGTGTTCCTCTATCACGCGACGGGCGCCTGGATCGAATCCGCCCAGCTCACCGTCACCTCGAGCGATCCGCAGGTGATCGCGGCAGCGGCCGAGACCTCGCTGTCGGGCCGCACCGTGGCGCGCCTGACGGGCATGGGGCCGGGGACCGCGACCGTCTCGGTGTCCGCGAACGGGCACACCGCGAACATCGACGTCACGGTCCTGCCCAATCCGGTCACGTCGATCTATATCGGGTGGGGCTCTCTGACCATCCAGTCGCAGTGCTCGCGGACCGTCGGCGTGGCGTTCTACGACGCGGAGCAGCAGCGCGTCCTGGTGCCCGCGGCGGAGGTGACCGTCGCGACGAGCAGCGCGGCCATCGTGGATCCCGCCGAGGTGACGGACAGCCAGGGGTTCGTGACCGACCTCGAGCTGACCGCCGGCAACCCTGGACAGGCCACCGTGACGGTCGGCGCGGACAGCGCGCTGGGCGAGCTCCCGGTGACCGTCACTGTCAACAATGGGCAGTGCTACGAGGGCGAGGAAGAGGAGGAGGAAGAAGAGGAAGAGGAAGAGCTCGTGAACGACGACCCCGAGGAGTCGTACTTCTATTTCTCGTACGACGACTCGGCGAGCACGGCCGCGGTCGAGCTGGTCAAGCACATGCTGGACGGGGGCCAGGTGCCGCCGCGCCGGCTCGCGCGGGTCTGGGAGTTCCTCAACTACGAGCGGTTCGCCCGCGCGTGCCCGACCCACCTGGGGATGTTCGACGTGTCGATGGGGATGTCCGCCCGCCCGGCGCCGGCCGCGGGGGGCGAGCCCATGATCCACTACCAGCTCGGCGCGTACGTCGCGTCGCCGACCCTCGCGAACGATTCGCGGTCGAACCTCGTGCTGACGGTGCTCGTCGACATCTCGGGATCCATGATGGAGACCCTCCCGGCGACGGGGGAGGGGCCGGCGATCACCCGGATCGACCTCGTCAAGTACGCGCTGCGGAAGATGCTCGCCTCGCTCCGGCCGGGCGACGTGGTGAATGTCGTCTCGTTCGACTCCGACACGCAGATCGAGCTCGAGGGGGCGCAGGCGGTGCAGGGCCAGCAGGTGGCGTTCCCCGACGTGCAGTGGGCGACGGACGGCCTGTACACCTACGGCTCGACGAACCTCGACGCGGGCATCGGCCTCGCCTACCGGCTGGCGCGGCGCCACTACGATCCCGACAAGCTCAACCGGGTGATCATCCTGACCGACGCGTACGCCAACACCGGGGAGGTCGATCCCAACGTCATCGCGGAGAACGTGGTCATCGGCGATCGCGAGGGGATCTACTTCTCGGGGCTGGGGGTCAGCGAGGACTTCAATGACGAGTTCCTCAACGTGCTGACCGATCTCGGGAAGGGGGCCTACTTCTCGCTGGCCACCCGGCAGGACGCGCGGCGCGCGTTCACCGAGCGGTTCGTCGCGCTGGTGTCCGTGGCGGCCCGCGACGTGCGGTTCCGGCTCGACTACCCCAGCGTGATGGACCACGTGGTGACGGCCAGCGAGCAGTCGTCCACGAACCCCGAGGACGTGCAGCCGACGAACTTCTCGTTCAACACGGACCAGTATTTCTTCGAGGTGTTCAGCGCGCCCGCGGGCCAGCACGTGGCGAGCAGGTCGTTCAAGCTGACGGCCTACTACACGGATCCGGAGACGGGAGCGCAGCACACGGAGGTGATCGAGCGCCCGGTGCTGCAGATGCTGGGGAAGCACGACAACAACCTCGTCGCGGCGGAGCTCATCTATGTGCTCAACCAGCTCATCAAGGAGCAGATGACGCCCGCGGAGGCGGAGGCGGTGGTCGACACGCTCCCGGACCTGCCCTATCCGCTGGTGCAGGAGTACAAGGAGCTGATCGCCCAGTACGCGGCGCTCGCGCAGTAGCCCCGGTTCGACATTTGGAGCTCCGGGTCGCGCTCCACGTGGCGCGCCCGGGCTCGCCGATCACCAGGATCTGAACGGCCTCTTCGCCAGGTTCGAGTTGAAATACCTCGGATCGGAGGAGACCTCCTCGCCCACCCATTCCGGTATCTCGGGCTGCTCGTCGGCGCTCGCGAGCTCGACCTCGGCGATCACCAGGCCGGCGTTGTCGCCGTGGAACTCGTCGACCTCCCAGGTGTGGGCGCCGTGCTTGATGGCATGGCGGGTCTTCTCGATGAGCGGGCGCTCGCAGAGGTCGTCGAGCATCGCGGACGCGTCCTCCACCGGGATGGAGTATTCGAATTCCGTGCGCGTCACCCCGCGGCTCACCCCCTTGATCGTCAGGAATCCCTTGCCGCCGGCGATCCGGACCCGGACGGTCCGCTCCTTGACGCTCGACAGGTAGCCCTGACGATAAAGGACGCCGGGGGCGAGGGCCCTCCAGGCTTCGCCTTTCACGAGGAACTTTCGCTCGATCTCATGGGCCATGGGGTGCCTCGACGCGCGCAGAGCAGCTGGGGTGAGGAGGGCAGGGGACACCGGGGCTCGCCTCCGCCGGGGAGCGCGGCGGGCGCCCGGGCGCCGAGAGGCTTCTCTCGAGGGCTGTTCGTGTATAACATCGCCGCATGCTTCGCATTGGTACTACCTCGCTTCGCGGCGGCTGGATCTTCTGCGCGCTCCTCGCGGCGGCCCTCGGGGGGTGCGGCGGCGCGCAGAAGGAGCCGGTGGAGCCGGCCCCCGCGCCGGCTGCGCCCGCGGGGGATTCCGCGCCCGAGCCCGAGGGAGAAGTGGACACGTCGGGGCTGCTCGACGTCATCGCGGGGCAGCCGACCGAGATCCTGATCGACGGGAAGCCGGTGGGGACGACGCCGATCTCGGGGCACAAGGTGGCCCCGGGGTCGCACGAGGTGACATTCGTCGACGCCGCGCGCGGCAACAGGACGATGATGGTCACCGTCGAGGCAGGGGAGGCGAAGACCGTGCAGTCGGATGCGCCGCCGCCGGTGATCGAGGGCGCGAAGGACGACAAGGACAAGAAGTGACGGGGGGCCCCGCGCTCAGGCTCGCGATGCGCGGGTGACGGCGCCCCGCCGCCGGGCGGCGAGGGCGGCGCCGAGGGCGAGCAGCGCGAGGGGCGGGTCGGCGGCAGGGGCGCCCGCGGCGCGGCAATCGCAGCTCTCCGTGGGGTCGAGGATCGCGCGCTCGTCGCCGCCTTCGCCGCCGGTGCCGCTGCCGGCGCCGGATCCGTTGCCGCCGCCGGATCCGCCTTCGCCGCCGGATCCGCCGCCGCCGCCGGATCCGCCGCCGCCGGCCGCGCGCGCGTCGGCGGCGTGGGCGACCAGGCCGATCGTCAGGACCACGGCCGCGGCCGCGCGCGTGAGGGGGGCTCGAAGGCTCTTTCGCATCTCGTCTCCTCGGGGCGGGCGAGCCCTCAGCGACCCTTGTACCTGGGAGGGCGCTTCTCCAGGAAGGCCGCGAGCGCTTCACCGAGGTCCTCCGAGGCGAGGAATGCGGAGTTCCATGTGGCCACGTAAGCCAGGCCCTCGGCGACGGTCTTGCCCTCGCCGAAATTGAGCACCTGCTTGACGCCGCGCACGGTGAGCGGGGGGTTCGCGGCGATCTCGGCGGCCATGGCGCGCGCGGCCGCGAGCAGCGCGTCGCGATCCGGGAAGACGTCGTTGACCAGACCGATCTCCTTCGCGCGCGCGGCGGTCACGTCCTTGCCGGTGAACGCGAGCTCGCGCGTGTGGCCCTGGCCGATGATCGCGGGGAGGCGCTGGAGGCTGCCCAGGTCGGCGACGATCGCGATCTTCGTCTCGCGCAGGGAGATCTTCGCGTCGGCGGCCGCGAGGCGGACGTCGCAGGCGGCGGCGAGGTCGAGGCCGCCGCCGATGCAGTAGCCGTGGATCGCGGCGATCACCGGGACCGGGCAGGCGGCGACCGCGTCGAACGAGCCTTGCAGGCGGCGGATCCAGGCGTGGAGCTCCGCGCGGGGGCCGGCCATCGCGCCGCCGAGATGAGGGCCGAGGGCCTGGAACGCGGCGGGGAGGTCCAGGCCGTAGCTGAACGCCTTGCAGGAGGAGCGGACGATGACGGCGCGGATCGTGTCGTCGGCGTTGATCCTCCGGAACGCGGCCTCGATGTCCTCGAAGAACGCGGGGGGCATCGTGGTGGTCGTGAGCGTGACGGTCGCGATGTGATCGGCGATGTCCAGCGAGACGGTGCTCTCCATGGCCGGGGATGCTGCGCGCGCAGGGGGCGCGGGGCAAGCGCGCGGATCAGGGGCGGTGAAATGCGGCGGCGTGGGCGGCCGCGATCACGGCGCGGAGCTTCTCGTCGTCCATGCCCGGGATGCGCGCCGCGCGGCGGTGCTCCTCGGGGGCGGTCACCGCGGAGAGGAGCGTGTTGTCCGGGCACACGCACGCGCGCACGCCGCGCGCGAGCCACCGCGGGAGGGGGTGCGCTTCGATCGAGGGGATCACGCCGGTGTGGACGTTGCTGGTGGGGCAGGCCTCGATGGTGACGTCGCGGTCGAGGACGAGGTCCACGACGGCGGGGTCCTCGAGCAGCGTGGTGAACGCGAGGTCGGGCGGCACGTCGAGGCCGCGCCGCGCGGCGAGCTCGGCCGCGGTCCCGGGGCGCAGCGATCCGTCGAGGTGGCGGTGCAGATCGGCGAGCGCCTGCGGCTCGCCGCCGATCACGAGCGGCGCCGGTGTGGCCATGCGCGCGCCCCTCAGCCGCCCTGGCCTTCGCTGCCCGAGCCTGCGGCGGCCTCCTCCGCGGCGGCCTCCTCCGCGGCGGCCTTCTCCGCGGCGGCCTTCTCCGCGGCGGCCTTCTCCGCGGCG